>NZ_JAAGLX010000012.1:0-205117 GCF_010548325.1 Streptomyces sp. SID13666 | reverse complement strand
CCGAGCAGCAGGACGGCGCCGAGGAGCTCGCCGCCCGCGGTGACGGCGGCGGTCCAGGTGTCGCCCTCGCGCACCGCGTGGCCGTCGGCCCGGGAGCGGGCGACGGCGGCCGCGAGGGCGGCGGGCACCGGCTCGCCGCCGGTACCGGTTCCGGTGACCCGGACCGTGCCGGAGAGCACTTCGGCGACGGCGGCGGCCACGTCGTCGACCCCGCCGCCGCGCAGCACCAGCTCGGTGAGCCGGTCGTGGACCTCGGAGGCCCGTTCCAGGACGGCGCTGTGCGTGCGGATGGTGTCGTTGGCGGCGCCGAGGCCGTCGAGCGCCGAGCGGGTCTCCTCCAGCAGGTTGGCGGTGTCGATGGCGACGGCCGCGAGGGAGGCGAGCGAGGCGAGCAGGGCGATCTGCTCGCGTTCGAAGACCCTGATCCGCCGGTCGGCGGCGAAGAGCACGCCGATGACCCCGCTGCCCAGGGCGAGCGGCACGCCGAGGATGGCGACCAGGCCCTCGTCACGGACCCCGGAGTCGATGGTGTGGGTGTGCCGGAACCGCTCGTCGTCGAAGTAGCTCTCGGTGACGTACGGCATGGCGGTCTGCGCGACGAGCCCGCCGAGCCCGGCGCCCATCGCGAGCCGCAGGCTCTGGAAACGGGCGGACACCGAGCCCTCGGTGACCCGCATGTAGGTGTCCCCGGCGCGGGGGTCGTTGAGGGTGAGGTAGGCGACGTCGGTGCCCAGCAGCGAGCGGGCCCGCTGCACGATGGCCTGCAGTACGGCGTCCAGATCACGCAGCCCCGCCAGATCGCCCGCGGTCGCGAAGAGCGCCGACAGCTCCGCCTCGCGCCGCCGCCGCCCCTCCAGCTCGTCCCGGACCCGCAGGGCCAGCCGCTTGGCGCGTTCGAGCTCCGCGAGCCGGGTGACGGGCGCGCCGTCGGCGCGGGCCCGCAGCACCGGGCGCTCGTACTCCTCGGCCGGTGCGCCCCGCGCGAGGAGCCGCAGGTAGGGGGCCTCGGCCGGTTCGTCGGCTGCCGGGTGATCGTCATTCATGGGCACAGGCATACCGGCCCGCCCGGCCCCGGCGCCAGCGGCGTTCAGTGGGCGGTCCATCCACCGTCCATCGTGAGGGAGGCGCCGGTGATGAAGGAGGCCTGTTCCGTGCAGAGATACGCGGCCAGTTCCGCGACCTCGGCCGGCTCCACCAGCCGTTTGACGGCCGAGTCCGCCAGCAGGATCTCGGTCACGACGCGCTCGGGCGCGATGCCGTGCGCGGCGGCCTGGTCGGCGATCTGCCGCTCCACGAGCGGGGTGCGGACATAGCCGGGGCACAGGCAGTTGGAGGTCACCCCGTGCCGGGCGCCTTCCAGGGCGGCGGTCTTGGAGAGCCCTTCGAGACCGTGCTTGGCGGAGACGTACGCGGACTTGTACGGGGAGGCCCGCAGCCCGTGCACGGAGGAGATGTTGACGATGCGGCCCCAGCCCTGCCCGTACATGTGCGGCAGCGCCCCGCGGATCAGCCGGAAGGGCGCCTCCAGCATGACGCGCAGAACGGTGGAGAAGACATCGGGCGGGAAGTCCTCGATGGGGCGGACGAGTTGCAGCCCGGCGTTGTTGACCAGGATGTCGGTACCGGCCGCGGCCTGCTCGGCGGCGTCGAGATCGGTGAGGTCCAGCAGCAGGGTCTCCACGGAGCCGGGCCGGCCAGCGGCCTCCTCGTGCAGCGCGGCGAGCCCGTCGGCGTCACGGTCGACGGCCCGCACCTTGGCCCCGGCGGCGGCCAGCCGCAGGGCGCAGGCCCGGCCGATGCCCCCGGCGGCCCCGGTGACGAGTGCGGTGCGGCCGCCGAGGTCCACGGCGGAAGGCGAGATCAGCGTCATGCTGGGCAGGCTAGGCAGCGATCGCCCGCCGACCGATGGCGGCCGCACCCACACTTCGGCGCCACCGGATGTGGCGTGGCGCCATGGGTGCTCAGCGCTCGCGGGGACCGGGGTCCGGGGCCGGGACGAACCAGGCCGCCGGTTCGTTCTTGAGCGCGAGCGCGATGCGCTCGCGGTGCAGCGGCGCGAGTTCCGGCAGCGCGTCGGGGGCGAACCAGCCGACGTCGAGCGACTCGTCGTCGTTGACCTTCGCCGTGCCACCGACGGCGCGGCACAGCAGCACCACGTCCATGTACTGCGCGAGGTGCCCGTTGGGGTACTCGATCACCTGGTTGGTGAAGACACCGAGGATCCGCTCGACGACGGCGACCACCGCGGTCTCCTCCTGGATCTCCCGCACCGCGGCCGCGGCGGGCTGCTCCCCCGGCTCGGGGATACCGGCGATCAGCGCCCAGTTCCCGGTGTCGGAGCGGCGGTTCAGCAGCACTCTGCCGCGGTCGTCGAAGACCACCATGACGACGCCGGGCATGAACAGCAGTGTGTTGCCCGCCTTGGCACGGATAGCGCGGATGAACTCGGGAATCGGCATCCCCCGAGCCTAGCGAGAGCCCCTGATCGTCACACCAGCACCAGGGCCACCAAGTGGTGGATCGTTCCTGCACTACATATCCACAACTCACCACCTGAGCCGTTACGGTGACCGGGACAGCGCCTACGCGGGGACCGGACGGCGACGGCACCCCGTCGCGTCCAGGTGGCGTCAGGGGGTACCGGGGGATGAGAACGGCGACCGGCGGGGCGTCAGGAGCGATGCGTGCGGACGGCCGGGACGGCCCGGAGGAACGAGTTCAGGGCAGCAGGACCGACGCGCTCGGCGTCGCCGTGCTCGTCGGCTGCGCCACCTGGTCGCTGATCGCCGCGGCGGGCCGTCCGGCCCGCCCCGAGGGTCTGCTGCTGGCACTTCTCGCGGTGACCGCCGGATACGCGACGGGCCGGATCGCGGGCGCCCTGCTGCCCGTCGCGGCCCCGGCGGGCATGGCGCTCGCGATCGTCGTCGCGACCCTGGTGATGCCCGGCCGGCTCTCCGGCGCCGCCGATACGCCGCCGCTGGGCTACCCGAACGCCGACGCCGCGCTGCTGGTCCTGGCCACCGGCGCCGCCTGCTGCGCCGCCTGGAGCGCGCCCTCCCCGCCCCTGCGGCTGGTGCTGCGCACACTCGGAGCCGGCGCCGGGGCGCTGGCGCTGGCCCTCGGCTCCACGGCCGGGTTCGCCGCGTCCGTCGGAGTGCTGCTGTG
Source organism: Streptomyces sp. SID13666 (assembly GCF_010548325.1). Classification (NCBI taxonomy): domain Bacteria; kingdom Bacillati; phylum Actinomycetota; class Actinomycetes; order Kitasatosporales; family Streptomycetaceae; genus Streptomyces; species Streptomyces sp. SID13666. The sequence goes on along the minus strand of NZ_JAAGLX010000012.1, from coordinate 201,952 downwards.
CTCCCTGGCCGCTTCGCACATGCGCCGTCGGCTGCTGGCCCTGGTGGGGTTCGCGCTGGCGACCGCGATAGCGGTCGGCGGAACGTACGCTGTGGCCACCGACACCCTGCCGTCCGGCCTCTCCGCCTCCCTCGCCGGACAGCTGACCGCGCCCCGGGTCGAGCTGTGGCGCGACGCGGTGGGAATGGCCGAGGACCACCCGGTGCGCGGCGTCGGCCCCGACCGCTTCCGCGTGGAGAGCGCCGGCGCACTGGCGGCCACCGAAGGACCGCCCACTCCCCAGTCCGCCGTCTTCCAGGTCGCCGCGGAACAGGGCTTTCCCGGCCTCGCCCTCCTCGGGGCGGCGTTCGCCTGGGTCCTGTGCACGCTGTGGCGCTCCCCGCGCTCCACCCCGGTCGTCCTGACCGCCGGAGCCGCCCTGACGGGGCTCTCCATGCTCGCCACCGTCGACCACGTGCTCAGCTACGCGGTGGTGACCGCCGCGGCAGGCATCCTGGCGGGCCTGGCGGCGGCGCGTCCGTTGCCGGACTAGGGCGTGTTTCGAAAGTCCCGCCTGGCCCACGACGCCTGGCACGCGCCCTAGCCGAGGGCCGGGCCGGATCAGGGGCGAACGTGAGGGGGACGGGGCCGGAGGGGGAGGGGTCCGAAATGCTGCCGTGTATTTGTGGGCCGCCAGGCACGTAAATATACGATTTCGGACCCCTCCCCCGGAGGGCCCGGCCCACGACCCGTGTCAGGAAACCGGCGGCAGGCCGTTGCGCGGCCGCAGGCCGACCCACTGCCGGATCGCCGCCACGGCACCCTCGGCGTCGTCCACCGTCACTGTGAAGACATGCCCGCTGCCCAGCACCAGCACCACACCCGGCCCGCGGCGTACGACGACCGCGGTCCCCATCTCGGGCCGCCAGCGATAGCCCCAGCCGCCCCACGTGCGCGGGCTGACGAGGGGGGCGAGGTCCGCGGAGCTGACCTGGTCCAGGGGGATGCGGCGGCGCGGTACGCCGATGTGGCCGCAGCGCACGTAGAGGCCTTCGCGGTCCACCGTCACCCGCACATGGGTGAACGCGACCGTGCCGAAGAGCACCAGCAGCCCGACGGCCACACAGCCCACCACCGACATGACCAGCGGCGCCAGACCCGAGGTGTAGGGGCCTTCCACGGCCAGCTCGATCCCGAGCGCCATACAGGCGGCGCCGGCGGCCGCGGGCAGCCACTGCATGCGGTTGTGGGCGCGTCCTGTCCAGACCGGGGGCCAGATCTGGGGCGCGGGCGCGTCTCCCTGAGGAGCTTCCGTCATGGTCCGCAGCCTACTCAGCTACCGGCGAGTCGGCAGCCTCATGAAGCGGGCGGATGAACGCCGGCCGGACGGACCCGGGCGGGACGGGTTCAGGCCGACGGGCTGAGGCGGATGCGGCCCGCTCCGAGCGCCGCGCCCTCCGGGTAGGCCAGCGCGGACGCGGGAAGCTCGGACCGGCGGCCGCTGAGGATCACCGTCAGGCTGCCGGACGGCTCCGCCGCCGGCTCGGGGAGCGCGCCGAGCCTGCGCAGCGCCTGGGCGGCGACCGCCTCCGCCGACCCGAGCAGGGTGACGGCAGGACCGCCGGCCCGCTGGACGGCGGCGCGGATCCGCTCGGTCACCAGCTCGTAGTGCGTACAGCCCAGGACCACGGCGCGCACATCGTGCGGCGTACGGGCCGCCGCGACGGCGATGGCCGCGTCGATCGCCGCGTCGTCGGCGTGCTGGACGGCGTCCGCCAGCCCGGGGCACGCCACTTCCGTCACGGCCGCCCCGTTGCCGAACTCGTCGATCAGCCGGCGCTGGTAGGCGCTGCCGGTCGTCGCGGGCGTGGCCCAGATGGCCACCGCCCCGCCGCCCGCGGCGGCGGGCTTGATCGCGGGCACCGTACCGATCACCGGCACGGCCGGTTCCAGCTCCGCCCGCAGCGCGGCCAGCGCGTGCACGGAGGCGGTGTTGCACGCGACGATCAGCGCGTCGGGGCGGGTTTCCGCGGCCGCCCGCGCGCAGTCCAGCGCATGCGCCGTGACGTCCTCGGCGGTGCGCGGGCCCCACGGCATCCCGTCGGGATCCGAGGACAGTACGAGGTCGGCGTCGGGCCGCAGCCGGTGCAGTGCGGCGGCCGCCGCCAGGAGGCCGATTCCGGAGTCCAGCAGCGCGATCTTCACCCGGTCACCTTATGCGACGACCGCCCGCGGCCCTCAGGGCACGGGGGGTCCGGGCGCGTCCGGACCCACCGTGGCGCGGTTGCGGCAGACTGCGGCAGGTGACGGTGCTGACGTGGGTCGCTGGGGTGTCGCTGCTGGCGTGGGTGTGGCTGCTGCTGGCACAGGGGTTCTTCTGGCGGACGGATGTCCGGCTGCCGGGACCGGAGAAGGGACCGGGCGGTGGGGCCGACGCGTGGCCGACGGTGGCCGTCGTCGTGCCCGCCCGGGACGAGGCGGCCGTGCTGCCGCTGAGCCTGCCCTCGCTGCTGGCACAGGACTATCCGGGCCGGGCCGAGGTCTTCCTCATCGACGACGGAAGCACGGACGGGACCGGCGAGACCGCCCGGTCGCTCGGCGCGCTGCACGGCGGGCTGCCGCTGACGGTGGACTCGCCCGGTGAGCTCCCGGCGGGCTGGACCGGGAAACTGTGGGGCGTACGGCACGGCATCGCGCTGGCCACCGAGCGCACCGGCGCGGAGTACCTGCTGCTCACGGACGCGGACATCGCGCACGAACCGGATTCGCTGCGTGCGCTGGTGGCGGCGGCGCGGGCGGCGGACCTCGACATGGTGTCGCTAATGGCCCGGCTGCGCGTGGAGACGGTCTGGGAACGGCTGATCGTCCCGGCGTTCGTCTACTTCTTCGCCCAGCTGTACCCGTTCCGCTGGATCAACCGTCCGGGCGGCAGGACGGCCGCCGCGGCCGGCGGCTGTGTGCTGATCCGCCGCTCGGCCGTCGAGGCGGCCCGGGTGCCGGAGTCGATCCGGCACGCGGTGATCGACGATGTCGCGCTGGCCCGCGCGGTCAAGGGCGGCGGCGGCCGGATCTGGCTGGGGCTCGCGGACCGGGTGGACAGCGTGCGCCCGTACCCGGACCTGGGCGAGCTGTGGCGGATGGTCTCGCGCAGCGCCTACGCGCAGCTGCGGCACAATCCGGCGGTCCTGGCGGCGACCGTCGCCGGGCTCGTCCTCGTCTATCTGGTGCCACCGCTGGCGGCGCTGGGCGGTGCGGCGGCGGGGGCCTGGCCGCTGTGCGCTCTGGGCGCGGCCGCGTGGGCGGTGATGGCGGGGACCTATCTGCCGATGCTGCGCTACTACCGGCAGCCGCTGTGGCCGGCGCCGCTGCTCCCCTTCACCGCGGCGCTGTATCTGCTGATGACCGTCGATTCCGCGGTGCAGCACTACCGCGGCCGGGGCGCGGCGTGGAAGGGCAGGACCTACGCGCGTCCCGACGCCTCGGTGTAGACGGCGGCCAGCCGCGCGCCGACGGCGTCCGGCCCGAAGTGCCGCCGGGTCCGGTCCGCGAGCGCCGCGGGCTGCCGCCGCGTCAGTTCCGCGGCGGCCTCGACCAGCGCGAGGGCCAGGGCGTGCGGATCGGCGGGCGGTACGAGGATGCCGCCGTCGCCACCGACGAGTTCGGGCAACGCGCCGGTGCGGCTGCCGACGACCGGGGTGCCGCAGCACAGCGCGTCGAGTGCCGTGGTGCCGAAGCCGCTGACGTGCCGCGGGTCCACGAAGAGGTCGGCGTGCGCGAGGGCGTGCAGGGTCTCCTTCCGGCCGAGGTCACCGGTGAGGACGGCGGCGCCGCCGGTCCCGGCGCGCCGGAGGTGTTCCCGGACGGCGCCGAGCCCGGGCCCGTCACCGATGATCCGCAGCCGTAACCGCGCATCCTTGCCGAGCGCTTCGGCGAAGGCGTCGGCCAGTACGTCCCAGCCCTCGTTCCCGACGAGCGGGCCGGCGGCCACGATGCGCACCGGGTCCTGGCGGATCCGCGCCCGGGCGGGAACGTCCGGCAGCGCCTCGGTGTCCACGGGGTGCGACACCAGCAGATGGCGGCCGGGGAGCCCGAGTTCACCGAGCCGGGCGAGCAGTAGGTCGCTGACGGGCAGGATCGCGGCCGCCTCCCGGTACAGCCGGGCCGCGCGCCGCCGGTCGAGCAGTCCGGGGAGCGGCCGCGTCGGGTGGCCGAGCCAGCGGCGGTCGTGCTCGGACAGGACGTACGGGATACCGGTGACCTTGGACAGCCACGGCAGCTGGCCTGCCGCACCCGGGGCATGGCCGTGCAGGACGTCGATCGCGCCGCACTCCGAGGTCTCGACCCGGAGGACCGCCTCCATGCGGCCCGCGGTGACCCGCTGCCCGACGGCAGCGGTGGCCGGACGGTTCCGTCCCCCGTGCGCGGCCTCGATCTCGTAGCGGTGCGGGCTCCGCTCGTCGCGCCCGGCGAACGGCAGTCCCGGCAGCGGCGGAGTGCTCAACGAGCCGACGGTAACCAGCTCGACGACATCGGCGACCGTGGCCGCGGCCCGGTGCCAGGCGTCCGGCCGTCGTGGCCCGTCCGGTCCGGACAGCATGGCGACCCGCACGGCCTCACCCCTTGTGACTCCTCACGGAGCGCGGCGGAAACCTCCCGGAATCCACCGCTCCGGGGCGCCACTGTGGCACAGCGGCGCCTCCGTCAGGGCCGGTTCCACGCGCTCCGGGTCACTTACGGCCGGGCGTCCAGTTCATGCCCCATCCGTAGGCGTAGTCGACCGTGCGCTGCGGGCTCACCCCGCGCTGCGGCACCAGGTAGCGCGCCTCGCGCTGCACCAGCAGGTCACCGCCCTGGTTGGTGATGAGCGCGAGGGCGCAGACGTTCGACGGCACGGTGCACTCGTCGAGCGAGAAGTCGATCGGGGCGCCGTTCAGCGGCTGGAGGGTGACGGTCGCGTGCAGTCCGGCGAAACTGCGGGCGCCTTCGTAGATCGTCACGAAGATGAGGATCCTGCGGAACGCCTGCTTGTGGTCCAGGTTGATGGTGAGGTTCTCACCGGACTCGGAGCCGCCGGTCCTGTCGTCACCGTCCAGGTGCAGGTACGGGGGCTGGTGGAGGGATCCGAACGCGTTGCCGAGCGCCTGGATCACGCCCTTGCTGCCGTCGGCGAGTTCGAACAGCGCGCACAGGTCGAGGTCGAGGTCGGAGTGGAACGCCGACGGCTTCCCGCTCTTGCGCCCCCAGCCCTTGAACTGCTTGTGCATCTGCCAGCTCAGGTTCACCCGCATCGCGCCGGAGACGCCGCCCTGCTTGGTGAGGGAGACCGACGGCGCCTCCTTGGTCAGCGTCACCTTCGTGAGCCGCACGGGCTGCGGCGCGGCCGGCGGAGCGGGCGGTGGCTGCACCGGCGGGGGCGGTGCCTGGTACTGCTGCGGCGGGGGCGGCGGCGCCTGGTACTGCTGCGGCGGCGGGGGCGGCGGCTGGTACGCCGGGTGCGGCTGCGGCGGGGCCTGGTAGGTCTGCGGCGCCGGCGCCACCGGAGCGGGAGCGGTCACCGGCGCGGGCGCGGCGGGCTCGTCGACCGAGATCCCGAAGTCCGTGGCGAGCCCGCCGAGTCCGCTGTCGTAGCCCTGGCCCACCGCGCGGAACTTCCAGGCGCCCTGGCGGCGGTAGAGCTCACCCAGCACGAACGCCGTCTCCACGGACGCGTCGGTGCTGTCGAAGCGGGCCAGTTCCGAGCCGTTGGCCGGGTCGCTGAGGCGGATGTGCAGACCGGGGACCCGCCCGAAGGTCCCGCCGTCGCTGGAGGCGGCGAGCACGATGGTCTCGATGGCCGGTTCCACACCGCTGAGATCGACCGACAGGGTGTCCGTCACCGCGTCCCCGGCGGTGCGCTTGCCCTCGTGCCGTACGGCACCGGACGCGTGCGCGGGCTGGTTGTAGAAGACGAAGTCGGCGTCGGACCTGACCTTGCCGCCCACCAGCAGCAGAGCGGAGGCGTCCACGTCCGGGACACCGGGACCGGTACGCCATCCCAGCTCCACGCGGACCGCCGGCACGGACACCGGCACATTCGTGCCCTTGCGCATCGTCATGCTCTCCCCTTTTGCACGGTGCCGTCCACCGTAGCCCGGACCCATGGCCGTCGGACATATGCTGCCGCTCCGCGGTCGGGGGCGACCGCCGGTAACGCCCCGCGGACACGGCTTTTACGCGATCTCAACGCCTAATGGTGACCGATTTTCGTTGATTCGCTCGTATTGGGGATCGACCGTCACTCACAGCACACAAAACAACCTACTAATCGGTCTCCCCAACCAGCACATCGTGGGCTTAACTTAAGTGCCATGAGCTCCCCCCGCGGCACCTATGGTGGCGGCTACTACGCAGCGCCGTCCTTCCCGGACACGCCGATCTACGACAGCCTCGTCGCTGAGCGTGGCACCCCCCAGATCGCCCCGATCAGAGTTCCGTCGGAGTACTCGTACCCGTCGTACGAGACCGGCAGGAACCTCCCGGCACTGCCGGCCGCCCTCCCCGCGCTGCCGTCCGGTTCGTCGCAGTACGCCCAGTACCCGGCCGCCCAGGGCGGGTACAACGGCTACCCGTCGAACGGCTACCAGCCGCAGCCCGCGCCGGTGCAGCACACTCCCGCGCCGTACATCCCGCAGCAGGCCGGCGGGGGGCGCGCGAGCGGCTCGTACAACGGGTTCAACGGTGCGAACGGCTTCACCGGGGCCAATGGGTACAACCCGGGCTCCACCGGCAGCTATCCGGTGCAGCAGCCGCAGCCGCAGGCTCCCGCGCAGGGTCTGGGCCACGACTCCGCGCGCCAGGCGCCGCAGCGCCCGGTGCAGCCCCGTCAGGTGCCGAACGGCTATGTCGAGGACCCGTATCAGCAGCGGCGTCCGCTCGGCCAGGGGAACCAGGGCTACTACCAGGGCTGAGCAGCGTGCGGCATACAGCCGGGCGGGCCGCGGCCGGTCCTGGCAGGATGCCGGTATGCCGACGCACGCCCTGCTCAGTGCCCTGTACATCTACCCGGTCAAATCGCTTCGCGGCCTTGCCCGCGAAGCGGCGGACGTGGAGCCGTGGGGGCTCGCCGGAGACCGCAGGTGGATGCTGGTGGACGCTGACGGGCGCGTCATCACGCAACGGCAGCAGGCGAGTACGGCGCTGGTGACCGCGCAGCCGTCGGGGGGCGGCTCGCTGCGGTTCACCGCGCCCGGCCAGGAGGCACTGGAGGTGGCCCCGCCGGAACAGGGAACGCCGGAACCGGTGCTGATCTTCCACGACAAGGTCGACGCCGTCGCGGCGGGCGACGCGGCCGACACCTGGTTCAGCGACTACCTCGGGGTGCCGGCACGCCTGGTGCACATGACCGACCCGGCGGTCTGCCGCCCCGTCCATCCGGAGTTCTCCCGCCCCGGCGACACGGTGTCGTTCGCCGACGGCTTCCCACTGCTCCTCACCGCCACCGCCTCGCTCGACACCCTCAACGCCCATATCGCGCGCGGCGCCCACGCGTCCGAGGGTCCGCTGCCCATGAACCGCTTCCGGCCCAACGCGGTCGTGGACGGCACCGAGGGGTGGGCCGAGGACGACTGGCGGCGGATCAGGATCGGCGAGGTCACCTTCCGGGTCGCCAAGCGCTGCGCGCGCTGCGTCGTACCGACCACGAACCAGGAGACGGCAGAACGCGGCCGGGAACCGATGCGCAGCCTGGCGAAGCACCACCGGATCGACGGCGCGACGATCTTCGGCCAGAATCTGATCCCCGAACACCCCGGAACCCTGCGGGTCGGCGACCCGTTGACCATCCTGGAGTGACGCGTCGAGGCATCGCTCCTGCGACCACCGCGCGGACGGCTCCGCTCACCCCGCGCGGTCGCCGCGCCGTTTGAGGTATTCGAACGGTCGAAGGGGGTGCTGCTCCTTGGGCTCCAAGGTGCGTTGGTGGCGGTGGCGGCGCAATCCGCTGCGCCGCGCGTCGGATCTCGCCGAGGCGTGGATCGGCCTGGTCACCGTGGTCCTCGTGCTCTGTGCCGTGCCCGCGGCCGGCTGGTTCACCGGCCAGGCCGCCAACCGCGCCCTGCAGCGCACCGTGCGCCACCAGCTGGCGGAGCGCGCGCTGGTACCCGCCGCCCTGGTCACCGCCGCGCCCCGGTCGGCGGCGGGGACGGACACCGAGGCCGGCCAGGCGCGGCAGACCCGGCGGCCGGCCGTACTGACGTGGACGGCGCCGGACGGCTCGGCGCGCAGCGGTACCGTCCGCGTCGAGAACCAGGAACAGGTGGACGGCCGGCTGCACATCTGGACCGATCGCGGCGGCCGGCCGGTCGATCCGCCGCTGGACCGCGCCACCGCCAGGGCCCACGCGGCCCTGGCAGGGCTCGGCGGGGCGGCCCTGGCGGGCGCGTTGCTGCTGGGCATACGGCAGTTGCTGCTGTGGCGGCTGATGCGCCGCCGGCTGCTCGAATGGGAGCGCGAATGGACCCGCGCGGGCCAGGATTGGGGACGGGCGGGCGCCGGCGGCTGACCGCGACTCGTCATGGAGGGCGTCCCACTCACGCTACGGTGGATCCCCCGGTCGGCTATACGCAAGAGGTGGGGGCAGGGCAGCCCGATGGCACATGGCGTGGTGCAGGTGACCAGCACGAGCAGCTCGCGGTGGCGCCGCCGTTCGGGAGAGTACGAGACCCTGGCCGCCGCCCTGGAAGCGGCCGGTGACGGCGACGTCCTGTCGATCGCCCCGGGCACCTACCGGGAGAACCTCGTCGTCACCCGGGCCGTCACCCTGCGTGCCGCGGAGGGCCTGGGCTCGGTGCGGATCGCCCCCGCCGGCGGCGTGGCGCTGACGTTGCGCGCGGCGGCCCTCGTACAGGACCTGACCGTCGAGGGGCAGGACACCTCGGCGGCCGCGCTGCTCATCGAGGGCTGCGCCCCGGAGCTGACCGGCCTGCGGGTCGCGACCAGGTCGGCCGTCGGGATAGAGGTGCGCGACAGCGCCCGTCCCACCGTCCGGCAGTGCACCGTGGACAATCCGGCGGGCCTGGGGATCAGCGTCCTGGAGTCGGCCGGCGGGCTGTTCGAGGACTGCGAGGTGGTCTGCGCGGGCCAGACGGGCGTCTCGGTGCGCGGCGGCGCCTCGCCCCGGCTGGAGCGCTGCCGCATCCACCACACCAACGGCGCGGGCCTGTCCGTCACCGGTGAGGGCACCTCCGCCGAGGCCGTCGGCTGCGAGGTCTACGAGATCAAGGGCACCGGTGTGCAGGTCGCCTCGCGCGCCACCGGGCACTTCACGGACTGCCAGGTGCACCGCACCACGGGCGACGGGATCACCCTCGACACCGACGCGGTGCTCACCCTGTCCGACTGCGACATCCACGACATCCCCGAGAACGCGATCGACCTGCGGGCCCGTTCGGTCCTCACCCTCACCCGGTCCGCCGTCCGCCGCTTCGGCCGCAACGGCCTGTCGGTGTGGGACCCGGGCACCCGGGTGGACGCCAACCGGTGCGAGATCCACGACAGTACGGGCGACTACCCGGCGGTCTGGGTGAGCGACGGGGCCGCGGCCGTGCTGGACTCCTGCCGGGTGCACGACGTGCCCGACGCCCTGTTCGTCCTCGACCGGGGCTCCCGGGCCGAGGTCGTGGACAGCGACTTCTCCCAGGTGCGCAACACGGCGGTGTCGGTGAGCGACGGCGCGACCGTCCAGCTCGACGACTGCCGGATCCGCGAGGCCGCCACCGGCGCCTGGTTCCGCGACCACGGCAGCGGCGGCACGCTGGCGCAGGTCACCATCGACGACACGGCGACCGGAGTCATCGTCACCAAGGGCGCCGACCCGGTGCTGGACCGCTGCACGGTCACCAACCCGGCGGAGGCCGGCTTCTACGTGTCGGCCGAGGGCCGCGGCACCTTCACCGGCTGCCGGGTCACCGGCAGCCGCGGCTACGGCTTCCACGTCATCGACGGCTGCCGCAGCACCCTGACCCGCTGCCGCACCGAGCGCTGCGAGCGCGGCGGCTACGAGTTCGCCGAGCCGGGCCCGGTCACCGAGGACTGCACCAGCGACCGGGCGGCCGAGCAGACCCCGGACGCCGGGCAGCCGGTGACCGCGGTGGCCGCCGTCCAGTCGTTCGGGCTGCTCGGCGGCGTGCCCCAGCAGGGTTCCGCCGAGCCGGCGGCACCGGAGCCCGTGATCCGGGCCTCGGACGACGTGCTGGGCGAACTCGACGCGCTGGTCGGTCTGGACAGCGTCAAGCGCGAGGTGCGCACCCTCATCGATCTGATCGCCGTCGGCCGCCGCCGCCAGGAGGCCGGCCTCAAGGCGCCGTCGCTGCGCAGGCATCTGGTCTTCACCGGCTCCCCCGGCACCGGCAAGACCACGGTGGCGCGGCTGTACGGCGAGATCCTGGCCGCGCTGGGTGTGCTGCAGCGCGGGCATCTGGTCGAGGTGGCCCGGGTGGACCTGGTCGGCGAGCACATCGGCTCGACCGCCATCCGCACCCAGGAGGCGTTCGACCGGGCGCGCGGCGGTGTGCTGTTCATCGACGAGGCGTACGCGCTGTCGCCGGAGGACTCCGGGCGGGACTTCGGCCGCGAGGCGATCGACACCCTGGTGAAGCTCATGGAGGACCACCGCGACGCGGTGGTGGTCATCGTCGCCGGGTACACCGCCGAGATGGAGCGCTTCCTCGCCTCCAACCCCGGTGTGGCGTCCCGGTTCTCCCGCACCATCGCCTTCGGCGACTACACCGCCGACGAACTGCTGCGGATCGTCGAGGCACAGGCGATCGAGCACGAGTACCAGCTCGGCGACGACGCGGGCGACGCGATCCTCAAGTACTTCAACGCCCTGCCCCGGGGACCGGGTTTCGGCAACGGCCGCACCGCGCGGCAGACCTTCGAGGCGATGGTCGAGCGGCATGCGGGACGCCTCGCGCACGTCACCGAACCGAGCCATGACGAGCTGCAGCTGCTCTACCCGGAGGACCTGCCGGAACTGCCCTGAACGGGAAGGCCGGGCGGCTCCGGATCAGGCGGCTCCGGTGTTCCCGCGGCGGGCAACCGGCGCAGCAGCGCGGCCCGTTCGGCGGCGAAGACCGGATCGCACGGGAAGCCGGAGTGGCCGAGCACCGGTTCCGGCAGCGGATGCTGCGGTGTACGGCCGTACGCCACCGGGTCCTTGAGCGGTCCGCGGTCCACCACCGTGCCCTCCCCGACCCGCACCGGGCCGCCGATCGGGTCCGTACGCCGCCACAGGTTGCGCCACGCGCTCAGCTCCCGGTGCAGCGAACACAGCTGCGGCGGGCCGAAGTACGCGGGGAACCACCGGCCGTAGAGCCGCTCCAGCGGGCAGCCGTAGGTGAGCAGGGCGACCCGGCGCCGGGTCGCCGGGTCCAGCTGCCAGACGGCCGCCGCCGCGAGCACGCTGCCCTGCGAGTGGCCGGACAGGATGATCCGGCCGCCGGTGCGGGCGGTCCAGGTCGCCATCCGCCAGGTCAGGTCGGGCACGGCCCGTTCGGCGTAGCAGGGCGGCGCGAACGGGTGGGCGGCGCGCGGCCAGAACGTGCCCACGTCCCAGAGGATGCCGATCGTGCGGCGCGCGGACGCGTCCCGGTAGGCACGGCGCCCGAGCGCCAGCAGGGCGACGACGCCCGCGCCGACCAGCCAGGAGCCCAGCGACTGGGCGGCCCGCGCCACGTCCGGCAGCGGTCCGGGAGCGCCCTCCGCCGCCTCTCCGGGACCGGCCCCGCCGGTCCACGCCCCGACGACGGCGCCCGCGCCGAGCAGGAACGAGACCCCGCAGACCAGCGCGACCAGCGACGCGACGGAGTCGGTCAGCCCGGCGCGGGCGATCGCCCCGGCGATCTGCCGGGTCCTGGCCGGCTGCCGGGCCTCCCCCGGATAGAGCCCGGCCATCTCCTCGCCGACGGCCAGCCGCTCCCGCCACAGCCGCCATGCCGCACCGGCCACCACGCCCACCAGCACGACCAGCAGAACCGGGATGATCGACGCCTGCCACGTCAGCAGCGCCGGCGGTCCCCACAGCGGACCGCCGTCCTGACCCGGCGTCGCGCCCCGGTCCAACCAGTCCGCTATCCGCTGGGACACCCCGCCCGTCAGCACACCGCCCAGGGCGCACGCGAGCAGCGCCACCGCGGGCCCGCCGAGGCCGTGCAGCACCGTCTGCCCGGCATGGCCGCCGAAGTGCGGCGCCTCCACGGCGGGCTCCGATACCTGCGGCGGGATCCTGGGCGGCGGATCGTCGGCCTCGCGGTGCATCAGGGCTGCCGTCACGGCCAGCGCGGCGATCAGGGCGCCCTGGACGAGGGTGAGGGCGGTGAAGGTGACATCGGCCGGTAACCGCCCGGCGGAGGCCCAGCCGGGACGGTGCCAGCCGGCGTGGACGGCGACGGCGGCCAGGACGGCCGGGCCGCCGCACAGCAGCAGCCGGGCGGTGCGGTGGTCCGTGCCGTCGTCCGGTTCCGTCTCGCTGCGCCCCGCACGGCAGGTCTCGGTGACCGCCGCGGCGGCGAGGACGGCGATCAGCCCGCCGAGTGCCCAGCCGGTGGCGCCGAGCGCGCCGTGGTCGCGGCTGAGCGCCGGCACCAGCAGCGCCGTCGCGACCGTGAGGGCGCCGACGGCGGTGTGCGCGGAGCGCAGCCGGGCGACCAGCCGGCGGCCGTACCAGAAGCCGGGCAGCGCCAGCGCGGGCCCGCCCGCGCCGGGGCGGCTGTCGGTGGCCGGGCGCTGGGACTCGTACGCGTACCAGGTCCGGTGCGAGAGCCACCACAGCAGCGCGGTGAGCCCGCCGGGCACCAGGGCCGCGAGGGCCAGCCGCCGACCGGGCTCGGACCACCAGCCGCCCCGGTGCGCGGCGGCGAAGCCGAGCCAGTACTTGCCGCGGACACACGAGGCGCTGCCCGCGCACTGCCAGCCGACCAGGTCCATGGAGACCTCGCAGACGGCGGCGACCAGCAGCAGCGTCAAGGTGAGCGCGATGAGCCGCACCAGCACGTCATAGGCCCGGTTCAGGCCGTCCCTGGCGGTCGGCGGGCGCATCCAGTGGGCGAGGTTGGCGACCATGAACGGCAACAGCAGCAGCCACATGGCCCGGCTGCCGTTCCCCGAGGTCAGATTGCACCAGGTGTACGCCTCGGGCACCGGGGCGTCCCGGTCCGCGCCGGGGTGGAGTTCGGCGTCGGCGTCCACCGTCCGCCGGTACAGCCCGGCCGTGTCGTCGCCCGCCACCCGCACGGTGCGCGGATCACCGAGCATCCCCTGGGGTGTGGCGCCGCCGACGCCGTGGACGAGCAGTTCGAGTGCCGGTTCCCACGCCTCCGCGGTACCGGGTCCAGGATGCCGGCTCACGTGTCCCCCGTCCTGTCGTGCAGTCCCAGGATCGGCGCCCCCGCGGGCGGGCGCAGCACTCCGTACGGAATGTGACCCGAAATCGTGACAAGGACGCGCCGCGGAGCCCCGATCACCCCCCGCACGCCCTGATGCCTCCCGCATGGAAGGATGACCGTGGTTCGATGGCGGTCGACGGGACGCATGAGACGAGAGACAGGGCCACGGGTGAGCGACAACCAGAATCTCCTCGCCGAGCAGCGGCGTGCCCTCATCCTCGACGAGGTCAGGCGGCGTGGCGGGGTACGGGTCAACGAACTCACCCGCAAGCTCAACGTCTCGGACATGACCGTCCGCCGGGATCTGGACGCGCTGGCCCGGCAGGGTGTCGTGGAGAAGGTGCACGGCGGCGCGGTGCCGGTGGTCGAGGCGAGCAGCCACGAACCGGGCTTCGAGGCGAAGTCGGGCCTGGAGCTCGGCGCGAAGGAAGCCATCGCGCGGGCCGCCGCCAAGCTCGTGACACCGGGCAGCGCGATCGCCCTGTCGGGCGGCACGACGACCTACTCCCTGGCCCACCACCTGCTGGACGTACCCGACCTGACCGTGGTGACGAACTCGGTGCGGGTCGCCGACGTCTTCCACACCGCCCAGCGCCGGCCGGGAGCTCAGAGCCGGGACGGCGCCGCGACGGTGGTGCTCACCGGCGGAGTACGGACCCCGTCGGACTCCCTGGTGGGCCCGGTCGCGGACCGGGCGATCGGCTCGCTCCACTTCGACATGCTGTTCCTGGGCGTGCACGGGATCTCGGTCGAGGCCGGCCTGTCCACGCCGAACCTGGCGGAGGCGGAGACCAACCGGCAGTTCGTGCGCTCGGCACGCCGGGTCGTGGTGATCGCCGACCACACCAAGTGGGGGACGGTGGGCCTCAGTTCCTTCGCCTCCCTCGAGGACGTCGACACCCTCGTCACGGACGCCGGCATCCCCGAGGTGCTGCGCGCGGAGATCGCCGAGTACCTCTCGGACCTGGTCGTCGCGGGTGAGACGGACACCGACGCAGACAGCTGACGGCTCGTCACGTAAGGTGCGCCCATGGCCCGCCGATCGCGCTCACCGCGCCCCCTGCGCCGCGTCGAACTGGACTTCCTCGACACCGCGCCCGTACGTCTGGTCTTCACCCTCGCCATCATCGCGTCCCCCGAGGCGGTGTACCGCGCGCTGGCCGTGGATACCGAGGCCTGGCCGGCATGGTTCCGCGCCGTCAAGTCCGCGCGCCCGACCGAAGCGGGCCGCGACGTCGTACTCGCCGGCGGTGTCCGCTTCCAGGAGACGGTGCTGGTCGCAGACGCGCCGAAACAGTACATCTATCGGGCCGATACCTGTAACGCCCCAGGACTGCGGGCCCTGTTGGAGGAGTGGCGGGTGGAGCCGGTCGGACCCGGCAGCCTGGTGCAGTGGACCTTCGCGATGGACGGCCCGGCGCCACTGCGCCTTTTGATGCGGGTGCTGCGGCCGGGGCTGGGTCGGGCGTTCCGCGGCGCGGTGCTGGCGCTGGACCGGCGGCTTGCGGGGGCGGAGTAGGTGGGGGTGCGGGGCTGCCGGACTCAGCGGACGGTGGATGCGCGCAACCGGCGGCTGACCTCGCCCAGGCCCTCCGCGATGGCGGTGAGCTGCTCGCGGGTGAGGACGTCGATCAGTAGCTCGCGGACCAGGGCGACGTGTCCTGGGGCGGTCTCGCGGACCTTGGCCCAGCCCTCGTCCGTGAGGCAGGCGACAACGCCGCGCACATCGCCGGGGAAGGACCGCCGGCGGACCATGCCGCTCTTCTCCAGCTGGGTGACCTGGTAGGTCAGCCCGCTCTTGGAGGTGAGGAGAGCGTCGGCGAGCTCGGTCATGCGCAGCTCGCCGCAGGGGGCCGCGGAGAGCCGGGTGAGGATCTCGTACTGGGGATGCGAGAGGTCGGCGTCGTCCTTCAGTTGCTGTTCCACCCGGCGGCCCAGCAGGTTGCTCGCCGCCAGGAAGCCCGTCCAGGCCGCCATCTCCTGCTCGTCGAGCCACCTTGTGTTGTCCATGGGGCCATCGTAGCGCTGTTGTTCAAATTCGAATTAGCCGATACGGTCGGACCAGTGGTTCGAATTTGAACCACGCCACGTCCCCCACCCCAGGAGAACCGCCCTATGCCCTCCCCCACCACCCAGCTGACTCCGCCCGTCCTCCGTGCGCCCGCTCCGGCGACCGCGGCGGCCACCCCGCACGCCTATGACGCCGGGCTGCTCCTGCTCCGGCTCGCGGTCGGCCTCACCATGGCCGCGCACGGCGCCCAGAAGCTGTTCGGCTGGTTCGGCGGGGGCGGCCTCGACGGGACGGGCCAGTTCTTCACCATGAGCGGCTACCCGTCCGGCAAGGCGATGGCCGTCGTGGCGGGTCTCAGTGAGACCTTCGGCGGGCTCGGCCTCGCCGTCGGCCTGCTCACCCCGCTGGCGGGCGCCGCGGTGGTCGGCACCATGGTCAACGCGCTGGCCGTGAAGTGGGGCGGCGGCTTCTTCGCGCCCCAGGGCGTCGAGTACGAACTGCTGCTGACCGCGGCCGCCGCCGCCCTCGCCCTGACCGGCCCCGGCCGCCTGGCCGCCGACCGCTACCTCCCCATCCTCCGCTCCCACCGACTGGCCTACGGTGCATCGGCTGTGGTGTTGGGCGTCGCAGTGGCGGGCGTCATCCTCCTGCTGCGCAAGTAGGCCCACACCCCGCTCCGGCCGGCTGTGACGTGAGGGGGCCGGGTCCTCCGGTGGGGGGTTCGAAATGCTGCCGAGCTATTTGTGGGCCGCCAGGCCCTAAATAGTCGATTTCGAACCCCCCACCGGAGGACCCGGCCCCCGACCGCACCACCAACGGTCAGACGTCGCCCCGAGCCAGCCGCAGGGTACGAATCTCGAACGGCCGCAACGACAGCTCGACACCCGAACCACCGCCCACGACCCCACCCGTCGGACGTTCCAACAAGTCGCACACCGTGGCCGACGCCAGCTCGAACCCCGCCGTCAGTCGCGCCCTCGCCCGGCCGCCGGCCGACTCGTACAGCCGCACCACAACGTCACCGCTCCCGTCGTCCGCCAGCTTCACGGCCGTCACGACCACCGCGTCCTGGTCCACCGAGACCAGCGGCACCACCGCCGCGCTGCCCGGCACCCGCCGCTCGGGCAGGTTGATCCGGTATCCCTCGCGCACCGCGTCGCCGATCGCGGCGCCGGGGACCAGCGCGTACCGGAACCGGTGCGTGCCCTGGTCGGTGTGCGGGTCGGGGAAGCGCGGGGCGCGCAGCAGGGAGAGCCGGACGGTGGTCGTCGTGCCGCTGCTGAGTGCGGCCTCGGTACCGCCGGTGCGTGCGGTTTCGGCGTCCGGCCGTACGGTACGGGTCACGTCGTAGCCGTACGTCGAGTCGTTGACGACGGCGACACCCCAGCCCGGCTCCTCCAGATGCACGAACCGGTGGGCGCACGCCTCGAACTTCGCGGCGTCCCAACTGGTGTTGGTGTGCGTGGCCCGGTAGAGGTGGCCGAACTGGGTCTCGGCCGCCGTGCGGTCGGCGTGCAGGTCGAGAGGGAAGGCCGCCTTGAGGAACTTCTCGGTCTCGTGCCAGTCCACCTCGGTGGCGATGTCGAGGCGGCGCTCCCCCGCGGTCAGCGTGAGCACCTGTTCCACCCGGGAGGACCCGAAGTTCCGGGTCACCCGGACCGCCGCCACTCCGCCGCCGACGGCGTCCAGTTCCAGGGTGTCGACGTCGGTGAGGTCGGTGACCGTGTTGCGGTAGAACGTGTCGACGTCCCAGGCGTCCCAGCGGTTGGGGAAGTCGGGGTGCAGTTGCAGCAGGTTGGCGGCGGCGCCCGGGGCGATCGTCTCGCGGCCGGCTTCGAGGTCGTAGACCGAGACGACGAGTCCGTGCGCGTCGACCGCCACCCTCAGCAGCCCGTTGGCCAGGACGAATCCGCCGCCCTCGCGCGGTACGGCGGTGACCGCCGCGCCGGTGTACGGCGCCGTGACGACGGCGCCGCCCGCGGGGGCGCCGGAGCGGGCGTGCGGCGCAGCGTTGAACAGCACGGAGGTTCCGTCGGCGGGGCTGCCCGCGAGGGCAGCCTGTGCGTCGGCGATGATCCGGTCCAGTTCGGCGCCGACGGCCGCGTACTTCGCCTCCGCCTCGCGGTGCACCCAGGCGATGGACGAGCCGGGGAGGATGTCGTGGAACTGCAGCAGCAGGACGGTCTTCCAGATCCGGTCGAGGTCCTCGTACGGGTAGGGAAAGCCGGCCCGTACGGCCGCGGTGGCGGCCCACAGTTCGGCCTCGCGCAGCAGGTGTTCGCTGCGGCGGTTGCCCTGCTTGGTGCGGGCCTGGCTGGTGAGCGTGGCCCGGTGCAGTTCGAGGTAGAGCTCCCCCACCCAGACCGGGGCGTCCGGGTATTCGGCGTGGGCCTTCTCGAAGAAGGCGGACGGCTTCTCGAAGACGACCTTCGCCGAGCCCTCCAGGTCCGCCAGCCGCTTGCCGTGCGCGAGCATCTCGCGGGTGGTGCCGCCTCCGCCGTCGCCCCAGCCGGTCGGGGCCAGCGACCGCGTCGCGGAGCCCTTCTCCTGGAAGTTGCGGACGGCGTGGGCGACCTCCTTGCCCGACAGCTGGGCGTTGTAGGTGTCGATCGGGGGAAAGTGGGTGAAGACCCGGGTGCCGTCCAGTCCCTCCCACCAGAAGGTGTGGTGCGGGAACTTGTTGGTCTCGCTCCAGGAGATCTTCTGGGTCAGGAACCACTTGGCGCCGGCCTGCTTGACGATCTGCGGGAGGGCGGCCGAGTAGCCGAACGTGTCCGGCAGCCACACCTCCTCGGTGTCGATGCCGAACTCCTCCAGGAAGAACCGCTTGCCGTGCACGAACTGCCGTGCCAGCGCCTCGGATCCCGGCATGTTGGTGTCGGACTCGACCCACATGCCGCCGACCGGTACGAACCGCCCGTCCGCGACGGCCTTCTTGACCCGTGCGTAGACCTCGGGCCGGTGCTCCTTGATCCAGGCGTACTGCTGCGCCTGCGACATGGCGTAGACGAACTCCGGGTTCTCCTCCAGCAGCGCCGTCATGTTGGAGGTGGTGCGCGCGACCTTGCGGACGGTCTCGCGCAGCGGCCACAGCCAGGCCGAGTCGATGTGGGCGTGGCCCACCGCGCTGATGCGGTGCGCGGAGCGGTGCGCGGGTGCGGCGAGCACCTCGGCCAGCTGCTCGCGGGCCGCGGCCGCCGAGCCGCCGACGTCCTGCAGGTCCACGGCGTCCAGGGAGCGTTCCACCGCGCGCAGGATCTCCCAGCGGCGGGGTGAGTCGGTGGACAGCTCCGCCATCAGCCCGCCGAGCACCTCCAGGTCCTGGACCAGCTCCCAGACCGTCTCGTCGAAGACCGCGAGATCCATCCGGGCGAGCTTGTACTGCGGCTCGCTGCCGGCGGTCTCCTTGTCGCCGAGGTCGGTGGGCAGGAAGGGGTGGTAGTCGAGCAGCACCGGGTTGGACGAGGCCTCGATGTGCAGTTCCACCCGCTCGCCGCCGGCGACGGGCGCGCCGATCCGGATCCACTGGTTGCGCGGGTTGAGTCCCTTCACCGGCGAGCCGTCCGCCCGGTAGACCAGGCCCTCGCACTGGAAGCCGGGCATGTTCTCGTCGAAGCCGAGGTCCAGCAGCGCCTCGACGGTCCGGCCGGCCCATTCGTCGGGTACGACGCCCGTCACGGTGATCCAGCTGGTGCCCCACGGCGGGCCCCAGGGCTCACCGGTCTCGATGGGCGTACGGGGCGCCGCCAGGCCCTCGGCCACCGGGACGGGCTCGCCGGGGGCGTTCCAGATCCCGATGTCCAGCGGCACCGACTGCGGATAGACGGCGGGGCGGATGCGTTCGTCGAGGACCCGCTTGAGCCGGTCCTCGGTGACGGTTCGGTTGCTGTGCATGAGGGTGGGTTTCCTTAGATCCAGGTGAACGCGGCGGACGACGGGGCGGATGAGGTGAACAGCTCGCCGACGGCGCGGACTTCGAGCCGGGTGACGGCCTCACCGGCGGTACGCCGCAGGGCGGGCAGGTAGTAGGCGGTGCCGGGTGTCCCGCCGAGGAAGCGCCGGCCGCCCCCGGGCAGCACCTGGTGCACCTCGTAGTGCCGGACCGGACCGGCCGAGCGGCGCCAGCCGATGCGCAGGGCGGCCGAGGTGCCGTCCGCGGCGGTGGCCGAGGAGGTGACGGCCGGCAGGCCGGGCCGGGCGGGGGGTTTCGGAGCGGCATCGCGCACCGCGATACCGCCGAGCCGCCAGCGGACCGCCGTGCCGCCGGATCCGGTGAGCCGGACGCCGAGGACGTGCAGGACGTTTCCGTGCGGCTGTCCCAGCCGTACGGTCGCCGTGGTCCAGCCGCGGCCGCCGGCGGGCAGGGACCCGGCGGGGACGTACCGGAAGCGCGGCGGCGTGCCGGGCGTGCCCGGGCCGTCGAGGGCGACGGCCACCTCCACCCGGACCGGGCCGGAACCGGGGTCGGTGCGGTGGGTCAGTTCCACCACCGCGCCACCCGTCAGCGGCAGTCGGGCGGCGTACAGCTCCAGC
Source organism: Streptomyces sp. SID13666 (assembly GCF_010548325.1). Classification (NCBI taxonomy): domain Bacteria; kingdom Bacillati; phylum Actinomycetota; class Actinomycetes; order Kitasatosporales; family Streptomycetaceae; genus Streptomyces; species Streptomyces sp. SID13666. Next base: position 182,008 of record NZ_JAAGLX010000012.1, on the reverse strand, counting down.
GTGGCCGGGGCGTCGAGCGCTCCGTCCACCAGCAGGCTGCTGCCGCCGCGCCAGGCGTCGGCGAAGTCGAAGGCCACCGCCGGCCGGGCGCCGGCGGTGTGCACCACCCAGCGGCGGCCGGGCAGCCGGTCCTGCAGACCGAGGTGGTTCCAGGCGGTGTCGGAGGACGCGGTGCCGTGCTCGTACCAGCGCAGGCCGTGCCCGGTGTTGAAGGTGGTCGCGAACGGCAGCGCGGTGAGCGTGGAGCGGTCGGCGACGGATTCGGCCGGTGCCCGCCAGCCTCCGGTGCCGCCGCGCGGCGCCGAGGGATCAAGTGAGGGGCCGGTCCAGAAGCGGTCGTCGCGGGCGTGGAAGTCGCCGGGCGCGCGCCGGTCCGCCGGCAGACTCGTCCAGGTCCACTCGGGGCGGTAGAAGCCGTACGACGTGACATGCCGCGCGTCGGCGGGGACGATCGCGTCCCAGTCGACCGGGGTGTCCCAGCCGCGGGACTCGACATCGATGCCGGCCCACAGCGCGTAGCGGCTGCGGTCCAGTTCCCCGGCGAGGGTGCCGGAGGCGGCGAGGCCGGACCTGCTCCAGTCGAAGTTGACGAACATCGTGTCGGCGGCGGTGAAGAACTCCTGGTTGCGCGGGTTGAGTTCGTTCTGCCAGTCGACGGCTCCGGTGTCGGTCATCGCGTCGTACCAGGTGACGCGCAGGCCGTGGCCGTGGGCGCGCAGGTACTGGACGAAGTCCCGCATGGCGGTGGCGAGCGCCGCGTCCCCGCCGCCGGTCTCGGCGTTGATGAACCAGCCGTCGAAGCCGTACGCCCGCGCGACCCGGATCAGCTGGTCCGCGATCGGGAACCGGCCGTCGGCACCGCGCTGGACGAGGTCGCGGGTCCACCGCAGATCGCCGCCGTAGGCGACCGGTGGCAGGAAGACGGTGCCCAGCACGGGCACCCCGTTGCGGTGCGCGGCGTCCACCACGGGCGCGTTGGGGGCGAGGATCAGGCCCTCGCCGGAGGAGCCGCCCCAGAACACCAGCTCGTCCAGGTAAGCCCAGTGCGTCAGGGCGTAGTAGTCGGCGGTGGCGGAGCCCTGGGAGGGGTTGCCCGCGGTGTGGTCGAACGCGGCCAGGCCGGAGATCCGCGCCTGGCCGGTGCGGGCCGTGGTGTTGGCGGGCGGCGGCGCGAAGCGGGCCGCGAGCGGGACGCTCGCGGTGTTGAACGCCAGGTCCGGGTCGGTCTCCGGCGTCCACGCCTTGAGGCTGCGCCACTGGATGCCGTCACCAGGTGTCCCGGCGGGGAGGCTGTCGGGAAACCAGTACGAGGCGTGGGGCTGCAGGTTCCGGGCGGTTCCTGCTGCCGCGCTGGCGGCCGGCAGGCCGGGCGCCAGGAGGAGGCCCGCGGTGCCGGCCCCGGCGATCAGGACCCGGCGGCGGGAGGGCCGGGACCGGTCCGCGGCGGGGAGGGCGGAGGCGGGGTCGGCAGAGCTGCGGTGCTCGGTCATCGGTGCGCTCCCTTGGGGTGTTCGACCTGATCGACGGTGAGGACCTCGGTGATGCCACGGGCCGCCAGATGACCGGCGTCGCCCGCGAGTTCGGCGAGTACGGCGGTGGGCCGGGCACCAGTGGCGGCCAGTCGCATCCACGCCTCGAAGAATGCCCCGCCGGGCGCGCACACGGAGCGGGCGGGCGCGCTCACCCGGTCGCCCGCGTCGACCACCAGCGCGGTGGTGCGCGGCGCCGGGCGGTGCTCGCGCCCGCGCCACTGTTCGACGGCGCGGGCGACGGCCGCGCCCGCCGGCTTGACCGTGCGGTCGGTGGTGAGCAGTCCCAGGCTGTACTCCAGCTCGGGGAAGTCCGCGAGCGCGCGGTCCACGTCGTGCGAGCACCACCAGGTGACGCCCCACACGTCCGGGCAGTCCAGCGCCGCGGCGATGGTGGCCTCGGTGAACTCGGCGGCGTGGCCGGCCGGGATGTGCGGGGCGGGCGCGCCCACCTCCTGCAGCCACACCGGCCGGTGCGGGTCGGTGGCCCAGGCCTTCGACAGTTCGATCAGATAGGCGGCGTGCTGCTCGGTGGCGGTGCCGGTACGGCCGTGGCGCTGCGCGGTGCCGTTGAACACCCAGGAGTGGACGGCGGTCGCGGCACCCAGCTGGGCGGAGTGGCCGGGGGTGAAGGGGTGGTCGTCCTGGTACCAGGCCGCGTCGTAGGACGCGTGCAGATGGAACTTGCCGGGCGCGCCCTCCTCGCATGCGGCCAGCACCTTCCGCAGCCAGGACGCGGCCTGGGCGGGGGTGATCCGGTCGGGGTCGGGGTGCGGTCCTGAGGAGAACTGGTTGATCTCGTTGCCGATGGTCATGCCCAGGAAGCCGGGCCGGCCGGCGAGCGCCGCCGCGAGCGTGCGCAGATAGCTGACCTCGCCGTCGATGACGTCGGGGTCGGTGAAGAGGTTGCGGCGGTGCCAGGTGGTGGTCCAGGAGGGGATGAAGTCGAAGCTGGACAAGTGGCCCTGCAGCCCGTCGACCGCGGTGTCGAGGCCGCGCTCGGCGGCCGCGTCGACCAGCTGGACGAGCTGTTCGACGGCGCGCGGCCTGATCAGGGTGCGGTTCGGCTGGAAGACCGGCCAGAGCGGGAAGACCCGGATGTGGTCGAGGCCGAGGGCGGCGATGGAGTCCAGGTCGGCGCGGACTTCGTCGAGGTCGAAGTCGAGCCAGTGGTGGAACCAGCCGCGCGTGGGCGTGTAGTTGACGCCGAAGCGCATTGCGTTCATCCGGTGCGGTGTCCTCAGTGCGGGGAGAGGGGGAGCGGAGGCTCAGCCCTTGACGGCGCCTTCGCCCACGCCGCGGAAGAAGTACCGCTGCAGGCAGGCGAACATGACGATGAGCGGGGCTACAGCGATGATGGTCCCGGCGGCGACGAGCCTGGGGTTGTTGGCGAACGTGCCGTGCAGGAAGTTCAGCCCGACGGTCAGCGTGTACTTGTCCGGGTCGGACAGCACGATCAGCGGCCAGAGGAAGTCGTCCCAGGCGCCCATGAACGAGAAGATCGCCACGACCGCCAGCGTGCCCTTGACCGAGGGCAGCGCGATCCGTACGAAGCGCTGCCAGACGTTGGCGCCGTCGATGACGGCGGCCTCCTCGATCTCGTACGGGAGGTGGCTGAACGCGTTCCGCATCAGCAGCACGTTCATCGCGCCGATGCAGCCGGGCAGCACGACGGCGATGAGGGTGTTGTTCAGCTGCAGATCGCGCATGGTGGTGAACTGCGCGATGAAGATGGACTCGAACGGCACCAGCAGTGCCATGACGAAGGCGGTGGTCGCGAGCTTGCGGCCGCGGAAGCGCAGCCGGGCGAGTGCGTAGCCGGCCAGGGCGGAGCCCAGGCAGTTGGTGACGACGCTGGCCGCCGCGACCTTGAGCGAGTTCAGGGCGTACTCCCAGACCGGGATGATGTCCGCGACGCCCGAGTAGTTGTCCAGCGTCGGATGCTCGGGGAGCAGCTTCGGCGGGTAGCTGTACATGTCCTCGGTCGGGCCCTTGAGCGAGGTGCTCAGCTGCCACAGGAACGGGCCGATGGTGACGGCCAGGACGGCGAACAGCAGGACGTAGCGGAGGACGAGCTGCCAGCGGGGCATACGGCCACCCATGTCACTCACCGTCCTTGCGGTCGGCGCGCAGCACCAGCAGCATCAGGACCAGCGTGACCACGAAGATCACCACGGAGAGCGCGGAGGCGTATCCGGTGCGCCCCGACAGTCCGGTGCCGACGCGCTGGACGAGCATGACGATGGTGGTGTCCTCGCCGGCCGGCCCGCCGGTCGGACCCGCCATCAGATAGACCTCGGTGAAGACCTTGAAGGCCGCCACCGACGACAGCGCGCCGACCAGCACCATGGTGGAGCGGACCGCCGGGACGGTGATGCTGACGAAGCGGCGGACCGCTCCGGCACCGTCCACGGCGGCCGCCTCGTGCAGTTCCTTCGGCACGTTGGCCAGCGCCGCCAAGTAAATGATCATGTAGTAGCCGAGGCCTTTCCACACCGTCAGCGCCATCGCGCTGAACAGCAGCAGCCACTGGTCGCTGAGGAACTCCACCGGGCCGGTCCCGAAGTACCCGAGGATCCCGTTGACCAGCCCGCGGTCGTCCAGCATCCACACCCAGATGAGCGCGACCACGACGACCGACGCGACGACCGGGGTGTAGAAGGAGGAGCGGAAGAACGCGATGCCGGGGACCTGCTTCTGGACGAGCAGGGCCAGCAGGAGCGGCAGCAGCACGGTGCACGGCACCACGAGCAGCACGTACAGCGTGCTGTTGCGCAGCCCGGTCCAGAACTGCTCGTCGTCCAGCATGTCCTGGAAGTTCCGCAGCCCCACCCAGTGGCCCGGGGTCAGGGTGCGGGCGTCGGTGAAGGCCGTGCCGACGGTGCTGATGAACGGGTAGAGGCTGAACGCGGCGATGATCACCAGGCCGGGCAGCAGGAACAGCCAGGGGCTGGCGGCCCGGTGGGTCCGTGCACTCATGTCGGGTCCGCCCGCTCAGTTCTGCTTGAGCAGCTTGTCGCTCTGGCTGACCGCGTCGTCCAGAGCCTGCTGCGGCGACTTCTTGCCCTGCAGCGCCTTCGCCACCTCGTTCTTGAGGATGGTCTTCATCTCGTCGGTCATCACGACCGGCGTGTAGTTCACCGCGCCCTTGAGCAGCCGCGCGGAGGCGACCCGGATGCGGCCCTCGTCGGTGCCGTCGTCCTGGGTCCAGTACGGCTGGTCCAGCGAGCCGGCGGTGCTCGGGAAGATCGCGACCTTGTGCGCGAACGACTCCTGGTTCTGCTTGTCGGTGATGAAGTGCGCGAAGGCGATGGCCGCGGCCTTGTGCTTGCTCTTGCTGTTCACCGCCATGCCCATCACGTACATGTTGGGGTGGCCGGTGTTGTTGGGCGCGTCGGTGATGCCGAGGTTCTTGTACAGGTCGGGCGCGTTCTGCTTGAAGGTGCCCAGGTCGTGCGCGCTGCCCGGATTCATCGCGACCTTCTGCTGCAGGAACTTCTGGCCGACGGCGTCCGGGCCGCTGGTCAGTGCCTGGGAGTCGAGGCCGCCGTTCTTGAACAGCTCCAGGTACTTGGTGAGCAGCTCGGTGCCCTTGGCGTCGTTGTACGTGAACTTGGTCGCGTCGGCGTTCATCAGCGGGACGCCGTAGCGGCCGAAGTCCTCGATGGACGGGGTGCCCGCGAGGGTGGCGGTCTTCCCGCCGGACTTCACCGCGATGGTGTTGGCGTCCGCGAAGAGCTCGTCGTAGGTCTTCGGCGGCTTGGCCGGGTCGAGGCCGGCCTTCTGGAACAGCGTCTTGTTGTAGAAGAGCGGGCCGGTGTTGAGGTACCAGGGGAAGGCGTACGAGCCCTCCAGACCCGGCAGTTCATTGCCCTTCCACGCCTCGGGCGTGTAGTCGCCCTTGAACTTGGCAGCGGCGGGCTCCTTGTCCAGGCTCATGATCACGCCGGCCTTGGCCAGCGGGTACGACAGGTCGGGCGAGACGTTGTCGACGTCGGGGAGCGTGCCGCCTGCCGCGTCCGCGCTGAGCTTGTCCGCGTAGTTCTCGGCGGGCTGGTCGAGCCACTTCACATGGACGCCGGGGTTCTGCTTCTCGAAGTCCTTGGCCAGGCCCTCGAAGTAGTCCTTGTAGTTCGCCCGCAGGTTCCAGGTCTGGAAGCTGATGTCGCCCTCGATCTTGCCGTCGGCACTGCTGCCGGCATCGTCCCCGCCGGATCCACAGGCGGTCAGCGTCAGCGCCGACAGCAGCAGGGGGACGACGACAACGGCTGTTCTACGGGTGGCGCCGCGGCTGCTGCCGCGCTCTCCACGGGTTCTTCCACTGGATACGGACATGGCTGACAAGCTCCTTCGCTCGGGCCAGGAGGGGGGCGACGTAAGGCTGCACCCGCGTTGCGAGCAACGTCAACGGTTAACCGGAGATGAATTCGCGCCATCTCACATATGTGCAGGTGAGAGCAGTTCAGGCCACAAAACTAATGCGCTTTAGTAGTCATTAGCTCAAGCGCATTAGTAGCCGGTCGCACTCCGGCCCCGGGAGTAGGACATAATCCAGCCATGGATCCCGTGCGCCGCACTCCGGCCCGCCGACCGACGATGAAGGACATCGCGCAGCGCGCGGGTGTCTCCGAAAGCGCCGTGTCCTTCGCGCTCAACGACCGGCCCGGCGTCTCCCCCGCCACCCGCGACCGGGTCCGCCGGGTCGCGGAACAGCTGGGCTGGCGCCCCAGCACCGCGGCGCGGGCGCTGTCCGGGGAGGGCGCCGCCACCGTCGGCCTGGTCCTGGCCCGGCCGGCGCACACGCTCGGCGTCGAGTCGTTCTTCCTGCAACTCGTCTCGGGCATCCAGGAGGTGCTGGCGCGGCGTCATCTCGGGCTGCTCTTCCAGGTCGTCGAGGATCTCGGCGAGGAGTGCGCGATCTACCGCCGCTGGTGGGCCGAACGCCGGGTCGACGGACTGCTCGTCGTCGACCCCCGGCTCGACGACCCGCGGCCGGCGCTGCTCGACGAACTCGGCCTGCCCGCCGTCGTGATCGGCGCGCTCGCCCCGGGCACACCCGCGCACTCCGGCATCTCCACCGTGTGGGCCGACGACGCGGGCGCCATGGCCTCGATCGTCGACCATCTGTACGGGCTGGGGCACCGCAGGATCCTGCACATCGCCGGCCTGCCGCACCTCGCGCACACCCAGCGCCGGATCCGGTCCCTGCACGCCGAGGCCGCCCGCCGCGGGCTGCCCGACGTCCACTCCATCAGCACCGACTACTCGGACACCGAGGGCGCCGAGGCCACCCGCCGGGCCCTCGCCCGGCCCCGGCCGCCGACCGCGATCGTCTACGACAACGACGTCCTGGCCATGGCCGGTCTCGCCGTCGCCAACGAGCGCGGCCTCGCGGTCCCCGGCGATCTGTCCCTCGTGGCCTGGGACGACTCCGTGCTCTGCCGCAGCGCGCACCCCGCGCTGACCGCGCTCGTCCGCGACACCAGCAGCTTCGGCCGCCATGCCGCCGAGCAGTTGCTCAGCCTCCTGGACGGGAACCCCGCCCGCGAGATCCAGGACGACCTGCCGCGCCTCATGGCCCGCGCGAGCACGGCGCCGCCGCCCGGTAGCTAGGGCGTGTTGCGCAAGTCCCGGCTGGCCCACGACGCCTGGCACGCACCCTCGCCGCGTTGTCGGGCTCGCCCACGTACGTCCGGTACGAGGACGACCCTCCGCCTTGCGAGCGCACCCACCGGACGCCGTGGGCCACGCCCTCCGGGCGAACAGCGCTCCTTTCGCGACACGCCCTAGCTTCCGTTCGTCAGCGGTACTCGGCCAGCCGGGGGCGGATTCCCAGCAGGACGAGGACCGCCGCGGCGGCCAGCGCGCCGGCGGGGACCGCGGGCCAGCCGGCGAGGGCCGAGCGGGCGCGGCCGGTGTGCAGGTCGAAGTCGGACCGCTGGTGGTCCGCGAGCGCGTCCAGGGTGGTGGCGAAGTCCCAGAAGTCGAACGCGACCTGGCCGCGGCCGACTTCGGTGAGCACCGTGACCGCCTCGTCGAGCCGGCCGGCGGCGCGCAGGTCGCGCAGCTTCCGGTCGTCGGCGCGGAAGTGGCCGTAGCGGGTGAGGACGTCCTGGTAGGCGGGGCGCTCCGCGGCCGTGGCGTACGACTCGGGGGCGAGGAGCACGTCGAGCCGGCGGGTGAGCGTGTCGAACCGCTCGCGCTGGTAGCCGGCCGAGTCGGTGTCGTGGACCAGCCAGCGGCTCTGGGTGGCGGCGGCATCGGCGGCCACCGCGCGGGCCTCGGCCAGCCGGGACCAGGGACGCAGTCCCTCCCGGCCCGCGGCGCCGACCTCGGACGCCGCCGAGGCGAAGGAGAGCGCGCCCGCCAGGGTGACGACCAGCGCGGCGACCGTGGCGGCGACCAGCGCCGGGTTGAAGACCCGCCGGTAGCGGCGGGCGAGGTCCCGCTGCCACCACAGGAGGAAGCCGAGGGTGAGAACACCGAGCACCCCGACGAGGCCCGCCGACCATTTCGCGCTGTCCTGTGTCTCCGACTCCAGGTGCGCGGCCTGCTGGGCGTAGGTCTCCGACAGCGCCGCCGCGACGGGCAGCAGCTCGTTGCGCAGTACGTCGGCGGCCTCGGAGGACAGGGCGACGGCGGCGTGCGGCGGAGTTCCCGCCGGGCGGTTGGGCTGGGTCTCGTCCACGTAGGAGGAGCGGGCGCTGGCGTCGTCGTAGCGGCCGAGCGCGTCGAGCAGGGAGCGGACCCGGTCGCCCTGGGCGGGGTCGGCACCGAGCTGCCGCAGCAGTCCGCTGACCTCGGTGCGGCGCTGCTGCGCGGTGATCAGTGCGAGCAGCCGGTTGCCGACCTCCACGTCCGGCTGGAGCGCCGAGTGGCCCGGCACCAGGGAGTTGGCCCGCTGGGCGTCGAGGTCGGCGAGCGCGAACCGCAGTTCGGCGGCGACGGCCGCCCGCTGGGAAACGGTCGTGCCCAGGTCGGAGGCGTCGCCCCGGACGTCGACCGCGCCGAGGACGGCGGCAGCGCAGAGCGCGGCGAGCGCGGCCAGGGCGATCACGGCCGACACGACGAGCCGTACGGGACCGGTGAGCGGCAGCCGCGGACGCGGCGCCCGGGAGCGCCGGGCGCGCGGCGGCGGGGTGGGCGGCGCGGCCGGTCCGCCGGCCGGCGCGGCCCGCGGCTCCTCGGTCGCGGACAGCCGCTGGACCGGCGGCGCCTGAGAGGTCGTCATATCGCGACGCTAGGCGCGTGCCCGGAAAGGAGGGTGTCCCACCGGCGGACTCCAGGTGACCGGCCCGTAACAGCTAGGAACGGAGGCCGCCCCTCCGCAGAGCCGGCCCGCGGCCGGCCCCGCCGCCCACCCCGTCAGTCCGTCAACTCCGTCAGGCCGTCAACTCTGTCAGCCCGCTCAGTCCTTGTCGTCCGGCTTCCACAGCGAGTGTTCGCGCCGCGCCCACCACGAGGCCACGCTTCCGGTCCGCATGCCCAGCCGCGCCTCCGGGTCCTTACTGGCCATCCAGACGTGTCCGGTGATGCCGGCGGCGAGCAGCAGTGCCAGCCAGTCGTGGACGAAGGTGGCGCCGGTCCGCCAGAGCACCGGGGCGAGGTGGGTGAACCACATCAGCAGCCCGGTGCCGATCATCACCAGCACCGCTCCCGCGATGAAGGCCGAGTAGAGCTTCTGGCCCGCGTTGAACTTGCCCGCGGGCACTCCCTCCTTGCTGCGCTTGCGCAGTACGGTGCGCAGCCAGTGCCAGTCGTGCCGGCCGAAGCGGTTGAGCCGGCTCAGGTCGGCTCGCAGCGCGCGGAAGAACATCCCCGCGATCAGCGGCGCCGGGAGCATCAGGCCGGACCACTCATGGACGGTCACCACCAGCCGCCGTCTGCCGACGAGTTCGGAGAGCGGGGGCAGATAGAGACAGGCGGCGGTGAAGACACAGATGCCCATCAGCCAGGCGGTGCCGCGGTGCACCCAGCGTTCCGCGCGGCTGAAGCGGCGCAGCCGCCGTGCCGGCTGCCGTGGGGCGGTCGGTGCGGCCGGGGCGTCAGGAAGTGGGGTCATCGGACCGTCCGTTCGACTTTCCGACCCAGGCGTCGACGTCGTAGCCGAGCTTCTCCCAGTAACCGGGTTCGACGCTCTTGGTGAGGGTGATCCCCGAGAGCCACTTCGCGGACTTGTAGAAGTACATGGGCGCCGCGTAGAGCCGGACCGGGCCGCCGTGGGCGTGGGTGACCGGCTTGTCCTGCATCGTGAGCGCCACCATGACGTCGCTGCGGCGGGCCTGCTGCAGCGTGAGGCTCTCGGTGTAGGCGCCGTCGAAGCAGTCGAACCGGATGGCGGTCGCCTCCGGCCGCACCCCTGAGGCGGCCAGCAGCGCGGAGAGCCGCACACCGGAGAAGGCGGTCTTCGGCACCCGCCAGCCGGTCACGCACTGGACGTCGTGCACCAGCCGCTGCTGCGGCATGGCCTGCAGGTCGGCGAGCCGGTAGGTCATGGGGCGGTCGACCAGCCCGCCGACCGTGAGCCGGTAGTTCTCGGCGTTGCGCTTGGGCACCGACGAGGTGACCGAGTAGTAGCGGAATCCCCCGCCGCCGGGCAGCAGTCCCGTCACCCCGGTGGGGTCCTTGGCGCTCACCTCGGCGAGCACCGCGTCGATACGGTCCTGCACATGGCTGCCCAGCGCGACCCCCGCGGCGCCCAGCCCCAGCATTCCCAGCACGACGCGCCGCCCGACCGGCGCACCGTGCCGTTCGTTCTCTTCCCCCGGGTCGTCGGGGGCATCGTCCACGCGGGGTTCTTCCATAGGTCGATTCGAGCACGTCGAACAGCCGCTGGCCAGGGGCGGCGCCCTGACGTCAGGCTTTCGTCATAACTCGGGTCAGGAAGCGGTCCAGCGCCGCGTTGAATTCGTCCGGGCGTTCGAGGTTCGGCAGATGGGCGGCACCCTCGATGACGACCAGCTCGGATCCGGCGATCCGCCGGTGCATGGCCTCCGCGTCGGCGACCGGGGTGTACTCGTCGTCCCGGCCGACCACGACGAGGGCGGGCACGGCGATCCGGCCCAGCAGGTCCACGTAGTCGGGTCGTTCGGCGCGCCCCCGCAGGGCCGCCGCCGCCCCCTCGGGCGGAGCGCCGTACATCATCCCGCGCACATGGTCGGCGACGGCGGGCAGCGCCGCGATGTTGTGGGGCGCGACCATCTTGGACAGCACCTCGTCGGTGTACCCCTTCAGCCCCTCGCGCACCAGCCGTTCCGCCATGTCACGCCGTACCCGCTTGCCGTCCTCGGTCTCGGCCTCCGGGAAGGTGTCGGCGAGCAGCAGGCCGCGGACCCGGTCGGGGAAGAGCCGGCAGAACTCCATGACGATCTGGCCGCCCATCGACAGACCGCCGATGACGACCCGGTCCAGGCCGAGGTGGTCGAGCAGGGCCGCGATGTCCCGGGCGAAGGTCTCCAGCGGGGTCGTGCCGGGGACGACGGTGGTGGCGCCGTAGCCGCGGAGGTCGGGGGCGACGACCCGCCGTTCTCCGGCGAATGCACCGACCTGGGGTGCCCACATCGAGCGGTCGAAGGGATGGCCGTGGACCAGGACCAGCGGGTCGCCCGCACCCGCGTCCTCGTATCCGACGGTGATGCCGTTGACCTGTGCCGTTGCCGCCGTCATCGCGCTCTCCACCGGTACTTTCTCTTTCGTCCGGCCGCGTTGTCCGTCGCGGCCGGTCCCCGTACCGCCCTGGTGGCCGGTCCCCCGCCCGATGTTAGGACTGGCCCTGAGGGAGTGCAATGTTTATCTTGTTCTCGGTGCAATATGGAACGGGACGGAGCGCGTGATGGAGGACTACCGGGCGGTCGCCGACGCGGTCGCGGCGGACATCGGCGCCGGCCGGCTGCGGCCGGGCGACCGGCTCGCCACGCAGCGCGCGTTCGCCCGCCGGCACGGCATCGCGAACTCGACGGCGAACCGGGTCTACCGCGAACTGGGCCGGCGCGGCCTGGTGGTCGGCGAGGTCGGGCGCGGCACGTTCGTCCGGGCCGCCCCGCGGACGCCGGGGCCGGCACTGGCCGAGCCGGCCGCCGCGCCGGTCGACCTGGAGCTGAACTACCCGGTGGTGGCGGGGCAGACCGCCCTGCTGGGCGAGGGGCTCGGCCGGCTGCTGCGGACCGATGTACTGGCGGACGCCCTGCGGCCGGTGGGCCCGGCCGGCACTCCTCCGGCGCGCGAGGCGGCTGCCGCGCTGCTCACCGGGGCCGGCTGGGCACCGGATCCGGCGCGGGTGCTCTTCGCCGGCAACGGCCGGCAGGCGATCGCCGCCGCCGTCGCCGCACTGGTGCCCACCGGCGGCCGCCTCGGCGTGGAAGCGCTCACCTATCCGGTGGTGAAGGCCATCGCCGCCCGGCTCGGCGTCACCCTCGTCCCGCTCGCCCAGGACGAGAACGGACTGCTGCCCGACGCCCTGCTGGCCGCCCATCGCAGCGCCCCGCTGGCCGCCGTCTACCTCCAGCCGACCCTGCACAATCCGCTGGCGACGACGATGCCGGAGCGGCGCCGCGCCGAACTCGCCGACGTGCTGCGCCGTACCGGTGTGCACGCGGTGGAGGACACCATCTGGGCCTTCCTGTCCGACGGCCCGCCCCCGCTGGCCGCCTGGGCCCCCGAGCACACCGTGGTCGTCGACAGCCTGTCCAAACGGCTCGCCCCGGGCCTCACCGTCGGCTTCGCCGTGACGCCCCCTGGCCTCACCGACCGGATCGCGACCGCGCTGCGCTCCGGCGCCTGGACATCGGCCGGCTTCGCGCTCGACGCGGCGACCGGCTGGATGACGGACGGCACGGTGGCGGCCGTCGGGCGTGCCAAGCGCGAGGACGTGACGCTGCGCCAGGAGATCGCGGCCCGGCGGCTCGCGGGCTTCCGGGTACGCACCGCCCCGTCCTGCTACTTCGTCTGGTGGGACCTGCCCGAGCCCTGGCGGGCCGAGACGTTCGTCGCCGCGGCGGCCCGGCGCGGTATCGCGGTGACCCCGGCCGCGGCGTTCGCCGTGGCTCCGCACAGCGCACCGAACGCGGTCCGGGTCGCCCTCGCCTCGCCGCCGCCCGACACGCTCTCCACGGCGCTCGGCACCCTCGCGGCGATCGCCGCCGGCTCCCCGGACGACGCGATGGTCGGCTGAAGCACCCGCTCGGAGAGATCGCCTGGAGGGACCGCCCGGAGGGGACGGGAGCTCAGCTCGGCCAGGCGCCCGTGGCGAGGAAGTGCTCGATGGCGGACGTGTACGGGGCGATGTCCAGGTGCTGCTCGGCGACCCAGTCGTCGGAGTAGTACTTGTCGAGGTAGCGGTCGCCGGGGTCGCAGATCAGGGTGACGACGCTGCCGGTCTCCCCCGCCGCGACCATCTCCGCGATGATCTTGAAGGCGCTCCACAGCCCGGTCCCCGTCGAGCCGCCGGCCTTGCGGCCGATCGCGGCGTCCAGCGCCCGCACCGCCGCGACCGACGCCGCGTCCGGCACCTTCATCATCCGGTCGATGGCGCCCGGCACGAAGCTCGGCTCCATGCGCGGCCGTCCGATGCCCTCGATCCGGGAGGAGGCGTCGCTGGTCACGCCCTGGTCGCCGGTGACCCAGCCGTCGAAGAAGCAGGAGTTCTCCGGGTCGGGGACACAGATCCGGGTGTCGCGCTGGGTGTAGTGGACGTAGCGGGCGATGGTGGCGGAGGTGCCGCCGGTCCCCGCGGTGGCGACGATCCAGGCCGGCTCGGGATACCGCTCCAGCTTCAGCTGCTCGAACATGGACTCGGCGATGTTGTTGTTGCCGCGCCAGTCGGTGGCTCGCTCGGCGTAGGTGAACTGGTCCATGTAGTGGCCGCCGGAGTCGGCGGCGAGCCGGGTGGACACCGCGTAGACGGTGTGCGGATCGTCCACCAAGTGGCACTGCCCGCCGTGGAATTCGATCAGCCGCTGCTTCTCCTGGCTCGTCGTCCGCGGGATCACCGCGATGAACGGGACCCCGATGAGCGTCGCGAAGTACGCCTCGGAGACCGCCGTCGAACCGCTGGACGCCTCGATCACCGGTTTGCCCGGCCGGATCCAGCCATTGCAGAGGCCGTACAGGAAGAGCGAACGGGCCAGCCGGTGTTTGAGGGAACCCGTCGGATGCGTCGACTCGTCCTTCAGATACAGGTCGATGCCCCATTCCAGGGGCAGCGGGAAGCGCAGCAGATGGGTGTCGGCCGAACGGTTGGAGTCCGCCTGGACCTTGCGGACGGCCTCCTTGAGCCACTCCCGGTACCCGTGGTCCGTCCTGTCCACGTCCACCGTGCGCGTACAGCCGCTGTCGTCCGCCTGCTCGATCGTGCCCACCGCGCCAGCCTCCGCTCGTGCCGGTCCCCGGCGGCACGCCGGGCTATTTCGGATCATAACGACCTGATCCGCCCCCCGTCGCGCACCAGGCAGCCGGTCGCCCCTCGCGGCCGGACCCGCTCGAAGGCACCCTGTCGCGCCCTTCGCGGGCGGAACGGAGCCGGCCTCCGCCGGGCCGCCGGAGCCGGAGTTCTGGCCGACGGACAGCGGGTCGGAGGGCCCCGCTGGAGGCGCGCGGCACCATGCGGGTTGCGGATCCCGCCACGGGGGGTGACTCTGAAGTCACATCACGGAGTACTGCAGCAGTCACTCTACGCATTTTCGCTCAGGTGTTCTCATTCCGAGCGGTTCAGGACACGGCTTCCGACACGGCGGCCGGCCCTCGCCGCGGAGGGAGTCGCAGCCGTGATCATGCAAGCCGACCGACAGTGCACGCTGGAACTCGAAGCACTGCCGTCCCGCATCCAGCAGATACGCCGAATCGTTGCAGCGCAGCTGCGTTACTGGCATCTCGACCCGCTGCTCGACACCGCCCTGCTGGGTATCACCGAACTGCTGGCGAACGTCTACCGGCACGCCGGATCCGACAAGCACTGTTCGGTCCAACTGACCCTCGTCTCGGGCCGGCTGACCGTATCCGTCCTGGACAGCGATCCCCAGCTGCCCCAGGTCAGCTCCCCCGAGCCGCTCGCCACCGGCGGCCGCGGGCTCGCCATGGTGGCGGCGCTCAGCGACAGTTGGGGAGCCGATCCGGTACCGGACGGCGGCAAGGTGGTCTGGTTCAGCCTGCATGTCGAGGCTCCGGCACCGGCGCCGCGCAGGCGCCCGGCAGCCCGGCGGGTTCCCGCCGTCGCCGCCGCGGCCTGACCTCCCGACGGCCCCGGCCGCCGTGTCCCCCTGTGCGGGACGCGGCGGCCGGGGCCGTGCCCGGGCCGGGGCCGTGCCCGGGCCGGGCCCGTTCGGAGCCGACCTGTTTTCGTCGGATCCGTTCTCCCCCGGATGCCCTGACGGCTCATTCCGTGGCGATGGCCCGCAGGACGTCCAGCCGGGCCGCCCGGCGTGCCGGGCGCCATCCCGCGAGGACCCCCGCGACCAGGCCGACCAGCAGCACCACCGCGAGCTGGGCCGGCGGCACCGCGAAGGCGCTCGTCCCCGAGCTGTCGGTGGCCTTCACCAGCGCCCAGCCGAGGAAGGCGCCGAGGCCGAGACCGCCGACGGTGCCGAACGCGGCGACCAGCACCGACTCCCAGCGCACCATCGCCCGTAGCTGCGACCGGGTCTGGCCGACCGCGCGCAGCAGCCCCAGTTCCCGGGTGCGCTCGTGCACCGCCAGGGTGAGGGTGTTGGCGATGCCCAGCAGCGCGATGAGCACGGCGAGCGCCAGCAGTGCGTAGACCAGCGTCAGCATCATGTCGATGGCCGACGCGGAGGACTTGGCGTACTCGGCGCGGGTCTGCACCGTGGGACCGCCGTACTCTGCCGCCACCTTCTCGACCGCTCCCTTGCCGTCGCCCGTGGACACCCCGTCCTTGAAGGCGACCGCGACGAGGGTGTCGGAGTCCTGCACCCGGTGCGGGGCCCAGGCCTCGCGGGTGATGACGTAGTCGCCCGCCAGGTCCGCCCGCTCGTAGACCGCCGCCACGGTGAAGGGCAGCCGCTTCCCGTCGGTGAAGACCAGCGAGGCCGTACTGCCGGTCGTCCAGCCGTGCTTGTCCGCCTCGTCCCTGGCGACCGCGATGCCGTCGGCGCCGAGGCCGGTGAGCGAACCGTCGACCGTACCGAGGTCGAGGACGGTAGCGAGCGCCGCCGGATCCGTGACGGTCAGCGTGCGGCCGCCGCCGTCGACCTTCGCGACGCCCCTGCCGAGCCCGACCGCGGTCCGCACCTGTGGCAGCGCGGCCACGGCGGGGGCCAGTTTCGGGCTGAGTCCGCTGCCGCCCGCCCCGAACACCGGGGCGCTGATGGCGACATCACCCGCGAAGGACCGCGACACCGTCCGGTCCATCGTCGCCTTGAGCGAGGCGCCGAAGACCGTGAACAGGGAGACGACCGCCACCCCGATCATCAGCGCGGTCGCGGTGGCGGCCGTGCGCTTCGGGCTGCGCAGCGCGTTGCGCCGGGCCAGTCCGCCGGTCACCCCGCGCAGCCGGGCCAGCGGGGCACCCAGCAGCCGTACCGCGTACGAGGACGCGACCGGTCCGAGGACCACGAACGCGGCCAGGGTGAGCACCGAGCCGCCGCCGGTGAGCCAGACGTCGGGCGTGCCCGCCGCGCCCGTCACGGTCAGCGCGATGCCCGTCACCGCGGCGAGCGTGCCCAGCACGGCACGATTGCGCGAGGCACCGGAGGTGTCCACGGCGGTCTCCCGCAGTGCGGCCAGCGGCGCGGTGCGCCCGGCCCGTACGGCGGGCAGCAGCGCCGAGCCGGTGCACACCAGCAGCCCGACCAGGAACGGCAGGACCAGGGCGGTCACGCCGATCACCAGGTCACCGTCGGGGAACGGGAAGCCGACCACCGGGAACAGCGCCTGGAGTCCGGCCGCGACCCCGATGCCGCCGAGGAGTCCGGCGGTCGAGGCGACGACCGCGACGACCGCGGACTCGACGAGCGTCGAGCCGAGCACCTGGCGGCGGGACGCGCCCAGCGCCCGCAGCAGCGCGTTCTCCCGGGTCCGCTGCGCCACCACGATCGCGAAGGTGTTGTGGATGCTGAAGGTCGCCACCAGCAGGGCGATGCCCGCGAAGACCAGCAGCAGTGAGGTGAAGATCTTCAGGAATGTGCCGGAGATCATGGTGAGGCTCTCGTCCGTGGCCTGCTGCCCGGTGATCGCCTGAACGTCGCGGGCAGCACGGGCGCGAGCCGCTCGGCGAGCTCCCGCTGGCCGACGCCGGGTCCCGCGCGCACCTGGATGGTCGACGCCAGGCCCGGCTTCGGGGTGAGGTAGCGCTCCGCGTCGGCCCGGGTGAGGCCGGTGAACGTGGTCTGCCCCATGCCGTCCTCGCCGCCGAAGGCGGCCACGCCGACGATCGTCACCCGGACCGGATCGGGCGTGCGCAGCACCGTCGTGTCTCCGATCCGCAGCTTGCCGGACCTGGCCGCGCCGCGGTTGATCACGACCTCGCCGGGCGCCTTCGGGGCCCGGCCCCCGGTGAGGGTGTACGGGTTGAGCTGCGCGTCCTCGATCCAGTTGCCGGCGAGGGTGGGCGGGCCCTTCCCGCCGACGGCCTTGCCGTCGGCCCCGACGAGCTGGCCGGCGCCCGTGATGTTCGGGGCGGCCGCGGCCACTCCCGGCACCGCCTCGATCCGCTGGACGAGCGCGGTGTCGACGGGCTCGCGGGTGCCCTGGCCGCCGCCGGTGACGGTGATGACGTCGGAGCTGCGGACGACAGCGTCCGTACCCCGGTTGGCGTCCGTGAACAGGGTGTCGAAGCTGGCCTTGAGGGTGTCGCCCATGACCATCGTGCCGGCCAGGAACGACACCCCGAGGAAGACCGCCAGGAACGTGCCGGCGAAGCGCCGCTTGTGGGCGCGCAGCGAGGCGAGGCTGATCCGCAGTGAGGTGCGTGCGCCGCTCATGACACCGTCCCCCGGCCCGCGCCCGCGCCCGCACCGGCGAGGCCGTCGAAGGCCTTCATCCGGTCGAGCACCTTCTCGGCGGTGGGGTCCGTCATCCGGTCCACCAGCCGGCCGTCGGCGAGGAAGACGACCTCGTCGGCGTGGGCGGCGGCGACCGGGTCGTGGGTGACCATGACGACGGTGCGGCCCATCTCGTGCACCGCGCGCCCCAGCAGGTTCAGCACCTCGGCGCCCGAGCGCGAGTCGAGGTTGCCGGTCGGCTCGTCGGCGAAGACCACGTCCGGGCGGCCGGCCAGCGCGCGGGCCACCGCCACCCGCTGCTGCTGGCCGCCGGACAGTTCGCTCGGGCGGTGCAGCAGCCGGTCGCCGAGGCCGACGACGTCGATGAGCGCGTCCACCCAGCCGGTGTCCGGCCGGGTGCCCGCCAGATCGAGGGGCAGGGTGATGTTCTCGGCGACGGTCAGCGTCCCCACCAGGTTGAACGACTGGAAGACGAAGCCGATCCGCTCGCGGCGCAGCAGCGTCAGATCCCGGTCCCCGAGCGTGCCCAGGTCCGTGCTGCCGATGAACGCGGAGCCGGAACTGAGCGTGTCCAGGCCTGCGGCGCAGTGCATCAGGGTGGATTTTCCGGAGCCGGACGGTCCCATGATCGCGGTGAAGCGCGCCGCCGGGAACCCGACGGTGACGCCGTCCAGCGCGCGGACCTCGGCGTCCCCCGCGCCGTAGACCTTGAAAGCGTCCACGACGCGGGCGGCGGAGGTGCCGACAGGGGTGAGGGTGGTCATCGGGGGCCGTCCTCGGTGCCGGACTTGTCGAACGTCCCGCGCGGTCCGTGCTCTTCGTACGGTCCGTGCTGCTCGTTCAGTACGGCGAGCCGGCTGCGGTACTCGTCCTCGTCGATCTCGCCCGACGCGTAGCGGCGGCCGAGCAGCGCCACCGGCGAGTGCTCGCCGTTCACCGCCCGCCACTGCCACGGTCCGCGGCCGCAGCCCCGGCCGCGCCACACGGTGCGGCGCAGCACCAGGACGATGCCGACCACGACGAGCGCCCAGACGAGCGGGAAGAACAGGATCCACGGGCCGGGCCCGCCGTCGTTCCATGCCATGACGTTCATCTGCATCGTCTCCTCGGTGATGGTGGGATGCGATGCATCCCGACACCACCGAGCCTGGTCCGGAACGGCCGCCGGGTCGTCGTACGGCCAGCGGCACTCCGCGTACCACGTGGGGAGTACGAACGCCGGCCGCGGCTACGTCCGGCGGCCGGTCAGAAGGTGACGGCGATCCCCACGTGCGGCCGCTTGCCACGCCGGAGCAGCGCGCCGCCCACGTCCAGGACCCTGAAGCGCAGGCCGTACTTGCCGGCCATGGCCTTGCGGACCCGGTCCAGCTGCGACGCGTCCAGCAGCCGCGCGGTCCCCTCGGCGGTCGGCGCTCCGGCCGCGATCCTGCCCCGGGCGTCGCACGGGGCGACGGTCACCCGGCCACTGTTGCGAATCCGCTTGACCTTGCCGGTGTCGTCCTTGGTCCAGACGAGCAGTTCGTCCCCGTCGCGGACCGACCACACCGGGGTGGCCACCGCGTCGCCGCTGCGGCGGTAGGTGGTCAGGCTGACGTAGGGGCTGCGGGCGAGCTCGTCGGACACCATGGAACCGGAGGGTACTCCGCGGGAACGGGGACCACCACGCTCCGCCTACCATCGGGCTGGTGGAGACGTGGCGATGCACCGGACTGCGCTGGAAGGGCGGCCCGGGCTCCTGGGAGCCGTGCTGGCAGTGGTCGCACCCCCGGCACGGCGAGCGGAGCAGCCCGGTCCCAGTCGGCCGCCCGCTGGCCCTGGCCGTGGGCCCGGACGCGGTGCGGCGCTGTACCGGCGTACGGCGGCAAGGCCGTCACCTGGTGTGCCCGCGCGCCGCGGAGCTGGGCCCGACGGCCCGCCGGGACCTGTGCGACGACTGCGCGGCGCTGGACCGGCTCTCGTCCGTCGCCGCCGACACCATGGCCGACGACCCCCGGCCGTACTCGGTGTACCTGGCCTACTTCGGTCCCGGTCTGACCAAGGTCGGCATCACCGCGGCCGAGCGCGGCGAGACCCGGCTGGTGGAGCAGGCGGCGGTCTGTTTCAGCTTCCTCGGACGCGGTCCGCTGATGGCGGCCCGTCGTACGGAGGCCTCGCTCGGCGCCGCGCTGGGCATTCCCGACCGCGTGACGGCCGGTGCCAAGCGGGCGGCGCGGTGGGCGCTGCCGCCCGCCGCCGAGCGGGCCGCCGAACTCCGCGCCCTGTACGAGGCGGTGACCGGACTGCCGGACACCCTGGACCGGCTGCCCTACGCCCTGGTCGACCACGCGGCGCTGTTCGGGCTGGAGCCGGAGCCGCCGCGGCCGGCGGCCCGGATCACCGCGCTGGCGCCGGGAACCTCGGTCACCGGCACGGTGCGGGCGGCGGCCGGGAGCGATCTGTACCTCGATACGCCGGACGGCGGGCTGCTGCTCGACTCCCGGCTGGTCTCCGGCTGGCCGCTCACCACGCCCGCCCCCGGACCGCGCTCGACGGCCCCCACCGCTCCCGTGCCCCGGCCGGAGGACGTTCCGGAGCCGCTCTTCTGAACTCCTGTTCCGAACTCCCGCGATCCCGGGGCCCGTCCGCCCGTCCGTCCGGGTCAGCCGCGGCTGGGTTCCTGCTCCCGGACGGCATGGTTCTCCGCCGACGGCTCGGCGGACGCGCGCAGCGCGGTCCCGGCCGGATCCGCGGCCATCGGCCGCCCCGCCCTGATCGCCAGCAGCACCAGCAGGAAGCCCGACAGCGCCGGCAGGACGAGCGCGGCGGACCAGCCCACGACGGGCGGCGACCACTGCAGCGGGCCGCCGGAGAACTGGTTCGCCCGGCCGAACGCGTAGCGCAGCGCGGCCCAGACGAACGCGCCGCCCTGTGCCAGCGCCCAGCAGCCGATCAGCAGCAGGGGCAGCCGGGTCCGCAGCCGTTCGGGGAGGTCGCTCCAGCGCCGGCCGGCGACCACCGCCGCCAGCACCGGGATCCCGACGGCGACGGCCAGCAGATAGCGGCCCTGCCAGATGAGTCCCAGGTGGGCGGCCTGCGGGGCCATCAGCACCAGCGGGCCGAAGGCGGTGCCCGCCATCAGCGCCGTCAGGACGAGGGTCTCGCGCGCCCGTCCCGTCGCCAGGGCGAGCATCACGAGGCAGCCGGCCATCACCCACCACAGCACGTAGGTGAGTTCGGGGGCCGCGACGTTCAACGAACCGAAGATCGCCACCATTTGGTGCAGGTAGTTCGGGAGAAGGTCGAAGACCGCCTTGAGGGCGGAGGTCAGCGGTGTGTACTGCTCCAGGGTCTGGGTGGGCAGCGCGAGCGTGTCGGCCGTCATCGTCCAGGCGACAGCGGCCAGCCCCGCGGCGGCCGCCACCCCCAGGCACACCCACACCGGGCGCAGCCGCGCCAGCTGCCGCAGCCGTCCCGGGCGCGCCAGGACCAGGCCTCCGGCCAGCACCAGCGCGATCCACAGCGGGCCCAGCGCCCGCATCGAGGCGAGCAGGACGCAGGCGGCGCCGAGCCGCACCAGCCGTCGGCGCAGCAGCGGCAGACCGTCCTCGTCGGTCACCAGGCGGACGACGACCGCCCAGGCCAGGACGGCCGCCGTGACCTCAGGACCGTTGGGATTGACGACGCCGCCGAGGTAGACGGCCGTCGGAGTGGCGGCGGTCAGCACGCCGATCAGCGCGACCCGTCCGCTGTATCCCTTGGCCGCGCCCTCCAGAACCGTCACCACGGCGCTCGCCAGCAGCGCGGCGCACAGCAGCGCGCTCAGCAGCCGCATCGCGTACAGGCCCGCCTCACCGGTGAGCAGCAGACTCGGCCAGCCGACCAGCAGGTAGTAGCCGGGGCCGTAGGTGCCGGCGCTGGTGATGACCGTCGCGGTGTCGCCGGAGGGGGCGACGGTGCCCCGGCAGGAGACGGAGAGCTTGTCGTCGTTGCGGAAACACCGGTAGACGCCGTCGGTGACATCCAGGTCGCGGTATCCGGCGGGCACGCGGACCGCCGTGAATCCGACCTCGACGTCGACCCCGACGTGATGCGCTTCGATGACCCGCTGCTCGCCGCCGAACTCACCGCGGACGACGGCGGCGGCCTTGACCATGTGGGCTGCCTCGTCCGGAGGCGCGGTGATGGGTGTGGCCAGCGACCACGCGGTCATGAGCGTGACGAACGTGGCGAAGGCCAGCGTCCAGACCGTACCGGCGGCGGCCCACGCCGACACCCGCTTCCGCAGCCAACCGGCCACCGTATGGCTCCACTTCTTCCGCCGCCGACACCGCCGGCACCGCGCGGGGCGCGCCGCTGACGGGCGCACCTCGCTGACGGCCGCGCCGTCGATTGAGGCGCACCATATACGCGCGACCTGACGGCAGGGTTCCGCTCGCCCGGCACCCCGGATGCCCCCGGACGCACCCCTCGGCGTCGCCCCTCAGCAGGGGATATTCCCTGGTCACACGGGTAGTTCGGCGGCTCCGTGCGGTGCCGCGGGCGTCCACCGGGCGGCCTGGCGGGACGGTCGCGGGGCCCGACCGGACGGTGGCGCGGCGTCGGGAATTCCCCCGCCCGCCCCGCACTGTTCAGCGCCGGGTCACCGTTTCGCGGGTTGCCGCTCATCGGCGGCGGACCCGCGGTCAGCACGGGCAACCGCGCGCCGGCCCCGGGTGTCCGGCCCGCCGTGGCTCAGCCGCCGAGCGCCGTCAGCGGGTCGTCGAGCACCGGCTGCCAGGCGAGCTCCGCGGCGCCGACCAGACTGTTGTGGTCCAGGGCGCAGGCGAGCAGCGGAACGCTCCCGCTGCGCCCCCACAGGCTGCGGTCCGCGACGACCGCGCGCAGCCGCTCCGGGTCGGCGTCCAGGAGGTGGCGGTGCAGGCCACCGAGCAGGATGCGGTCGGGGTTGAGGACGTTGACGAGGCCGGCGAGCCCGAGGCCGAGCCGGTCGATGAGGGTGTGCGCGGCGGCGCGGACGGTGGGGTCCTCGTACTCGTCCCGGAGCAGGTCGCGGGCCTGTTCGAGGAGGGAGACCGCCGGTCCCGGCGGGCGTCCCGCCGCTTCGAGGAAGGCGAGCGGGTCGACCTCGACATCGAGGCAGCCGCGGCTGCCGCAGTGGCAGGGCCGGCCCGCCGGATTGACGGTCAGATGGCCGACCTCGAGGGCCAGACCCGAACTCCCGGTGTGCAGCCGCCCGCCGAGCACCAGCGCTCCGCCGACGCCGCGGTGGCCGGTGGCGACGACCAGCAGCTGGCCGGCGCCGCGCCCGGCGCCGTGCCGGTGCTCGGCGAGGGCGGCGACGTTGACGTCGTTGCCCAGGAAGGAGGCCATCGGGGCGCCGCCGGGTCCGGTGATGCCGGCCCGGGCGATCTGCTCGGCGAAGACCTGGCGCACCGGGGAACCCGCGGGCCAGGCGACGTGCAGCGGGTTCAGAGCGGTGCCCTCGGGCTCCGCGACGGCGGACGGTACGGCCAGCCCCGCGCCCAGGCAGGTGCGCCCGGAGGCCCGCAGCAGCTCCGCGCCGGCTTCGACGACCGCGCCCAGGACGTGCGCCGGATCGGCGGGCACGGTCATACAGCCGGGAGCGGTGGCGACGATCCGCCCGCCGAGCCCGACCAGTGCCGCGCGGAAGCCGTCGGAGTGCACCTGGGCGGCGAGGACCACCGGTCCCGCCGGATCGAGGTCCAGTCCGTGCGAGGGCCTGCCCTGCGCCCCGGAGGCACCGCCCGGCCGGGTGTCCACCCGGATGAACCCCAGTGCCTCCAGTTCCGCGGCGACCGCGCCCGCCGTGGCGCGGGTCACGCCGAGTTCCGAGGTGAGCAGGGCGCGGGTCGGCGCGCGGCCGGTGTGCACGAGTGCGAGCGCCGGGCCGAGTGCGCTCCGGCCTCGCTCGAGCCTTGTCCGAATCTGGGTCACGCCCCTATTCTGACTTTGTGCCGACGCTAAACAAAATAGGGATGGCCCTTACGGCCTCCCGCCGCCGCCCGACCGACCCCTCTCTCACCCGGATCCGCGTCGCCCTCACCACGTTCTTCGCCCTCGACGGCTTCATCTTCGCGGGCTGGGTGGTCCGCATTCCGGCCATCAAAGCGCAAGTGGGCGCCTCCTCCAGTGAGCTGGGCCTCGCCCTGCTCGGTGTCTCGGCGGGCGCCGTGGCCACGATGGTGCTGACCGGCGGGCTCTGCCGCCGCTTCGGCAGCCGCCGGATCACGGTCGTGACCGGCGTGCTGATGGCCCTGAGCATCGCGCTTCCCCCGCTCACCCATTCGGCGCTCGCCCTCGGCCTGGTGCTGCTGGCCTTCGGCGCCGCCTACGGCGGGATGAACGTCGCCATCAACAGCGTCGCCGTCGACCTGGTGGCGGCGCTGCGCCGTCCGGTGATGTCCGGATTCCATGCCGCGTACAGCCTTGGCGGGCTGCTCGGCGCCGCCCTCGGCGGACTGCTCGCCCCGCATCTGTCGCCCACCACCCATCTGCTGCTGCTCACCCCGGTCGGTCTGCTGGTCGCCGCCGTCGCCGGCCGGACGCTCCTCACCCAGCGGATCACCCCGCCGGCTGACGACCGGCAGGACCGCAGCGGATCCGCGGGCTTCCCCGCTGAAGGGACGGCCGGCGCCGCGCCGACCGTGCACCGGACCGGCCTGCTGGTGGCCGTGTTCGGTCTGATCGCGCTCTGCACGGCCTACGGCGAGGGCGCCCTCGCGGAGTGGGGGCCGCTGCACATCCAGGAGGACCTCGGCGGCGGCCAGGGCATCGCCGCGGCCGGATACGCGGCCGTCGCGCTCGCGATGGCGCTCGGCCGGCTGTCCGGGACGGCGCTGCTGGAACGGCTCGGCCAGACCCGGGCGCTGGTACTCGGCGGGCTGACCGCCGCCGCGGGCATGCTGCTCGGCGCGCTCGCCCCGTCCGTCTGGCTCGCGCTCGCCGGCTTCGCCGTGACCGGCCTCGGCCTGGCCAATCTGTTCCCGGTCGCCATCGCCCGCGCGGGCGAGCTCGCCGGACCCAGCGGTGTCGCGGCGGCCTCCACCCTCGGCTACGGCGGGATGCTCCTCGGCCCGCCCTCCATCGGCTTCCTGGCCGACGCCTTCGGGCTGCCGACCGCGCTGACCACGGTGGCGCTGCTGGCCGCGACCGCGTCCGCCATCGCCTACGCCGTACGGAACCTGGGCACCCGTCCGGGCCCCTGACGGCCCGGCGTCCCGGCCCGGGGCCGGACCCGGTGCCGGGTATACGATCCGCGCCGCGGTGGCACCGGTTCCGGCGCAGGTCGGCGCGGTGTCGCCGGGCACCGCGAGGCCGGTGCCGTACGGGCGTACCACGCGCCGTGACGGGATGTCACAATCCCGCCATGGAGACGGTTGAGTTCATCGAGATCCTGCGCCACAACGGAACGCTGCTCGCCGATGCCGCCGAACAGGCCGGCCTGGACGCACCGGTGCCGCCCTGCCCCGACTGGCGGGTTCGCGACCTCGTACAGCACACCGGAATCGTCCACCGCTGGGCGACCGGATTCATCGTCGAAGGCAGGAAGGAACCCGCGCCGATAGAGGGCAAGGTGCCCGACGACGGCGCGCTGCTCGACTGGTACCGCGAGGCGCACGCCGACCTCGTGGCCGCGCTCACCGCCGCCCCGGCGGATCTGCGGTGCTGGCACTTCCTCACCGCCCCCTCGTCGCTGGAGTTCTGGGCGCGGCGCCAGGCGCACGAGACGGCCGTCCACCGGGTGGACGCCGAGGCCGCGCTCGGCGTTGCCCCTTCCCCCGTGACCACGGCCTTCGCCACCGACGGCGTGGACGAACTGCTGGCCGGATTCCACACCCGCCCCCGCAGCCGGGTGCGCAGCGAACTGCCGCGCACCCTGCGCGTCCGGGCGGTGGACGCGCCCGCCGGCACGGGCGACTGGCTGGTCCAGCTCTCCCAGGAGGCCCCGCGGGTCGAGCGCGGGGCGCCGGGCGCGGCCGACTGCACCGTGAGCGGACCCGCCGCCGACCTCTACCTCGCGCTGTGGAACCGCGGACCGTACGACGGGCTCGACGTCTCCGGGGACAGGACACTCGTGGAGCTGTGGCAGCAGGCCTCCCCCATCATGTGAGGCGCTCCGGTGCGCGGGGCCGGTGGTTCAGTCGTCGAGCCCCCGGGCCCGGCGGAAGCGCGCGGCGGCGACGTCGAGGTCGACGATCGGTTCCGGGTACTCCAGGGCGGCGCGTTCGGCCGCGGGCAGCCGCCAGGGCCGGTGGACCGCACCGCCGGGGATGCCCGCCAGCTCCGGAACGTAGCGGCGTACGTAGCTGCCGTCCGGGTCGAAGCGCTGGGCCTGGGTGAGCGGGTTCAGCACACGGTTGGGGCGGGTGTCGGTGCCGGTGCCCGCCGCCCACTGCCAGTTGAGCTGGTTGTTCGCCATATCCGCGTCGACCAGCAGCTCCTGGAAGTGGCGGGCGCCGGTCCGCCAGTCGGCGTAGAGCGTCTTCGTGAGGAAGCTCGCGGCCAGCAGCCGTGCCCGGTTGTGCATCCAGCCCTCCTGCCGGAGCTGGCGCATCGCGGCGTCGACGATGGGATAGCCGGTGCGGCCCGCGCGCCAGGCATCGATCTCGTCCGCGTCGGCGCGCCAGTGGTCGCCCCGGCTCCGGTAGTCGCGGTGCGCGGCGGCGGGACGGGCGGCCAGCACCTGGTGGTGGAAGTCCCGCCAGGCCAGCTGCCGTACGAAGGCGTCCGCGCCCGCGCCGCCGCGGGCCGCCGCCCGGTGCACCAGCTCGGCGGCCGACAGACAGCCGAAGTGCAGATAGGGCGAGAGCCGCGAGGTGAGGTCCCCCGGCAGGTCGTCGTGGCCGTCGGCGTACCCCTCCAGCGGCCCGTCCAGCCAGCGGCCGAGCCTGCGGCGGGCCGCCGTCTCCCCGCCCTCGGGCAGCGTGGGAGACGGTGTACCGCCGGCCAGCGACGAGGGGGACGGCAGCGATCCGTACCGGACCCGCGCACCGGGAACCCGGCGCGGCGCGGGCAGCGGTTCGCGGACGCCCTGCTCCGCCCAGCGTCTGAAGTACGGGGTGAAGACGGCGTAGTGGTCCTTGCCCTGCGGTGTCACGGCGCCCGGGGCGACGGCGGTCACCACCGCCTCGTGCACCACCAGGAGGCGGCCGTCGAGCTCCAGGGCGCGGCACAGCCGCTCCTCGCGGCGCTGGGCGTAGCCGCTGACGCCGGCCGCGAGGTGCACCTGCTCCGCGCCGGCCTCGGCGGCCACCGCGCGGACCTGTTCGGTGACGTCGCCGGTGCGCAGGGCCAACCGGGCTCCGGTGCGGCGCAGCCGGGTGTCGAGATCGGCGAGGCAGCCGGCCAGGAAGGCGGCGCGGTTGGGGGAGGGAAAGCCGGTGTCGCGGATCGCGTGGTCCACGACGAAGAGCGGGACGACCTGGTCGGCCGAGCCCAACGCGCCGCGGAGCGAGGGGTTGTCGTGCAGCCGGAGGTCGCCGGTGAACAGCGCGATGGAGACGGACATACCGCCAACAGCTACCGACTCCGGCGGCCCGCGGCCGGGCGACACGCGGAGGGCACGGTCACGCCTACTCGAAGGAGCACGCGCTGCTCGAAGAAAGCGGTCAACCCGTGCCGAGCATGCGCTCCAGTACGGCGCGCTGCCCTGGCCGGGCCACCTCGTACCGGGTGCGCCCCAGGTCGGTGATCCCGACCCGTACGCCGCGCCGGTCCTCGTCGCAGATCCCGCGGCTCACCAGGCCGTCCTTCTCCAGCCGGGCCACCAGCCGGGACAGCGCGCTCTGGCTCAGATGGACCCGGTCGGCCAGTTCCTGGACGCGGAAGGTGCAGCCGCCGTCCGCCGGATCCCCGCCGGCGAGTACGTCGAGGACCTCGAAATCGCTGGCCCCGAGACCGTGCTGATGCAGCTCACGGTCGAGTTCGCACGCCGTACGCGCGTGGACGGCGAGGATCGCCCGCCATTCCTCCACGAGCGCCCGCTCACCTTTGTCACCGGTCATCTCTGCACGGTAGCAGAAAAACGACGCTCCATGCGCAAGCATTAAATGCACTTGCATTGGATGCATGCGCATGTAGTCTGCTCCGCATGACCTCTCCGTCCTCCACCGTCCGCGCTACCGAAGCGAGTTGGAACGCCCGCCAGTGGGGCACCCTGCTGGTGCTCTGCGCGGCGCTGTTCCTCGACGCGCTCGATGTATCGATGGTGGGCGTAGCCCTCCCCTCGATCGCCCACGACCTCGACCTCACCACCGCCTCGCTCCAGTGGATCGTCAGCGGCTACATCCTCGGCTACGGCGGTCTGCTGCTGCTCGGCGGCCGCGCCGCCGACCTGCTCGGACGCCGCCGCGTCTTCCTGATCGCGCTCGGCGTCTTCGCCGCCGCCTCGCTGCTCGCCGGCGTCGTCGACTCCGGTGAGCTGCTCATCGCCACCCGCTTCATCAAGGGTCTGAGCGCCGCGTTCACCGCACCCGCCGGACTGTCGATCATCACCACCTCGTTCGCCGAGGGCCCGGTCCGCAACCGGGCGCTCACCATCTACGCCTCCTGCGGCGCGACCGGCTTCTCGATGGGCCTGGTGCTCTCCGGGCTGCTCACCGAGGTGGGCTGGCGCTGGACCATGCTGCTGCCCGCACCGGTCGCCCTGATCGCCCTCGTCGTCGGCCTCAAGCTCATCCCCAGGAGCCCCCGCGAGAGCGGCGCGGGACGCGGCTACGACCTGCCCGGCGCGCTGACCGGTACCGCCGCGATGCTGCTGCTCGTCTACACCGTCGTCGAAGCCGGACAGACCGGCTGGGGCTCGGCCCGCACCCTGGTGTCGTTCGCCGTCGTCTCCGTACTGCTGGCCGGCTTCATCGCCATCGAACGGCGCTCCGCGCACCCGCTGATCCGGCTCGGCATCCTGCGCTCCCCCAACCAGATCCGCGCCAACCTGGGCGGCGCCACCTTCATGGGGTCGTACATCGGCTTCCAGTTCCTCGTCACCCAGTACATGCAGTCCCTGCTCGGCTGGTCGGCGCTGCACACCGCGCTCGCCTTCCTGCCGGCCGGCGCGCTGGTGGCCATCGCCTCGCCCCGGATGGGGCCGGTGGTCGACCGGTTCGGCACCCCGCGGGTGATCACGGCGGGCTTCGCCTCGCTCGTCCTCGGCTATGTGCTCTTCCTGCGGGTCGACCTGTCGCCCGACTACGCCCTCGACATCCTGCCGTCGATGCTGCTGCTCGGCACCGCCTTCACCCTCGCCTACTCGTCGCTCAACATCCAGGCCACCAACGGGGTCAGCGACCATGAGCAGGGCATGGTCTCCGGCCTGCTCAACAGCTCGTTCCAGGTGGGCGGGGCGATCTTCCTGGCCATCGTGACCGCGGTGGTGACGTCGAGCGGCACCGGGTCGCCCAGCACGCCGCAGGCGGTCCTGGACACCTACCGGCCGGGGCTCGTGGTCGTCACCCTCATCGGGGTGGCGGGGCTGCTGATCACCGTCACCGGGCTGCGCAAGCGCCGTCCGGCCCACGAGATCGTCGTCGCGACCTCCGTACCGTCGGCCTCGTCCGCCGGTGTGGTGGCGGCGGAGGCCGAGGCGCAGCCGGTGGCGGTGCGCGACTGACCGACCGGTCCGCCGTACCACCCGGGAACCGACCGTCGTCCGGTCCCGCGCCACGAGGGAGGGCGCGGGGCCGGACGTCTCCCGTAGCGCGGGGCCGGGTGCCGGACCGGCGGATTGTGCCGCCGGTCCCAGGGGAAGGGTGTTCCTATGCGTAGGACTCGTACACAGGCCGAGCGGGACGCCACCACGGTCGAGATGATGTACGCGGCGGCGGCCGGAACGGTCTTCGCCGCGATCGCCTTCGCCCTGGTGGTGAGCCCGGTGCTCGCCGGGCGAGTGCACGGGGACGCCCGGCACAGCTGGGTGACTGCGGCCGTCGCCGTGGCGGTGGTGACCTTCTGCGGCACGGTGGCCGGCGTCCTGCAGCGCCATGAGAACCGGACGCGCGAAGCGCGGGACGTACCGGGCCGCAGAGAATCCCGCTGAGCCGGATCGATTCAACCCCGGTCGGGTGCCGGCCCCATCGGTCAGCCGAGCCACCCAGGGCGTACCAGCCCGGACTCATAGGCCAGGACGACGAGTTGGGCCCGGTCGCGGGCACCGAGCTTGATCATGGCGCGGCTGACATGGGTCTTGGCGGTGAGCGGGCTGACAACGAGTCTGCGGGCGATCTCCTCGTTCGACAGGCCGATGCCCACCAGCGCCATCACCTCGCGCTCGCGGTCGGTGAGGTGCTCCAGGCCCGCGACGGTCGTCGGCTCCTTCGACCGGGCCGCGAACTCCGCGATCAGCCGGCGGGTCACCCCCGGCGAGAGGAGGGCGTCGCCCTCCACCACCGCCCGGACCGCCCGCAGCAGTTCCGCCGGCTCGGTGTCCTTGACCAGGAAGCCGGAGGCACCGGCGCGGATCGCCTCGAAGACGTACTCGTCCAGCTCGAACGTGGTCAGGATGACCACCTTGACGCCGGTCAGCGCCGGATCCGCGGTGATGTGCCGGGTGGCCGCCAGACCGTCCATACGCGGCATGCGGATGTCCATCAGGACGGCGTCCGGGGTGAGTTCGCGCACCAGCCGCAGCGCCGCCTCCCCGTCGTCGGCCTCACCGACCACCTCGATATCGCTCTGGACGTCGAGCAGCGCCCGGAAGCCGGCCCTCACCAGGACCTGGTCGTCGGCAAGCAGTACGCGGATCATCGGCCCTCTTCCTCGGTGGCGCCCGCCACGGTACCGGCCGCGCCGGACGGCAGCCGTGCCAGCACGCGGAAGCCGCCGCCGGGGCGCGGTCCTGCCTCGACCGTGCCGCCCAGCGCCGCGGCCCGTTCGCGCATACCGATCAGGCCGTTGCCGCCGCCCCCGTCGCCCTCCTGCCGCTGCGCCGAGGGTCCGTCGTCGTCCACGCTCAGCTCGACCCCCTCCGGCCCGTATCCGAGGCGGACGCGCGCGGTGCGGGAGCCGGAGTGCCGGACGATGTTGGTCAGCGCCTCCTGGATGATGCGGAACGCCGCGAGGTCCGCGCCGGGCGGCAGCGGGAAGCGCGCTCCGGCGGTGGTGATGTCCACCGTCAGACCGGCGCCGGCCGCCTGTTCGGCGAGTTCGGGCAGCCGGTCCAGGCCGGGGGCGGGCGACCGCGGCGCGTCACCCGGTGCCCGCAGGGTGCTGAGCACCTGCCGGACCTCGCCGAGTGCCTCCTTGCTGGCGGCTTTGATGGTGGTCAGCGCCGTACGGGCCTGCTCGGGGTGGTCGTCCATGAGCGCGAGGGCGACACCCGCCTGCACATTGATCACCGAGATGCTGTGCGCGAGGACGTCGTGCAGCTCCCGGGCGATCCGCAGCCGCTCCTCGTCGGCGCGCCGGTTCTCCGCCTCCTCGCGCTCGCGCCGCTCGCGCGCGATCCGCTCACGGCGGGCCCGGAACAGCTCGGCGCCGGCCAGGACCGCCAGCAGCCAGGCGGCGATGCCGGACGCGGCCATCCAGGACGAGGGGCCGTCGCCCTCCGGCGGCAGCCAGCGGTACAGCCACTGGCCGACCAGCAGCTCCCCTGCGTAGACCACCCCCGCGATGATCAGCACGGCGCGGCGGCGGCCCGCTCCGATGGCGGCGAAGAAGGCCACGACCACGCTGAGGAAGACCGGCCCGTACGGGTAGCCGAGCGCGAGATAGCCGCCGGCCACGGCGGCGGTGCCGGCGGCGACGAACACCGGCAGGCGGTGGCGCAGCGGCAGCATCGCCGGTCCTGCCAGCAGCAGTACGTAGGCCAGCGCGTCCAGGGGCACGCGGCCCGTCTGGTTGCGCGCCGCTCCGTTGGAGCCGACGAGCTGCGCGACCGCCACGGCGATCGAGGAGATCCAGGGGTAGCGGGTGGCGATGCCACGGAACCGGGGTGCCCGGGGCGACTCCTGGTCTGTCATGCCGCAACGCTAGACCGGCGGACCGGTGGCCGTCGTCCGCTGCCGGTGGTCATCGTGACTACTCCGCCGGGAGTACGGCGGCGGGCGACAGCCCGACCTGGCCGGCCAGCGCGCCCACGGCCTGGTCGAAGAACGCACCGCGGGCCGCCACCACGCGGTTGAACTGGCCGAAGAGCTCGAAGCTCAGCAGTCCGAAGAGCTGGGCCCAGCTGCCGACCAGCGCGGCGACGACCGGGATGGGGAGCTCCGGGCCCAGCTCCGCCGCCAGCCGGGCGGCGTCCGCCCTGACCGGCGCGGCCAGCGGCGATCCGGGGGGCGGGCCCAGGGTGCCGGCCGCATGCGCCTCCCGCACCACGGCGACCAGCGTGAGCGGAACGCGGGAGGCGGGGCCCACGGTGTCCATCGGCGCGATGTAGCCGGGCACCGGCGAGCCGTAGATGAGGGCGTACTCGTGCGGGCGTGCCAGGGCCCAGTCGCGCACCGAGCTGCAGACCGCCACCCAGCGCGCGTGCGGGGCGTCGCCGGCCGTGCGGGCGAGGGCGGCCTCGGCCTCCGCTCCCATGGCGTCGTACGCGTCGATGATGAGCGCGGTCAGCAGCTCGTCCCGGCTCGGGAAGTAGCGGTAGAGGGCCGAGGAGACCATGCCCAGCTCGCGCGCCACCGCACGCAGGGAGAGGCGGGACGCGCCCTCGGCGGCCAGCTGCCGTCTCGCTTCTTCCTTTATGGCGGCGGTTACTTCGATTCGGGCCCGTTCCCTGGCTCCGCGGATCACACTCATGTCGTCCAGTCTGCCATCTTCCGGAGCATCGGCCAACAATGAGAGCACCGCTCTTGTTTTTTCCGGACGACGGTGACAGGCTGAACTCAAGCGAGAGCACCGCTCTCCATTTCGCCTCAGGGAGCACCGATCATGGCCGACCGCGACCACGTCAAGAAGCCCGGCTGGTTCACCGTCAACGTCTTCAACCGCACCGTCGCGTGGCTGACCCGGCGCGGGCTGAGCATCTGGGGATCGCGGGTGCTGGCCGTGAAGGGCCGCAAGAGCGGCGAATGGCGGCGCACCCCGGTCAACCTGCTGACGGTCGGCGAGGAGCGCTACCTGGTGGCCCCGCGCGGGCACGTCCAGTGGACGCACAACATGCGGGCGGCCGGCGGCGGGCAGCTGATCCTCGGCCGGAAGACCGAGGAGTTCACCGCGACCGAGATCGCCGATGACGACAAGCCGGTGCTGCTGCGCGCCTACCTCAAGCGCTGGAAGGCCGAGGTCGGCGTGTTCTTCGGCGGCGTCGGACCCGATTCGACCGACGAGGAGCTGCGCGCGATAGCGCACAAGCACCCCGTCTTCCTGGTCACCACCTCGGGCTGACGGCGAACCGCCCGCGAACGGCCTGCGGGCGGACCGCCAGGAACAGGGGTCGACGGGCCACGGGACCACGGAGCCGTCGGACTACGGGGCGAAGGTCACCTCGACCTTGGTGAACCCGAGCGAGGTGAGCAGCCGCTGCAGCATCGACTGGGTGTTGGCCTCCGCGCGCCGGCCCAGCTCGGTCGCCTTGGCCGCGTCCTGGATCTTCTGCGCGGCCAGTTCGTTCAGCTGCTTCTCGTTCCCGGGGTTATTGCCCAGGAAGTCGCCGAGCCGGTCGAAGAAGCCCCGCTGCTGGGAGACCACATAGGAGTTCTTCGGGTCGAGGGCGGTGCGCTCCAGCTCCGCGTGGGGCAGCCGGATGGTCGCGGCGGTGCGGTCGGCGGAGACCGTGACCGCGTCCTTGCCGACCTTGCCCAGGTCCACATAGGAGTCGACGCTGCCCGCGCCGACGTACAGCGTCCGCTTGCCCTTCACGGAGTCGGGAAGGAAGGTCGCGTCCTTCTGCAGATCGACGACGACCTGGAAGTTCCCGCTCGCGCCCTGGAAGCGGCTCATGTCCTGGATCGACTTCAGCACCACGGGACCGCTGCGGTCCTTGGTCTTCTCGCCGAACGGATTGGGGATTCCGGGAAGCAGGTCTGCCTTGGCGAAGAGAAAGAAAAGCCCGGCCAGGACCACCACCGTGGCGGTCAGCCTGGCCCACCACGGCATTCGGCCCGCACTGTCGCGCAACACCATGTTGACGGCACCTCCTGGGAAGTCGCCTTCCCCTCAAGTGCCGTTCCATGGGCCGCCGTTACGAACGGTCCAGCGCCCACAGCGCCCGGCGGGCGAGCGGATGGTTACGGACCAGGTCCGCGAGGGTGCCCTTGCCGCGGGTGATCCCCGCGAAAGCGTTCCAGGCCGGCGGGAAGGTGGTGAGAACGGCGTGCAGCAGACCGGGGCGCTTCTCGAACAGGGCCAGCATCCGCCGCCCCACCCCCATCTCCACACCGAGCCCGGCCTTCACGGCGAAGGCGTAGTTCAGCGCCTGCCGGCGGGCGTCGACCGCGTCGTGCGCCTCGGAGATCCGGACCGCCCACTCCCCCGCCAGCCGTCCGGAGCGCAGCGCGAACGAGATGCCCTCACGGGTCCACGGCTCCAGCAGCCCCGCGGCGTCACCGCACACCAGGACCCGGCCACGGGACAGCGGGGAGTCGTCGGAGCGGCAGCGGGTGAGGTGCCCGGAGGAGATGCTCGGTTCGAAGCCGGCCAGCCCGAGGCGGGCGATGAAGTCCTCCAGGTAGCGCTTGGTCGCGCTGCCGTCACCGCGCGCGGAGATCACGCCGACGGTGAGCGAGTCGCCCTTGGGGAACACCCAGCCGTAACTGCCGGGGAGCGGGCCCCAGTCGATGAGGACGCGGCCGGCCCAGTCCTCGGCCACCGACACCGGTACCGGGATCTCGGCCTCCAGGCCGAGGTCGACCTGGTCCAGCTTGACCCCGACGTGAGCTCCTATCCGGCTGGCGCTGCCGTCGGCGCCGACCACGGCGCGGGCCAGGACGGTCGCCCCGTCGTTGAGCACGACGGCGACCGTCCGCCGGTCGGGCACGGCCGGGCCGTGCTGCTCCACGCGGGAAACGGTCACCCCGGTCCGCAGCACGGCCCCGGCCTCCTGCGCCGTCCGGACCAGGGCCTCGTCGAACTCGGGGCGGTTGATCAGGCCGAACAGCATGTGCCGCGAGCGCTTGGTGCGGGTCAGCTTGCCGTTGAGACTGAAGGTGACCGCGTGCACGCGGTCCCGCAGCGGAAGCTCGAAGCCGGGCGGCAGCGAGTCGCGGGAGGGGCCGATGATGCCGCCGCCGCATGTCTTGTAGCGCGGGAGTTCGGATTTCTCCAGCAGCAGCACCCTGCGGCCGGCGGCGGCCGCCGCATGGGCTGCCGAGGCACCACCGGGGCCGGCACCGACCACCACGACATCCCAGACCGTGTCGTCCGCTCCGTCGTCCGCCGAACCGCTGCCCTGCGCCGCTTGCTCGCTGCTCACGTGTGATTCCGCTCCCGCTCGACCCGCCGACTCTCGTCGCCCCTGCTCAGCCGCATCCTATGGCGAGAACCCGGCTCCGACCGCTGTGGCACCATCGGCAACGTCCACTTGTGCGCACGAACACACCATCACACCCGCAAGGAGCGCCCATGCAGGCCGTCCCGCTCTCCGAAACCGTCGCCTCCCTCATGCCGCGCGCCCGCGCGGAACTCGCCGAGCTCGTGTCGTTCGCGTCGGTCGCCGACGAACGCCAGTTCCCGAGGAGCGGCTGCGAGAAGGCCGCCGGCTGGGTCGCCGACGCACTGCGGGCCGACGGCTTCCAGGACGTGGCACTGCTGGACACCCCGGACGGCACCCAGTCGGTCTACGGATACCTCCCAGGACCGCAGGGCGCGCCGACCGTGCTGCTGTACGCGCACTACGACGTGCAGCCGCCCCTGGACGAAGCCGCCTGGATCTCGCCGCCGTTCGAGCTGACCGAGCGGGACGGCCGCTGGTACGGGCGCGGCGCCGCCGACTGCAAGGGCGGCATCCTGATGCACCTCACGGCGCTGCGCGCGCTGCGCGAGCACGGCGGGTCCCCGGTGAGCATCAAGGTCATCGTCGAGGGTTCCGAGGAGCAGGGCACCGGCGGCCTGGAACGTTACGTCGAGGCGCACCCCGAGCTGCTGACGGCCGACGCGATCGTGATCGGTGACACGGGCAACTTCCGGGTCGGGCTGCCGACGGTCACCGCGACCCTGCGCGGCATGGCGATGGTCGAGGTGAAGGTCGAGACCCTCGGCGGCAATCTGCACTCGGGCCAGTTCGGCGGTGCGGCCCCGGACGCGCTCGCCGCGCTCATCCACATGCTCGGCACCCTGCGCGACGAGAACGGCGCCACCACCGTCGACGGGCTGGCCGCGGACGGCCGGTGGGACGGGCTGCAGTACCCGGAGGACGACTTCCGCAAGGACGCCAAGGTGCTGGACGGTGTCGGCCTCGTCGGCACCGGCACGGTCTCGGACCGGGTCTGGGCCCGGCCGTCGGTGACCGTGCTGGGCATCGACTGCCCGCCGATGGTGGGCGCGACCCCGTCCGTCCAGGCGAGCGCGGGAGCGGTGGTCAGCCTCCGGGTGCCGCCGGGCATGGACGCGCAGGAGGCCGCCGACGCGCTCATCGCGCATCTGCGGGCGGCCGCCCCCTGGGGTGCCCGGGTCGAGGTCACCCAGCGCGGCAGCGGCCAGCCGTTCCGCGCCGACACCACCAGCCCGGCGTACACCGCGATGGCCGACGCCATGCGCACCGCGTACGGCCAGGAGCTGGAGATCGCCGGTCAGGGCGGGTCGATCCCGCTGTGCAACACCCTGGCCACGCTGTACCCCGAGGCGGAGATCCTGCTGATCGGCCTGAGCGAGCCGGACGCCCAGATCCACGCGGTGAACGAGAGCGTCTCCCCGCAGGAGCTGGAACGCCTGTCGCTGGCCGAGGCGCTGTTCCTGGGCCAGTACGCCGCGTCCAAGTCCGTATGAGCTGACGGGGTCCCGCCGCTGAGCGGCGGGACCCCGTCAGGCCGGTTCACTCGACGGGCCGGCCGGCCTCCAGGTTCAGCGGGACGCCGCGCTCGCGGGCCCGCAGCGCCCAGTGCAGCCGGTCCAGCCGTACCGGGGGCAGCAGCCCCGCGGCCTCGTCCTCGGTGACGAACCGCCAGCCGCGCAGTTCGGCGCCGGGGAGCAGCAGCCGTTCGGCGTCGGCCGCGGGTATGCGTCCGCCGTCGAAGAGCAGCCGCATTCCGCCGAAGCCGGGTGGCGCCGGCGGTTCCCAGTCGACGACCAGCAGCCTCGGCACCACGGCGAGTTCGATGCCCAGTTCCTCGGAGACCTCGCGCAGTCCCGCCTGCGCCGGTGCCTCGCCCCGCTCGACGACCCCGCCGGGGAACTCCCAGCCCGGTTTGTAGGTCGGATCGACGAGCAGCACCCGGTCGTGCTCGTCGAAGAGCAGCACCCCGGAGGCGACGGTCTCCGCCGTGGGTTCCGGGGTCTGCACGATGTCGCAGCGCCCCACACCCTGGCGCAGCGCCTCGGCGATCCGCTCCGCGGTCTGGCGGGGCGTCAGCTTCGCCGTCCTGATGACATACGCGTCGGTGCTGAGCCAGGACAGCGCGTCCAGGTACTCCGGAAGGTGGTTCCCGGACCAGCGGCGCTCCGGCGCGCCGGCGCCGGGCGGCAGCGGCAGCCCGCCGACCGGTCCGCCGTCCGGTCCCTCGCCGGGGTCCGCCCGCAGCTCCTCCTCCGCCTCCTCCCGGCGGGCGAGACGCTCCCGCAGGATCGTTTCCCCTGGGTCGAGCAGCACATGTCGCACCACGATTCCGCGCGAGGCCAGACCGCCGAACAACTCGTCGCGGTACTCCTGCCGCAGCAGAGTGGCCGGGACGACCAGCACTCCCCCGACCTCCTGGAGCAGCGCGGCGGCGGTGTCGACCACCAGCCGCCGCCAGATCTGCAGGTCCTGGAGGTCGGTCACCTCCTGGAGCCGCTTCTCGGACAACAACTGGCCGAGTCCCGTACCGACGACCTCCGGATCGTAGAGAGTGCTGCCCGGCAGTAGGTCCAGCAGTTCGCGTGCGGCGCTGGTCTTGCCAGCGCCGACCGCCCCGTTCACCCAGACGATCACGGTGCCCCCTTCTCCGTAGCCCCCTACGAATTGCCCGGATCATCGCTATCGGCAAACGCGCAGTACCGGCCATCGGCTCGTACCGGCCCCCACCGACGGCCTCCCGACGGCCTCCCCACGCTCCTCTCGGCGCCCAGCCTGCACCCGCCCGTCACCCGCCCGGAAGAAAGTTCTCCCGCCGTGTCGATCCGGGGCGACCCCGTTCGACGCATGAGTAGAAGCCATGAGCAGAAGCACGGTCCGGCCGGCGCGCAGCGCCGGAGCACCCGGCCCGGACGCCGTCCCTCCCCACCTCAGGAGCAGCATCATGACCACGACCCACTCCGCGTCCCCGTCCGTGAACCGCCCCTCCGCGGCCCGCCGGCTGTCCGCCGCCGCATCGGGCCGGCGGCGGCGCGTCCGGGCCGCCGCCGTGGCCGGCGCCGTCGTCGCCACCTGCGCGCTCCGGGCCGTGGGCCACGCCGCGGGTGCGGACTTCGCGCTCGCCGACTCCATGGGCAGGACCGTCATCAACCTGCCGGTCGTGGCCGTCTTCAGCCTGCTGTTCGCACTCCTCGGCTGGGGCGGCCTGGCGCTGCTGGAGCGCTTCACCCGGCACGCCCGCACCGCGTGGACCACGCTCGCCACGGCGGTGCTGCTGCTGTCGCTGCTGCCGGTCCTCGCCGAGGAGGCCACGACGGCGACCAAGGTCGCGCTGTGCCTGGTGCACGCCGCCGTGGCCGCGGTCCTCGTCCCGGCGCTGCGCCGGACCACCCGCTGACCGCCGGGCCCGCTCCCGCTTCACCCCTTGTTCGCGCCGAGGGTGAGGCCCGCGATGAACTGCCGCTGCAGGATCATGAAGACCAGGATCGTGGGCAGCGCGACCATGACCGACCCGGCCGCCAGCAGGTTGTAGTCGGTGAAGAACTGTCCGCGCAGGTTGTTCAGCGCCGAGGTGATCGGCAGTTTGTCGCCGGAGGACATGAAGACCAGCGCCCACAGGAAGTCGTTGTACATCCAGGTGAACTGCAGCGTGGCGAGCGCCGCGACAGCCGGCCGGCACAGCGGCAGCGTGATGCGCCAGTACTGGGTCCAGACGCCCGCGCCGTCGACGATCGCCGCCTCGATGATCTCCATCGGCAGGGTGCGCATGAAATTGGCGAGAACGAATACGCAGAAGCCGGTCTGGAAGGCCACCTGGACGGCGATCACGGCCCAGTAGGAGTCGTACATCGTCATCGAGTCGGACATCCAGTACGGGAGCGGAATCCGGTTGAAGAGGGCGTACAGCGGGGTCACGATCACCTGCTGCGGCAGCAGGTTTCCCGCGGTGAACATGACCAGCAGGAAGACCCGGCCCCTGAGCTGGATCCGGGACACCGAGAAGGCGACGAAGGAGGCGAAGAACAGCGTGAGCAGCAGCGCGGGCACCGCGATGATCAGGGAGTTGACGAAGTACTTGCTCATCTCCCCCTCGGTGAACGCCTGCCGGTAGTAATCGAACGACAGATGCCGCGGCAGGGAGAAGTACCCGTACTTCGCGGTCTCCTGGTAGGGCCGCAACGAGGCGTAGACCGCGAGCAGCAGCGGGGCGAGGAACGCCAGCGACACGGCCATCAGGAACGTGTGGAGTCCCAGACGCGCGGGCCGGACCCGGCGCCGGTCCCGCGAACCGCCGGTGGCGGCCTTCGCGTGCTGGTGGGAGGGCCGGGCGGCAACGGCGGATGTCATGGCTTCCTCTCCTCGCGCATCTCCTGGACCAGGTACGTCACGATGAATCCCAGCGAGATGGTGAGCAGCACCACCGCGATCGCCGACCCGAAACCGATCCGGCTCGCTTCGCCGATGATGTTGTCCGTGACGAGCACGCTGAGCAGTTCCAGGCCGTTGCGACCGTGGTTGACGGCGTAGACGATGTCGAACGCCCGGAGCGCCTCGATGACGGTGATCACCACGACGATGACGTTCACCGGCCGCAGCGCCGGCAGCACGACCCGGAAGAACGCCTGCACCTCGCTGGCCCCGTCGATCGCCGCGGCCTCCTTGAGGGCCGGGTCCACCGACTTCAGCCCGGCCAGGAAGAGGATCATCACGTAGCCGGTGTGCCGCCAGGCCGCGGCGAGCAGGATCGCCCAGATGTTCAGCGAGGGGTCGCCCAGCCAGTCGGTCGGGTTGTCGGTGTTCGCCAGGACGGCGTTGAGGGCGCCCTGGTCGCGGGAGAAGACCAGCTGCGCGATGAAGCCGACGACCGCCAGTGAGAGCACGACCGGCATGTACAGGGTGCTCTGGTAGAAGCGGCTGAAGCGGATGTTCTTGTCCAGGAGCACCGCGAGCAGCAGCCCGAAGGGGGTGGCGATCAGGCCCAGGAACCCCAGCCAGAGCAGGTTGTTGCGGGCCGCCCGCCAGAACGGCGGATAGTTCGTGAACAGGTCGTGGTAGTTGCGGGTGCCGACCCAGTGGATGCTGCCGACGCCGTCCCAGCTGGTGAACGACAGCCCGATGGAGGCGAACGTGGGGCCCCAGATGAGGCCGATCTCCAGCAGGACGGGTATCCCGAGCAGCACACCGAGGACGGCGAGGTCGCGGGGGGAGAACCTCCGCGGACCCCGCCGTCCGGCGCGCCGCGTGATGATCTGCGGCACAGCCTGTACTCCTAGTCCGCGGCGGCGAAGATGGACTTCTTCTGCCTCTCGATGCTGTTGACCAGCCCGTCGATGTCGTCCGGCTTGTTGATGAACGTCTGCAGCGCGGGGATCATGACGGTCGAGGCGAAGTCCGGGCGGGTGTCGCGGTCCAGGTACTGGGATATGTGTTGGGCGCCGGCGACCAGTACCGCGGACTTCTTCTGCAGTTCGGTGTACTTGGCGGTGGAGGCACCGGAGTTGACACCGACGTTGTTCGGGTCGCTCGCGAGATAGGAGTCCTCGGCCGCCGGGGTGGCCAGGTACGTGAGGAAGTTCCGTGCCGCGTCCTTGTTCTTGGCCTTCTTCGACATCAGGAAGCCGTCGATGGGTGCTTCGACCGAGTCCTGCCCGTGCGCCGGATCGATCTCCGGGAAGGGGAAGAAGTCCAGGTCCGCGTGCTCGGCCTCGGGGAACTGGGTGCCGGGGTGCGGCAGTCCGAAGACCGCCATGCCGGTCTTGCGCTGCTGCAGGCTCTGCCCCGCCTCCTCCCAGGTCCGGCCGTTGGCGCCCTTCTGGTGGTAGGGCATCAGGCTGCGCCAGAGGTCGAAGACATGCTTGACCTTGGGGTCGGTCCAGGACTCCTTGCCGGCCATGAGCGAGGCGTGGAAGTCGTAGCCGTTGGCCCGCAGGTTGATGTAGTCGAACGTGCCCATCGCGGGCCAGCCGTCCTTGTCGCCGAAGGCGATCGGCGTGAGCCCGTCCTTCTGCATCTGCCGGGCGAGCGCGGTGTACTGGTCGAACGTCTTCGGCGGCTGGTAACCGTGCTGCTGGAAGAGGCTTTTGCGGTGGAAGACGGCCCACGGGTAGTAGTAGTACGGCACGAAGTACTGCTTGCCGTCATGCCCGGTGGACTGCGCCTTGAGCGCGTCGGAGAAGCCCTTGAATCCCGACCACACATCGCTGATGTCGGACAGCAGGCCCTTTTCCGCGAAGAACTGCATCCGGTTGCCGGCGAACCACATGAAGACGTCGTCCGGGCTGCCCTGCAGATAGCGGTTGATGTTCTCCTGGAAGGTGTTGTGGTCGACGGTGTTGACCTTCACCGTCCGGCCCGACTGCTGCTGATAGGCGTCAAAGGCCGACTGGAACGCCGTCTTCGGCACGGCGTCCGACGCGTTGGAACCGAGAGTGACCGTCTTGCCGTCCCCGGAGGGACCGCTGCTGCAGGCGGCGAGCAGCGAGGGAAGGGTGACCGCTCCCGCGCTGATCGCCGTGCCCCGTAACAGACTTCGGCGGGAGATCCGATGTCCGGACGCTTCCCCGACTGTGGGCCGACCACTGAACGATGACTGCGCCATGTCCCCCTCCTCGTGGGTGGAACTGAACACAACCGAACGCGAGCGGTGCGATCCCATCGCCAAGAAGAGGCGGTGTCAAGGTTTCTGACCGGATGACCGGCAACAGCTAGAGGATCTCGCCTCACCAATTTCAACCATTGTTCAACACAAACAATCGCCATTTCCCGTGGAATGACGCTGCGTCACTCCGGGCGGAGCCGAATCCGGGACGATATGTCCCTACTCCGCAGGCGCCGCGTACCGCCAGTCATCGGAGCGCTGGTCACCCTTCCAGGGCGAACTCCGGTGAGAACTCGGCCAGTCCGAGCACCTGGGCGGCGGCCGCCGCGGCGCCGACCAGACCCGCGTCGGTGCCCAGCAGCGCCGGAACCACCTCGATCCCGGCGGCGAACGACAGAGTCGCGTAGCGCGCCAGATGCGCGCGCAGCGGGCCGAAGAGCACGTCTCCCGCGCCGGCCACCCCGCCGCCGATCACCACGACCCGCACCTCGACGAGCGTCGCGGTGGCGGCGATCCCGGCCGCGAGCGCCTGCGCGGCCCGGTCGAAGGAGGCCAGCGCGACCGGGTCGCCGGCGCGCGCGGACTGCGCCACGGCGGCGGCCGTCGGCTCGGCGCCGCCGGCCGGCACCCAGCCGTTCTCCAGGGCCCGGCGGACGATGTTCGGTCCGCTGGCCAGCCGCTCCACACAGCCGCGCGATCCGCACGGGCAGGAGTCGCCGTCGAGGTCGACGCTGATGTGGCCGATGTGGCCCGCGTTCCCCGTGGGGCCGGGCAGCAGGGCGCCGCCGAGCACCAGCCCGCCCCCGACGCCGGTGGAGACGACCATGCAGAGCGCGTTGTCGTAGCCGCGGGCGGCGCCCAGCCAGTGCTCGGCCGCAGTCATCGCGACGCCGTCGCCCGTCAGGACGACCGGAAGCGCGTCGGCCGCCCGCGCCACCCGCTCGACCAGCGGGAAGTCACGCCAGCCGGGAACGTTGACCGGGCTGACGGTGCCCCGCGAGGCGTCCACCGGGCCCGCGCTGCCGATGCCGACGGCCACCACCCGCCGCCATCCGCCGTCCAGGCGCAGCTCACCGAGGACCTCCCCGACGGCGCGCATCACCGTCTCCCCGTCCTGCTTGGCGGGGGTCGGCCGCAGCGCGCGGACGAGCAGCCGGCCGCTCGCGTCGACCAGAGCGCCGGCGATCTTCGTTCCGCCGATGTCCAGTGCGGCAATCAGCGAGCCTGCGGCGCGGTCGGAGTGCATCGGGTTCCGTTCTCCCTCTCATTGGCCGGATACCCGCACGTGACGCGGGGTTAGGAGTAGTGTTTCCTTTCGCTGACAACGTTGTCCATTCATTGCGGCAAGGAATATCGCGACAGTGACCCATACCCCGGGGCATACCCCCCGCCCCACCATGAAGGACGTCGCGGCGCGGGCCGGAGTCGGGCTCAAGACGGTCTCCCGGGTGGTCAACGAGGAACCGGGGGTCACCCCGGACACCATTCAGCGGGTCCGGGAGGCGATCGACGCCCTCGGCTTCCGGCGCAACGACAGCGCACGGCTGCTCCGCACCGGACGCACGGCCAGCATAGGGCTGGTGCTGGAGGATCTCGCCGACCCCTTCTACTCGCCGCTGAGCCGGGCCGTCGAAGAGGTGGCCCGCGCGCACTCGACCCTGCTGTTCACCGGTTCCAGCGCCGAGAACGCCGAACGCGAGCAGGAACTGGTCCTCGCGTTCTGCGCCCGCCGGGTGGACGGGCTGGTCGTGGTGCCCGCCAGCGACGACCACCGCTATCTGGAACCGGAGATCGACGCCGGTGTCTCCACCGTCTTCGTGGACCGGCCGGCCGGCGGCATCGACGCCGATGTCGTCCTCAGCGACAGCGCGGGCGGCACCCGTGAGGGCGTCGCCCATCTGATCGCACACGGCCACCGCAGGATCGGCTTCATCGGCGACGAGCTGCGGATCCACACCGCGAACGAGCGGCTGCGCGGCTACCGCGAGGCGATGGCCGCCGCGGGGCTGCCGGTGAGCGAGGAGTGGATCTCGATGGGCCCCACCGCGCCCGAGCGGGTACGCGCCGCGCTGACGGCGATGCTGGCCGCTCCGGAACCGGTCACCGCGCTGTTCGCCGGCAACAACCGGGTCACCGTCACCGCGGTGCGGGTGCTCCTCGGCGAGGTGCGTCCGGTCGCCCTGGTGGGGTTCGACGACTTCGAGCTCGCCGACCTGCTGCGCCCCGCGGTCACCGTGATCGCGCAGGACGCCGTCGGACTGGGACGGGCGGCGGCCAAGCTGCTCTTCCGCCGGCTGGACGGCGGATCGGACAAGCCGCGCCGGATCGAGCTGCCCACCCGGCTGATCGTGCGCGGCTCGGGCGAGATCCCGCCGGCGCCGTAGCCGGCGGCCCCGGTGCCCGGCCCGGAACCGCAGTGCCCGGCCGGGCGCCGTCAGGGCGCGCCGGCCGGGCACGGTCGGTGGGAGGCTCCCCCGGGGCTCAGCGGCCGGCCAGGGCGTCCAGTTCCGCACGGCCGAGCCCGGTGCGGGCGGTGACCTCTTCGAGGTCGACGGCGCCGCAGTCCAGGCCGCGCAGCAGGTAGCCGCTGAGCGCCTTGGCGGTGGCGGGCTCGTCCATCACATCGCCGCCGGCCTTGGCCACGTACGCCGTGAGCCGGGCCGCGGCGGTGTCGAGGCCCTCGCGGTAGAAGGCGTAGACGGCGGCGTAGCGGGTGGGCAGGTGGCCGGGGTGCATGTCCCAGCCCTGGTAGTAGGCGCGGGCGAGCGAGCGGCGGACGAGGCCGTGGTGGAGCCGCCAGGCGTCGTGCACCTGGGCGGTCGGACCGACCGGCAACACGTTCGTGGAGCCGTCGGAGAGCCGGACGCCGGTGCCCGCCGCGGCGACCTGCATGACCGCCTTGGCGTAGTCGGCGACCGGGTGGTCCATCGATTGGTAGGCGGCGCTGACCCCACAGGAGGCGCTGTAGTCGAAGGTGCCGTAGTGCAGTCCGGTGGCGCGGCCCTCGGCGGCGTCGATGAGGCGCGGCACGGTGGCGGTGCCGTCGGGGCCCAGGATCGACTGGGTCGTCTCGATCTGGATCTCGAAGCCGATGCGGCCGGGCGTCAGGCCGTGCGCCTTCTCGAACTCCTCGCAGAGCCGGACCATCGCGGTGACCTGCTGCGGGAAGGTCACCTTCGGCAGCGTCAGCACCAGCCCGTCCGGCAGGCCGCCGGACCGCATCAGGGTGCTGAGGAAGATGTCCAGGGTGCGGATCCCGCGGTCGCGGACCGCCGCCTCCATGCACTTCATCCGGATGCCGATGTACGGGGGCGCGGTCCCGTCCTCAACCGCGGCCGAGACGATCCGGGCGGCGGCCACGGCCGCGGCGTCCTCCTCGGCGTCCGGGCGCTGGCCGTAGCCGTCCTCGAAGTCGATCCGCAGGTCCTCGACGGGCTCGCGCTCCAGCTTGGCGCGCATCCGGTCGTGGACCGGCCCGGCGAGCTCGTCGCTCAGGCCCA
Source organism: Streptomyces sp. SID13666 (assembly GCF_010548325.1). NCBI lineage: Bacteria > Bacillati > Actinomycetota > Actinomycetes > Kitasatosporales > Streptomycetaceae > Streptomyces > Streptomyces sp. SID13666. Next base: position 137,066 of record NZ_JAAGLX010000012.1, on the reverse strand, counting down.
GCACCCGAGCGAGGGCCGCCGCGTCCGGGGCGTGCTCGTCGAGCGCGGCCAGCGCCTGCCGGCCCCAGCTGCGGACGGTGTCGGCGGTGAAGGCGTCGGCGGGGACGTAGACGGTGTGCACCGGCTGCCGGGTGCCCGGGTCCCCGGGGTAGCGGCGGGCCAGCTCCGCGTCGGTCGCGGCGAGCGAGGCACCGATGCCCTCTCGTACCGCGTCCGCCAACGTCGTGCCGACCGTCTCACCCTGCGTCATGTGCCAGCCTCCCGAACTTCAACAAACCGTTGAAGGGAAGCTATCCGCGCCGCAGGACCGGGTCAACACCCGGACCGGCCGGATGTCGGGGTAAAACGCGATTTCCTATTCTTTCCCGGCCCTGCGGACCTGGCGGAACGCACGACGGCCCCCGCACGCGCCAGGCGTGCGGGGGCCGTCGGAGGCGTTCCTCGGGATCAGCCCTTACGGGCGGTGATCTCCTCGGTCAGCTGCGGGACGACCTGGAACAGGTCGCCGACCACGCCGTAGTCGACCAGGTCGAAGATCGGCGCCTCGGCGTCCTTGTTGACCGCCACGATCGTCTTCGAGGTCTGCATGCCGGCCCGGTGCTGGATGGCGCCGGAGATGCCGTTGGCGATGTAGAGCTGCGGCGAGACCGACTTGCCGGTCTGGCCCACCTGGTTGGTGTGCGGGTACCAGCCGGCGTCCACCGCGGCACGGGACGCGCCGACGGCCGCACCGAGCGAGTCGGCGAGCGCCTCGATGACGTGGAAGTTCTCGGCGCCGTTGACACCGCGTCCACCCGAGACCACGATCGCGGCCTCGGTCAGCTCCGGGCGGCCGGTGGACTCACGCGGGGTGCGCGTGAGGACCTTGGTGCCCGTGGCCAGCTCGCCGAAGGAGACGGCGAGCTGCTCGACCGTGCCGGCGGCCGGGGCGGCCTCCGGCGCGGCGGAGTTCGGCTTGACGGTGATGACCGGCACGCCGGTGGTGATGCGCGACTTGGTGGTGAACGACGCGGCGAACACCGCCTGTGTGGCGACCGGGCCACCCTCGCCCGGCTCGACGTCGGTGGCGTCGGTGATGATGCCGGAGCCGAGGCGCAGCGCGAGGCGGGCCGCGATCTCCTTGCCCTCCGCGGATGACGGCACCAGGACGGCCACCGGCTCCACGGCCTGGGCGGCGGCCTGCAGCGCGTCCACCTTCGGTACGACGAGGTAGTCGGCGAACTCGGCCGCGTCGGCGGCCAGCACCTTGACCGCGCCGTACTCGGCGAGCACGGGGGCGGCGGTGTCGACACCGGCGCCGAGGAAGACGGCGACGGGCTCGCCGATCCGGCGGGCCAGGGTCAGCAGTTCGAGAGTCGGCTTGCGGACGGCACCGTCCACGTGGTCGACGAGGACGAGGACTTCACCCATGGGTACGGTCTCCTGCGAAATCTGTAGGGGCGGGGGCGGATGGGTCGCGGCTCAGATGAACTTCAGCCTCGCGAGGCTGCTCTAGATGAACTTCTGCTCCGCAAGGAAGGCGGCAAGCTGCTTGCCGCCCTCGCCCTCGTCCTTGACGATCGTGCCGGCGGTGCGCGCCGGGCGCTGCGTGGCCTCGTCCACCGTGGACCAGGAGCCGGCGAGGCCGACCGTGGCCTCGTCGATGTCCAGGTCGGACAGGTCCAGGGACTCCACCGGCTTCTTCTTGGCGGCCATGATGCCCTTGAACGACGGGTAGCGGGCCTCGCCCGACTGGTCGGTCACGGAGATCACGGCGGGGAGGGACGCCTCGAGCTGCTCGCTCGCCGCGTCGCCGTCACGGCGGCCGGTCACCTTGCCGTCGGCGACGGACACCTCGGACAGCTGGGTCACCTGCGGGACGCCGAGGCGCTCCGCGAGGATCGCCGGCAGCACGCCCATGGTGCCGTCGGTGGAGGCCATGCCGCACACGACCAGGTCGAACCCGGCGTGCTCCACGGCCTTGGCGAGCACCAGCGAGGTACCGAACACGTCGGTGCCGTGCAGTGCGTCGTCCTCGACGTGGATGGCCTTGTGGGCGCCCATCGACAGCGCCTTGCGCAGCGCGTCCTTGGCGTCCTCGGGACCGACGGTCAGTACCGTGATCTCGGCATCGTCGGCGGCGTCGGCGATCTGCAGCGCCTGCTCGACCGCGTACTCGTCGAGCTCGGACAGCAGACCGTCAACGGCGTCGCGGTCAGTGGTCAGGTCCTCGGCGAAGTGACGGTCGCCCGTGGCGTCGGGCACGTACTTCACACAGACAACGATCCTCAAGCTCACGCCTGCTCTCCTACTGCTTAGTCTCGTCAACTGCCCTTGCAGGCAGCATAGGCGCCTTAGCGGGGTGGCCCCCCACCGGCACGCACCAGCGTTCCAACAGAAGGTTACTCGCCAGTACACCCAGCTCCTCACCCGTAAGCAAGGGTGATGAACTGTGACGTTGCCGACGCCACGGTCCGGAACGGGTCAGTGGCGCAGCCCGTTGAAGCCGCCCTGGTGGTAGAGGAGCGGGCTGCCGGGGCCCGTCGGGTCGCCCGCGACGGCCTGTGCCACCACGATCCGGTGATCGCCCGCCGGGATACGGGCCAGCACGCGGCAGACCAGCCAGGCCGAGACCTCGCCGAGCACCGGCACACCGTGCGGCCCCTCGCGCCAGTCGGTGGCCGGGCCGAACCGGTCGGCGCCGCTGCGCGCGAAGGTCGCGGCCAGCGCTTCCTGGTGGTCGCCGAGCACATGGACGCCGACGAACGGGACCTCGGACAGCGTGGGCCAGCTGGAGGAACCGGTACTGATGCCGAACGAGAGCAGCGGGGGTTCGGCCGATACGGAGGTGAGCGAGGTGGCCGTGAAACCCACCGGCCGGTCGCCGGCCGCGGTGATCACGGCGACCCCGGCCGCGTGGCGGCGGAACACCGAGCGGAAGACGGTCGGGTCGAAGCCGGCGGCGGTGCCGGGAAGGGTGCCGAGGTCGGTCAGGGCAGTCATGGAGTTGTCCTTCTGGAGCGGTCGGGCCGGAGGCGAATGGTCGTCTGGGGCGCTCAACAACTCGGACAGCGCGCACTCGAATGGCGACCGAGATCGACATCCGCGCGCGTGTGAAGAAGGGGGTCTCGCGACATAACGTCAGAGTGACGATGGCAGACGGGCTCCGTCAAGAGCGGCCCGGGATTTGGGATCCCCATCACAAGATCACCGGTCCGGATGCGCCGGTCCGCGGGCCGGCCGTCACACCGCGGCGCCGAGCGCCGCGATCACGTCCACCTTGCGCGGCTGACCCGCCGCCCGGCGCACCACCGCTCCGCTCGCGTCGAGCACGAGGACGGTCGGGGTCTTCAGGATCGCCAGCCTGCGGACGAGTTCCAGATGGGCCTCCGCGTCGATCTCGACGTGGGTCACCCCTTCCACCATGGTGGCGATCTCGTCGAGCGTCCGCCGGGTGGCCCGGCACGGGGCGCAGAAGGAGCTGGAGAACTGCACCAGCGTGGCGCGCGCACCGAGCGGCCCGCCGATCTCGGCAGCCGTCAGCCGCTCCTGGCCGTCCTTCGTCCGCACCCGAATCCTCCCGTTCCGGCGCTGGTGCACCAGGCCGAACGCGCTCGCCGCCGCGAGGACAGCGAGGCACACCACCAATCCCGTCATCGTTTCCTCCCGCAGCGGTGCAGCGTTCACGGGACCGCAATGATTCCCGTGGGGCCGGGTGCGCCCCGGTCCGGGATCATCGGCTCCATGAACGCGATGAATGCCGCGAACGCCGCCCCCGCCTCGAGCCTCGATGTCCGCGGGCCCCGCTTCGGCGCCGTCCTCACCACGGTCGTCCTGGCCGCCGTCCTGGTCACCGGGAGTGGCTGGCTGCTGGCCGTACAGGCGGTGGTCTTCGCGACCGGTGCCGCGGCCGGCGTGCGGCGCTCCCCCTACGGCTGGCTGTTCGCCACCGTCGTACGGCCCCGGCTCGGGCCGACGCAGGAGACCGAGGACCCCGCGCCGCCGCGCTTCGCGCAGGCCGTGGGGCTCGTCTTCGCGCTCATCGGTCTGGTCGGCTACTTCGCCGGACCGCTGTGGCTGGGTATGGCCGCGACCGGCTGCGCGCTGGCCGCGGCGTTTCTCAACGCTGCCTTCGGGTACTGCTTGGGGTGCGAGATGTATCTCTTGTTCCGGCGTGCGACGGGGTGACGTGACGAGAATCTCGCGGGATCGTGGGCACGCAAGGTGACACGGGGCACGTTGTCGGTGCACGATCCATCAGCGACCGGAACCTACGGGCGCGTAACTTCCGCCGGGAGAGCCGCCCCCGGAGAGAGCAGGTACCCGGACATGGCTGAACTCGTCTATCCCCCGGTCATCGGCGTTGCCCGCACCATGTTCCGTGTGCAGGGGCTGCGCTTCGACATCGGCGGCACGGAGAACGTACCGCGCAAGGGCGGAGCGCTGCTGGTCTCCAACCACATCGGCTACCTGGACTTCGTCTTCGCCGGTCTGACGGCGCTGCCGAACAAGCGGCTGGTCCGCTTCATGGCGAAGGACTCGGTCTTCCGGCACAAGGTGTCGGGTCCGCTGATGCGGGCGATGAAGCACATTCCGGTGGACCGCTCGGAAGGTATGCACGCGTACGCGCACGCGCTGGACGCGCTGCGGGCCGGCGAGATCATCGGGGTCTTCCCCGAGGCCACCATCTCGCAGTCGTTCACCCTGAAGTCGTTCAAGTCCGGCGCGGCGCGGCTCGCCGAGGAAGCCGGCGTACCGCTGCTCCCGATGGCCCTGTGGGGCACCCAGCGGCTGTGGACCAAGGGGCACCCGCGCCATCTCGGCCGCAACAAGTTCCCCATCACCATGCGGGTGGGCGAGCCGATGCGGGCGAACGAGGGCGAGAAGCCGGGCGCGCTCACCCGGCGGCTGCGGATGCGCGTCCAGGAGCTGCTGGAGGACGCGCAGCGCGCCTACCCGGGCAAGCCGAGCGGCCCCGACGACCGGTGGTGGCTGCCCAGCCACCTCGGCGGCACCGCGCCCACCCCGGAAGAGGCCGCCGAGCTGGACCGTGCGGACCGCGACGAGCGGGCGGCCAGGCGCTGACCCACCGCGCCACGGCGCCCGGCCGGGCTCAGTCCGCCTCGCGGACCGTCACCTCGGCCGCGGGGCTCAGCAGACGCAGTCCCTCGGCGAGCTCGCCCGCGGCGGTGTGCAGCTCGTCGAGCGGCATCGGCGCGAGGCGTTCGAGCAGGAAGACGGCGTTGACGGAGTCCTCCGTCAACCGGGTGCGGACGCCCTGACGCCAGTTCCAGCGGCGGCAGGTGACCCCGGTGTCGTCCTGCCAGACGACCTCGCCGGGCTCGGGGTGCTCCACGACCGGCTCGCCACCGGCCGCGGTCTCGAACTTCTCGTCGCCGCCGGCCCGCACCAGCCGCATCCCGCCGAGGATGTGGTCGGTGTCCTCGCCGCCGACCGGCACCAGATGGGCCACGCTGACGGCGTTGTAGAGGTCGACGAGGAGATTGATCCTCGGCAGCCCGCCGTCGGCGAGTGCCCGCCTGGCCAGCGCCTCGGCGGAGTTGCGGGTGCGGGACGGCTTGGCGCCGAAGGCGGTGTACACGTCGCGCCAGGCCGCGATGTGCGGGTCCTCGTGCGGGGCGCGGCCGGCCAGCCGCGCGGTGAGCCGGCGCACGGCGTCGTCGAGCAGCGCGGAGCTCGGCTCGTCGCTCGGCCCGTTGGTGAGGCCGCGGGCCTCGACGATGAGCGGGACGAATCCGGGTACGAGCTCGTGCACCTCGGGGGCCACGGTGATGTTCAGGGGCTGAGCGGGGTTCGTCGGGGGCATCGCAGACCTTGGTTCCTTGACGGGGACGGCGTTCACAGCGCGGTGGGCAGCAGCTGCCACAGGTGCGGCCGGTCGGTGGCGCGCTGAAGAGATTCCAGCACGGCCGGCGGCGGAGCCGCGTACAGCACCGGGTAGTCGGCCTCGCCGAACTCGGGGCGGACCCGCCAGGCGAGCTGTTCCCGCTCCGCCGAGAACTGCGCGTCCACACCCGGCTTGTTCCCCCGCGCGTCCTGCCGCGCCCACTGCGTCCGCCCGGGCAGCAGGACGGCGACGAGGCCGTGCACCAGCGGATTGTCACCGGCTTCGTCGGTGAGGCGCTGGTAACAGAGCCCGGTGGGAATCCCCACGGCCCGCAGCAGCGCGGCGAGGGCGTGCGACTTGGCGTGGCAGATACCGGTGCGCAGCCGCAGGACGTCCGAGGCGCGCCAGGTCACCCGGGGGTCGTCGGCGTCGCCGGAGTGCGGAACGGTGTCGCGGACGAACTCGAAGGCCGCCCGGGCGTAGTCGTACGCGCCGTCACTACCGGCGCGCAGCCGTTCCGCGGTCTCGCGCACCAGCGGATGGTCATGGTCGATGACGTCGTCGGCGGCGAGATACGCCGCGGGACCGGGTACGTCCTGGAGGAGTTCCATATTCGGAACCCTAGGCAGGATCACACGTCCGATCAATCGAAATACGAATCAGTGCATACTTATTCAGAAGCGGGCTAGGCGATCGCACCGTTCGTGGCGCCCGGTCCGGCGTCGTCCGCGTGCCGGGCCAGCGCGGACGCCAGATCGGGATGGATCTCGAAGACCCGCCCCAGCCGGGTGAGCCGCAGCAGCCTCGTGAAGGACGGATCGGCGCTGACGATCCGGATGCGGCCCCCGTTCTCGAGGGCGTGCATCCGGAACCGGCAGAGCAGCGAAAGACCGCTGCAGTCGATGAACGTCACGGGCCGCAGATCGATGATGAAGTCCGAGTCGGCCACCCGGGCGAGTGCGTCGAGGAAAGGGGACAGCCCCGCCGCGGCGAGGACGTCCAGTTCTCCCCACAGCTCGACCACGGTGGTCCCGGCCACCGATCGCCGACTGGCGCCGAAGGCGGGCTGATCGTCGTACATGGCAGGCCCCCCACTCCTGGTGATGGGCGTGCGCCGATGCGCATGTGTACGTGTCATACCCGCCGGTCGGCGATGAAGTCAACCGTTGGGACAGCAGCGGAAGTTGGCTTGTTCCGGGCCGTGGCCGGGCCGTGGCCGGGCCGTGGGACAGCGGTGGCGGGACTAGTGTCCGGCCAGTTCCGCGGCGATGGCAGCCGCGAACGAGTCGACGTCGTCCTCCGTGGTGTCGAAGGAGCACATCCAGCGGACCTCACCGGTGTTCTCGTTCCAGAAATAGAAGCGGTAGCGCTTCTGCAGCCGCTCACTGACCTCGCGCGGCAGGATCGCGAAGACGGCGTTGGACTGCACCGGACGGACGATCGTCACACCGTCGACCCCCCGGACGGCCGCTTCCAGCCGCTGCGCCATCGCGTTGGCGTGCCGCGCGCCGCGCAGCCAGAGGTCGCCGGCGAGCAGCGCCTCGAACTGCACCGACACGAAGCGCATCTTGGAGGCGAGCTGCATCGACAGCTTGCGCAGATGCTTCATGGCGCGCACCCGCTCGGGGGTGAGCACGACGATGCACTCCCCCATCAGCAGGCCGTTCTTGGTGCCGCCGAAGGAGAGGATGTCGACCCCGGCGTCGGTGGTGAACGCCGCGAGCGGCACACCGAGCGTGGCGGCGGCGTTGGAGATCCGCGCCCCGTCCAGATGGACGGCCATGCCGTGCTGGTGGGCGTGGTCGCAGATCGCCCGGATCTCGTCCGGGGTGTAGCAGGTGCCCAGTTCGGTGGTCTGGGTGATCGAGACGACCTGCGGCTGCGCCCGGTGCTCGTCCTCGAAGCCGAACGCCTGGAGGTCGATCAGCTCGGGGGTGAGTTTGCCGTCCGGCGTCGGGACGGTCAGCAGCTTGAGGCCGCCGACGCGCTCCGGAGCGCCGCACTCGTCCACGTTGATGTGCGCGGACTCCGCGCAGATCACCGCGCCCCAGCGCTCGGTGACGGACTGCAGCGCCGTGACGTTGGCGCCGGTGCCGTTGAAGACCGGGAAGACCTCCGCGCGCGGGCCGAAGTGGCCGCGGAAGATGTCCTGCAGATGGGCGGTGTAGTCGTCCTCGCCGTACGCGACCTGGTGGCCGCCGTTGGCGAGGGCGAGGGCGGTGAGCACCTCGGGGTGCACGCCGGCGTAGTTGTCGCTGGCGAAGCCCCGGACCTCGGGGTCGTGGCGCCGGACGGCGTCGGTGGCGAGCTGCTCGCTCACGGTTGGGGCGTCAGCCACAGTCGGGTTCCGTTCACTTCCTCGGCGGGCCGGTTCCAGATGTCCGTGACGGCCTCGGCGAGGTCCGTCACATCGGTGAAGCCGGCGAATTTGGCGTTCGGGCGCTGCGCCCGCATCTCATCGTGCACCAGCGCCTTGATGACGACGACGCTGGCCGCCGCGGTGAGCGGGTCGGTGCCCGCCAGCTTGCGGAACGAGTCCCCCATCGCGAGCGTCCAGGCCTCGGCGGCGGCCTTCGACGCGGCGTAGGCGGCGTTGCCGGCCGTCGGGCTGCTGGCACCGGCGGCGCTGATCAGCACATAACGGCCGCGCGTGCTGCGCAGCAGCGGGTCGTGGAACGCCAGCGAGGTGTGCTGGACGGTGCGGATCAGCAGCTTGTGCAGGAAGTCCCAGTCGGCGAGGTCGGTCTCGGTGAACGACGCGGAGCCGCGCCAGCCGCCGACCAGATGGACCAGACCGTCGACCGGACCGTGGTCCTTCTCGATCCGCTCGGCCCATTCACGGGTCGCGTCGGGGTCGAGCAGGTCCACGATCTCGCCGGTGATGTCCGCACCTCCGGCGTCGAAACGGGCCTGGTCGACGGCTTGCGCGAGCCGTTCGGGGTTCGCGTCTGCGGCGACCACATGAGCGCCCGCCTTGGCGAGCCGCTGGAGCATCGCGCGGCCGGCCGGGCCGCCGGCCCCCGCCACCGCGATGACCGCTCCCTGGAGCGGTCCCTGGCTTTCGGTCCCGTTCGTCATCTTCGCCTCCTCGGCCGCGTCGCTCACGCCGCCGTCCGTACGACGCCGCTCGCGGTGATCCCCTTGGTCGAGGCGATCACGTCGCGCAGCTTCTTCGCGAGTGCCTCATAGAACATGCTCAGCGGGAACTCGTCGACGAGCACCTCGTCCACGAGCTTGCGCGGCGGCAGCGACAGGTCGAGGGCGTCCGGGCCCTTGGCCCACACGGATCCCGGGTGGGGCGAGAGGTACGTCGCGACCAGGTCGTACGCGGCGAACCAGTGCACGAGCTTCGGGCGGTCGATGCCGTCGCGGTACAGCTTCTCGATGTCGGCGCAGAGCTGGTTGGTGACCTTGGGAGCCAGCTCCCAGTCGATGTGCAGGGTGTTGTCCGTCCAGCGTACGGCGTCGTGCTTGTGCAGGTAGGAGAAGAGCAGCTGGCCGCCCAGGCCGTCGTAGTTGCGGACCCGCTCGCCGGTGACGGGGAAGCGGAAGAGGCGGTCGAAGAGGATCGCGTACTGCACGCCCAGGCCCATCGGGTGGCCCTCGGCCTGCAGCTTCACGGCCTCCTTGAAGGTCGTGAGGTCACAGCGCAGCTCTTCGAGGCCGTACATCCAGAACGGCGCCCGCTGCTTGATCATGAAGGGGTCGAACGGCAGGTCGCCGCGGCTGTGGGTGCGGTCGTGGATCATGTCCCACAGCACGAACGTCTGCTGGGAGAGCTCCTGGTCCTCGATGAGCCGCGCGGCCTCACCGGGCAGTTCCAGGCCGAGGGTGTCCACGGCGGCGGCGGTCACGGCCCGGAAGCGGGCGGCCTCGCGGTCGCAGAAGATGCCGCCCCAGGTCCAGCGCTCGGGCGCCTGGCGGACGGCCACGGTCTCCGGGAAGAGCACCGCGGAATTGGTGTCGTAGCCGGGCGTGAAGTCCTGGAACGTGATCGGCACGAACAGCGGGTTGTCGTAGCGGGTCCGCTCCAGCTCGGCGAGCCAGTCGGGCCACACGACGCGCAGGGCGACGGCTTCCAGGTTGCGGTCCGGGTTGCCGTTCTGCGTGTACATCGGGAAGACGACCAGGTGCTGCAGGCCGTCGCGCCGGTCGGCGGCGGGCTGGAAGGCCAGCAGCGAGTCCAGGAAGTCCGGGACGCCGAAGCCGCCGTCGGCCCAGCGGCGCAGGTCGGTGACGAGCGCCTGGTGGTACGCCGTGTCGTGCGGCACCAGCGGGGAGAGCTGCTCGATCGCGTCGATGACGCGCTCCAGGGTGCGCTCCACATCGGCCAGCGACGGGACGACCTCGGCGGAGAAGTCGATCGAGCCGTCCTTCTGCTGCCAGGGCCTGATGGCTTCCACGGCTTGCTTCAGTACGGCCCACGCCGGATGCGAGGCGATGCCCTCGCCGGATATCCCGGCCCCGTCAGCCACTACAGCCGAAAGATTTTCACTCATGACCCCTCCTTCACAGAAGAAACGCGCTTGATCCGCCAAGGAAGCGTATCTATACGAGCTTCCTCCGTTCAAGGGGGGTCGGAGCAGATTATCCTGTGCGACCCCCCACAAGACCGGTCATTTTCCTGTCATGCGCCGTTCTCGCGATGAGTTCTGTTAGTTGCGTCATGATGGGGCGGCCGACCTTCGGAATATTGCTCCCTTATGACCGTAAAGCGACTTCGTTCCAGTCTCGCCCAGCTTCCCGGCGCGCGCGATCCCCGCGCCGGATCCCGGCGGCCCGGTGGCAGCCCGGCGGGCGGCACGCCCTCACACGAGTGACGGAACCGGCCGGCCGGGGTCCGGCGGCGGTAGGAGAGGGGTCATGAGTACCCGCGCTGTCCTCGTCGCCGCCCTGATCACCGGATTCGTCCTCGGCACGGCGGGTGTCCGCTCCTCGCACTCCGCGCCGTCACACCACGTTCCACCTGCCGTCACCGCCCGTCCCTAGGATGTCGGCCATGAACTTCCTCACCGTCGGTCACCGGGGTGTCATGGGCGTGGAGCCCGAGAACACCCTGCGTTCCTTCGCCCGCGCCGAGCGCGAGGGGCTGGACCAGATCGAGCTCGATCTGCACCTGAGCAAGGACGGCGCGCTCGTCGTCATGCATGACGCGGAGGTGGACCGCACCACGGACGGCACCGGCCGGATCGGCGACCTCACCCTCGACGAGCTGCGCGAGCTGGACGCGGGGCAGGGCGAACGGGTGCCCGTCCTCGAAGAGGTGCTGGACGCGGTCACCGGACCGATCCAGGCCGAGATCAAGGACGTGGCCGCCGCCCGGGTGCTCGCGAAGGTGCTGCGCGACCGCGACGAGGTGGGCCGGGTGAGCGTGCTGTCCTTCCACGACGAGGCGCTGCGCGAGATCCACGAACTGCTGCCGGAGTCGCACCGCGTGCTGGTCGCCAGCGAGCTCGGCCGGGACCTGGTGGCACGCGCGCGGGCCGTGGGTGCCCGGATGGTCAGTCTGGAACTGCCGCAGCTCAGCCTCGACGTGGTCCGCCGCTGCCGGGACGCCGGGCTCGCCGTGATCGCGTGGACGGTGAACACTCCGCAGGAGCTGGACCTGGCGCACGCACTCGGGCTGGACGGCATCGTGACCGACCTGCCGTCCATCGACGGTCGGGCGATGCCGCAGATCGCCGGACGGGCCTGACAGGTACGCCTCCTGGCGAGGCGCGGGGCAACACCCCGGACACAAACGTCCGGCATTCGGACGTATGCTCCCGCGGCCTGGACAGATTCCCCCGGCCGATGTCAATGTCCGGCCATGCGTTCCGCGAACCTGCTGTCCCCGCGCCTCGCCGCCATCGCCGCGGCAGCCCTGCTCACCCTCGCCGCCGCCGGCTGCGCGCCCCAGGAGGACGACTCCGCAGGCAGCACCGCCGCGCCCTCGGGAACGTCCGCCGCGAGCTGTGCCCCGGCCGGTCTGTCCACCCGCACCGCGGGCAAGCTGACCGTGGGCACGGACACGCCCGCGTACGACCCGTGGTTCACCGACGACAAGCCCGCCAACGGCAAGGGCTTCGAGTCGGCCGTCACCTACGCCGTCGCCAAGCAGCTCGGCTATGCCCAGGCCGATGTCGTCTGGCAGACCGTCGCCTTCAACAACGCCTTCGCGCCCGGCGCGAAGACCTTCGACTTCGACATCAACCAGGTCTCGATCAGCGACGACCGCAAGAAGGCCGTCGACTTCTCGTCCGGCTACTACGACGTGCGCCAGGCCGTCATCACGCTCAAGACCTCGAAGATCGCGAACGCGAAGTCGATCGCCGACCTCAAGGGCGCCAAGCTCGGCGCCCAGGTCGGCACCACCAGCCTGGACGTGCTCAACGACGTCATCAAGCCGGCCCAGGCACCCGCCGTCTACCAGAAGAACGACCTCGCCAAGAGCGCGCTGAAGAACGGTCAGGTGGACGGCATCGTCGTCGACCTGCCCACCGCGTTCTACATCACCGGCGCCGAGGTGCCGGAGGCCAAGGTCGTCGGGCAGTTCGAGACCGGCGGCGCCCAGAAGGAGCAGTTCGGCCTCGTCCTGGACAAGGGCAGCAAGCTCACGGCGTGCGTCAGCAAGGCCGTCGACGCACTGCGCAAGGACGGCACGCTGGCCGGGCTGGAGAAGCAGTGGCTGTCCGAGGCCGTCGACGCGCCGGTGCTGAAGTGACGCTGGAGGACGTCCGGCCGGACACCTACCGGCCGTCCGAGCGGCGGATCGAACGGGAGCGCTTCCGGCGCGCCCGCACCCGCCGCGCGGTGATCATCGGTGCCGTCAGCACGCTCGCCACCGCCGGGTTGCTCATCGGGCTCGTCGTCAGCTCCCCCGGCTGGCAGCGCACCCGCGAGACCTTCTTCAACGCGCACGACGCGCGCGCGTCACTGCCGAAGATCCTCGACGGGCTCTGGCTCAACCTCCAGCTGATGGTGGTGTGCGGAGCTGTCGTCCTGGTCCTCGGGCTGCTGCTCGCCGTCACCCGCACCCTGCGCGGGCCGGTGTTCTTCCCGCTGCGGGCGCTCGCCACCGCCTATGTCGACTTCTTCCGCGGTCTGCCGCTGATCATCTGCCTGCTCGGCGTGGTCTTCGGCGTCCCCGCGCTGCGACTGCAGGGCGTCACCACCGACCCGGTGGTGCTGGGCGGCACGGCCCTGGTCCTCACCTACTCGGCGTACGTCGCCGAGGTCTTCCGGGCCGGGATCGACACCGTCCACCCCAGCCAGCGCGCCGCCGCCCGCTCGCTGGGGCTGAGCAGCGCGCAGACCATGCGCCACGTGGTGCTGCCGCAGGCCGTCCGGCGGGTCGTGCCCCCGCTGCTGAACGACCTGGTCTCGCTGCAGAAGGACACCGGTCTGGTGTCGATCGCCGGCGCGGTCGACGCGGTGTACGCCGCGCAGATCTACGCGGGCAAGACCTTCAACTACACCTCGTACGTCGTCGCCGGCCTGATCTTCGTCGCGCTCACCATCCCGATGACGCGCTTCACCGACTGGATCACCGCCCGGATGAACCGCCGCCAGTCGCAGGGAGGAACCGTATGAGTGACGGCACGAGCACGACACCCGTGCTGCGGCTGGAGTCCGTACGCAAGACGTTCGGCTCAACGGTGGTGCTCCGCGACATCGATCTCAGCGTGCCCCCGCACACCGTCACCGCGCTGATCGGCGCCTCCGGCTCCGGCAAGTCGACGCTGCTGCGCTGCGCCAACCTGCTGGAGGACATCGACGACGGGGCGATCTTCCTGGACGGCGAGGACATCACCGACCCCCGGGTCGACCCGGACACGGTGCGCCGCCGGATCGGGGTCGTCTTCCAGGCGTACAACCTGTTCCCGCACATGACCGTGCTCGACAACATCACCCTCGCGCCGCGCCGGGTGCACAAGGTCGCGCGCGCCGAGGCGGCCGAGCGGGCCCGTGAACTGCTCGCCCGGCTCGGCCTCGGCGACAAGGCCGGCGAGTACCCGGACCGGCTCAGCGGCGGCCAGCAGCAGCGCGTCGCGATCGTCCGGGCGCTGGCCGGGAAGCCGCGGCTGCTGCTCCTCGACGAGATCACCGCGGCGCTCGACCCGCAGCTGGTCGGCGAGGTGCTGGGCGTCGTCCGCGATCTCAAGGACCAGGGCATGACGATGGTGATCGCCACGCACGAGATGGGCTTCGCCCGTGAGGTCGCCGACCAGGTCTGCTTCCTCGACGCCGGGGTGGTGCTGGAGCGCGGCACCCCGAAGCAGGTGTTCGGGGCACCGGAGCAGGAGCGCACTCAGCGCTTCCTGCGGCGCTTCGCGGAGGCCGGGCGGCTGTAACGGGTCAGCCGGTGGCCGCGGCCTTGAGGTCCTTGAGGTCCTTGAGGTCCTTCACCAGCAGTTCGAACTCGAGGTCGTCACGCTGCGGCACCCCGAAGCGCTCGTCCCCGTAGGGGAAGGCGTGCGTCTCGCCGGTGCGGATGTAGCCGCGGCGCTCATACCAGGCGATGAGGTCGGCGCGCGCCGTGATCACCGTCATGTGCATCTGCGCCGCGTCCCACTCGGTCGCGGCGTAGCGCTCGGCCTCCGCGAGGACGGTCTTCCCGAGACCTCCGGCCTGGGCCGTGGGCCGGACCGCGAACATCCCGAAGTACGCGTTGTCCCCGCGGCGTTCGATGTGGCAGCACGCGATCAGCTCTCCCGCGCGCTCCACCAGGACGAGCCGGCTGCCCGCCTTCTCGATCACCTCGACGACACCCTCGGGGTCCGTCCGCTGTCCCTGCAGGATGTCCGCCTCGGTCGTCCACCCGACCCGGCTCGAGTCCCCCCGGTACGCCGACTCGACGAGAGTCACGACGGCGGGAACATCGGCCGGCGTGGCCGTGCGGAAGGTCGGCTGCGCGGTGCGCTCGCTGATGTCCATGGGGCCGAGGCTACCCGGGAGCACATCCGGGGCGCCGGGGCCGGGTAGCTTCACCGCATGGTGAATGTGGTGAGCAGCCGGATCCTGTTGCAGCCGACCGACCTGGAACGATCCCGGGCCTTCTACCGTGACGATCTCGGGCTGGCGATCTACCGGGAGTTCGGCAGCGGTCCTGAGCGCGGCACGGTGTTCTTCCTCGGCGGCGGCTATCTGGAGGTCTCCGGGCGCTCCGGGGCGCCGATGAGTGCGGCGCTGCGCATCTGGCTGCAGGTCCCGGACGTCACGGCGGCGCACGCCGAACTGGCCGGTCGCGGGGTGACCGTGCTGCGGCCGCCGGTGAAGGAGCCCTGGGGGCTGGTCGAGATGTGGATCGCGGATCCCGACGGGCTGGAGATCGTCGTGGTGGAGGTGCCGGCCGACCACCCGATCAGATACCGGCCCTGACCTCCGTGAAGGCGGCCGCGAGCCGCCGGATCCCCTCGTCGATCTCCTCCGTGCCGCTGGTGTCGGCGAAGCTGACGCGGATGTACGGCGCCGGGGCCTCGGCGGCGAAGTAGGCGCGCCCGGCCGCGACCGCGACCGAGGCGCGCAGGGCCGCAGTGCACAGCTCCGTCTCGTCGGTGCCGTCGGGCAGTCGCAGCCACAGCTGGTAGCCGCCGCTCGGGACCCGGTCGGGGACGAGTTCCGGCAGGTCGCGCCGCAGCGCCGCCAGCATCGCGTCGCGGCGCTCGCGCAGCCCCGTCGCGACGGCCCGCAGATGGCGCGGCCAGGCGGGTGCGCCGACCAGTTCCAGGGTCGCCTCCTGCAGGGGGCGGGGGACGAAGAAGCTGTCGACGACCTGGATGGCGCGCAGCCGTTCCACGACCGGGCCACGCGCGATGAGCGCGCCGACCCGCAGGCTGGGCGAGGTCGGCTTGGTCAGCGACGTGACATGGACGACGGTGCCGTGCGGGTCGTCGGCGACCAGCGGCGCGGGCAGCGGGCCGCCGTGGCCCAGCCGCCGGGCGAAGTCGTCCTCGATGACGAACGCCCCGGCCGCGCGGGCGATCCCGGTGATCTGCGCCCGCCGCGCCGGGGCGAGAACGGTGCCCGTCGGGTTCTGGAAGAGCGGCTGGCAGAAGAACACCCGTGCGCCCGTGGCGTCGAAGGCGTCGGCGAGCAGGTCCGGGCGTACGCCGTCGGCGTCGGTCGGCACCGGGACCGGCCGCAGTCCGGCCGCCCGGGCCACCGCGAGCACTCCGGGGTACGTCGGGGACTCGACGAGCAGCGCGGAGCCGGGCGGGGCGAGCGCGCGCAGCGCGGTGGTGAGCGCGGCCTGGCCGCCCGCCGTGATCAGCACCTGGGCGGGTCCGACGCCGGCCTCGCGCGCGAACCAGGTGCGCAGCGCCGTCAGCCCCTCCACCGGCGGCCGGTCCCACGCCCCGGGCCGGCGGGCCGCGCGGGCGAGCGCGGCGCCGAGGGCCTGCTGCGGCTGGAGATCCGGGTGCAGATAGCCGCCGTTGAGCGGGATCACACCGGGCGGCGGGGCGGCGAGCGTGGCGAGCACCCCGGAGGCGTCGACGACGCGGGGGGCGGGCTCGCCGTGCTGGTCCCCGGCGGTCAGGGCGACCTGCTGCCAGGAGGTGTCGACGGGGCCGGCGGGGTGCGCCGCCGGCTGCGACCGGTAGGTGCCCGAGCCGGGGCGGGTCTCCACCAGCCCCTCAGCGGCGAGCGCGGCCAGCGCCCGGGACACCGTCACGGGGCTGACGCCGAACCGGTCGACGAGGGAGCGGCTCGACGGCAGTTTCGCTCCGGGAGAGAAGCGCTCCAGCTCTCCTCGCAGCGAATCCGCCAGGGAATGCGAACTGCTACCGTCGTTCATGACAGCACATAATAGCGCTACCGCACTGCGGCCGATAGCGGTGAACGGCACCGCCCTCGCCGCGCTCGGCGTCGCGGTCTTCTCCTTCACCTTCCCCGCGACCCACTGGGCGCTCGGCGGCTTCGGGCCGTGGACCACCGTCGCCGTGCGCGGTGTGCTCGCCGCCGTCATCGCGGGTGTCTGCCTGGTCGCCGGGCGGGCGCCCCTTCCCGCCCGGGAGCACTGGCCGGGACTGCTGGTCGTCGGCCTCGGGGTGGTCGTCGGCTTCCCGCTGCTCACCACGCTGGCGCTGACGACCACCGACACGTCGCACGCCGCCGTCGTCATCGGCGCGCTGCCGCTGGCCACCGCCATCGTGGCCGCGGCCCGGGAGGGGAACCGTCCGTCGCGCACCTTCTGGGCCGCCGCGGTCGCGGGGGCCGGCGCCGTCACGGTGTTCACCCTCGCGCAGAGCGGCGGTGCGCCGACCACCGGCGACCTCTACCTCTTCGGCGCGCTCGCGGTGTGCGCGGCGGGCTACGCCGAGGGCGGCCGGCTGGCCAGGGTGATGCCGGGACTGCGGGTCATCTCGTGGGCGCTGATCGCGATGCTCCCGTTCACCCTGGCCGGCTCGCTCGTCGCGCTGGCCTTCGAGCCGGTGCACTTCGGCGGCCAGGCGCTGCTGGGGCTGGCGTATCTCGCGGCCGTCTCCCAGGTCCTCGGCCTCATGGTCTGGTACCGGGGCATGGCCGCCATCGGCGTCGCGCGCGCCAGCCAGCTCCAGCTCGCGCAGCCGCTGCTGACGCTGGTGTGGTCCGCGGCGCTGCTCGGCGAGCACCTTGACGCCGCCACCCCGCTCGCGGCGCTCGCCGTCCTGGTCTGCGTGGCGGTCACCCAGCGCGCCAGGGCCTGAGCTCCCGCTCCTCGAGTCCTTCATCGCGCCCCCCGAGTACGTCCGTGCGCGTGGGTGTGCGCCCTCGTGTCCGGGCAGCTCTCCAGCGGACCGCCGTCGCCCGGGGACGCGGGGCGGCCGGTGGGCGGGAACGCCGCGAACGGGAGGCCGGTCATGCACGGACCACCGCTGGTGGGGTGGCTGCTGGTCGTACTCAGCGCCGCGACGGGGCTCTCGTGCCTGCTGCGGCACGCCGCACGGCACGAGGCCCTGATGGGGGCCGGCATGGCGGTGATGGCCGTGCCCCTGTCCGTAATCGACCCCCGGCCCTGGGGGTCGCTGCTGCTAGCGCTGGTCTTCGCGGCGGCGGCGGTCCGGGCCCTGCTGCTCGCCCGGCGGCCGGGCCACCATCTGCACCACGCCCTGGGCGCCGCCGCGATGGTCTACATGGCGGCCGCCATGGGCACCGCCGCCCCGGCCGGCGGCCACGCCGGGCACGCCCCGGCGGGCGCTCCGCTGCTGACGGGGGCCCTGCTGGTGTACTTCGCCGGATACGTCCTGGCCGCCGGGGCCCGGCTGGTGACGGTGGCGGCCGTCGCCCCGGCCGGCGGTCCGCCGGCCGGGGCGGCGATCGCGCCGGAGCTGGCGGCCTGCCGGGTCTCCATGGCGCTGGGGATGTTCGCGATGCTGCTGACGCTGTGACCCGGGGTACCGGCCGCCCCGGACGGCGTCAGCAGGCGAGGGCGAGCGGCGGCCGCCAGACCTGGCCGTCACCCGGGGTGCCGGAGGCCGGGCTGGAGTTGAGCGGCACGAACATCATCCGCGCGCCGGTCTGGTTCCGGTCGCCGGTCCACAGGTCGATGCCCTGCCAGGCCTGCCCGTCGACGACCGACACCGTGCGGGACTGTCCGCCACAGCTGTTGGCGGAGATGAGGCGGCGGCCGTTCGCGGGCTGGCCGAACCCGAGGTTGGGGGGCGCGACCCAGGTCCCGTACAGGTTCGTGGTGGTGGCGTAGCCGGTACCGGTGCCCGTGCAGTAACCGCAGCCCGGGTCCGAGTAGGTGAGGAAGTACTGCCCGCTGGCCCGGTCGTACCAGCCGCCCGGGCTCTCGATGTTCTTCAGTCCGGCGACGGTCACCCCGCCCGATCCGGAACCGCCGACGCCCGCGGCGTTGAGCTCCTCGATGGACAGGGACAGCGCACCGGGCATCGTGCACACCAGAGCGGGCGCGGCACCCGGCGTGACGGAGTCGATGAAGCCCATGTCCCCGTTACCGGTGCAGAACTTCAGGCTGGGCTTGGTGTACGAGCCGTTCGGCGCGCCGGCGGTGGGACCGCAGGGGCCGGCCGGGCCGTTGCAGCCCATCGCGTTGTAGGCGTTGGACCGGTCACGGTTGAAGTCCGCCGGGGAGTTGAACCACAGGATCCACGCCCCGTCGCCGGCGCCCCAGCCGCTGCGCTGGATCATCCGCGCGTTGAAACAGCCCGCGCCGGTGCCGCCGCACTCCACCTGCCAGGTCTGCCCGGTGTACGGATCGATGTCGTTCGGGCCGAACAGCAGCTGGGGAGTGGACCAGGGTCCCAGGAGCGACGGAGCGGTGGACACCTTGAAGCCGCACCAAGGGGTGTTGGCCACCTGCCAGTGGAACCCGCAGGCGTACGCGGTCCCGTACGCGTAGTAGGTGCCGTTGAACTTCTGGACGGTGCCGTCGTGCAGGTCGAGCGAGGCGGGCAGGCTGAACGCCACGGGCTGCCCCTCAGGAGCCGAATCGGCCTGAGCGGTGGACGCACCCCCGAGGAACGTGACGAAGGAAAGAGCGAGGACGGCGAGCAGGGCACCGATACGGCACACCACGCCTCCAGTTCGATGAGGTCGTCGCGGACAGGGTCGTGGGCAAATCGAGGGCGAGCCGTTCCGATGATCGGCCCGCATGACGCACCGTAGTCGTGCGTTTCCGGTGCGTCGGACGACGCGACCGGCTGCCGCCCCACGTCACCCATAGCGACGAAGGCTCGTACGCCCGGCCGAGTCCCGCGCCGGCCGGGCACCGGCCGGCGGGCGAGGCGGGGCGGGACGGGGTGAGGCGTGCATCACTTCGGACGGCGGACCGTACCCGGGGCTCCCGGGGCCTCCTAGGGTGAGCGGCATGACGGTCCCGTTCGTGCTGCTGGTGGTCGGCGCACTGGCGGCGGCGATGACGCCGCGCCTGCTGTCCCGTGCCGCCTGGCCGGAGCGCGAACCCGTGCTGGCCCTGTGGGTCTGGCAGTGCGTCGTCGCCGCCGTCCTGCTGTGCTGCGTCCTGGCGATGGCGCTCAGCGCCGCCGCCGCTTCGGCCGCGGTCCGCTGGCACCTGTTCGGTTTCGCCCCGCACGGTGTCGTGGACGCGTACGGTCTGCCCGGCTACGGGCGCTGGGCCGGATCGCTGGCGGTCCTGCTGGCCTGCGGTGGTGTGTGGACCGCCGCGATGCTCACCCGCGAGGTGCGCGGGGCGCGGGCCCGGCGCCGTCAGCGGCGTGCCGAACTGCTCGTCCGCTCCCCCCGGCTGCCCGGCGAGGAGCCGCCGGCCGGTGACCGGCTGGTGGTGCTGGAGGGTGACCGGCCCGACGCCTGGTGGCTGTCGGGCGCGCAGCCGCAGCTGGTCGTCACGACGGCCGCGCTGCGCCGGCTCAAGGGCCGCCAGCTCGACGCCGTGCTCGCCCATGAACAGGGCCACGTCCGTGCCCGGCACGATGTGCTGCTGCACTGCGCGGGCGCGCTGGCCTCCGGCTTCCCGCAGGTCCCGGTCTTCGCCGGGTTCCGCGACCAGGTGCACCGGCTGATCGAGCTGTCCGCCGACGACACCGCCTCCCGCCGCTTCGGCCGGCTCACCACGGCACTGGCCCTGGTCGAGCTCAACGAGGACCGCGGGGTGTTCGGCCCCTGCCCGACCCCGCTCGCCGAACTGCCGCGCCGGGTGCACCGGCTGCTGGACCCGGCGCCGCGGCTGGCTCCGGTACGCCGGGCCGGACTGACCGCGACCGCGCTCCTCGTCCCGGCTGTTCCGCTCCTGATCGCGTTCGTTCCGGGGCTCAGCGCTCTCGCGTAGCCCACCGGAACCGCTCCTTCCGGGCCCCTGGCGGCTCCTTCCCCGGCCCGTTCCGGAGAATGGCGCCATGGTGATCAAGGGATGCATGTTCGACTTCTCCGGGACCTTGATGAGAATCGAACCAGCCGGGCGCTGGCTGGACGCGGTCCTCACCGCGGCCGGGCACGACGTTCCCGCCGGACAGGCCGCGCGGTACGCGGAGCGGCTGGAGCGGGCCGGGGCGCTGCCCGGCGGCGCGCATCCGAGCGCGGTGCCCGAAGCGCTGCGGGAGGTCTGGCAGGAGCGGGACCGCAGCGCGGAACAGCACCGGGCCGCGTTCACCGGCATGGCCCGGCAGGCGGAGCTGCCGTGGGACGTCTACGACGCCCTGTACGACCGCCATATGACGCCGGCGGCCTGGACGCCCTACCCCGACGCCGCCGAGGTGCTGGGGGAACTGCGCGGGCGCGGGACCGCCGTGGCCGTGGTGAGCAACATCGGCTGGGACCTGCGGCCGGTCTTCCGCGCCCACGGACTCGACGCGTTCGTCGACGCGTATGTGCTGAGTTTCGAACACGGCATCCAGAAGCCGGACCCCCGGCTGTTCACGATCGCCTGTGAGGCGCTGGGACTGCCTCCCGCGCAGGTCGCGATGGTGGGCGACGACCGGCGGGCCGACACGGGCGCCGCCGCGCTGGGCTGCCCGGTGCACCTCGTCGACCATCTGCCGGCCGATGAGCGGCCGGACGGTCTGCGGAAGATTCTCGATCTGCTGTAGATCCACCAATCCGCACCGGCCGCCGCTCCGAATACCTCACAGGACATGCGGGCGTGAGGAGGGCGGACTGTGATGACGGAACGACGTCGGGTCGCGATCATCGGGAGCGGGATCGCCGGACTCACGGCCGCATACGTCCTGCGCGGGACGCACGATGTCCTGCTGTTCGAGGCGGACGCCCGGCTCGGCGGCCACGCCGACACCCACGACGTCGTGGCCGCTGACGGCGGCCGGGCGTTCGCCGTCGACACCGGCTTCATCGTGCACAACCGCCGTACGTACCCGCTGTTGACGCGGCTCTTCGCCGAACTCGGCGTGGCCACCCAGGAGACCGACATGAGCATGTCGGTGCGCTGCGACGGCTGCGGTCTGGAGTACGCCGGAGCCCGCGGCGCGGCGGGGCTGTTCGCGCGCCCCGGCAACGCGGCGAACGTCCGCTATCTGCGGCTGCTCGCACAGGTGCCGCGCTTCCACCGGGCGGCCCGCGAACTGCTGGCACGGCCTGCGGACGGACCGGAGCCGACCCTCGGCGAGTTCCTCGCCGAACGGCGCTTCCCGCCGTATTTCGTCTCGCACTTCATGACGCCGCTGGTCTCCGCGGTGTGGTCCTGCGGCGCGGAGCAGGCCGCCGGCTATCCCGCCCGTTATCTCTTCCGCTTCCTGGACAACCACGGGATGCTCTCGGTGACCGGGGCGCCGGCCTGGCGGACCGTCACCGGCGGCTCGCACGAATACGTCCGGCGGATCGCCAAGCAGGTCACCACGGTGCACACGTCGGCCCCGGTGCACGCGCTCACCCGCCGTCCCGGCGGCGTGCGGCTGTGGACCGGCGACGGCGCCGAGCACACCGCGGACGCCGTGGTCGTCGCCGTCCACCCCGATCAGGCGCTGCGGCTGCTCGCCGACCCGACGCCCGCGGAGTCCGAGGTGCTGGGCGCGTTCTCCTACTCCCGCAATCCGGCGCTGCTGCACACCGACGCCTCCGTGCTGCCCCGGGCGAGCGGCGCCCGCGGCTGCTGGAACTATCTGCTGCCGTCGTGCGGCGCCACCCCCGACCGGGTCCTGGTGAGCTACGACATGACGCGGCTGCAGCGGCTCGACACCCCGCAGGAGTACGTCGTGACCCTGGGGGGCGAGCGGCTCGTCGACCCGGCCCGGGTGCTGGACCGCATGGACTACGCGCACCCGGTCTTCACCACCCGCTCGGTCGCCGCCCAGCGGCGGCTTCCGGAGCTCAACGGCCCGGTCACCACCTTCGCCGGGGCCTACCACGGCTGGGGATTCCACGAGGACGGCTGCCGCTCGGGAGTCGCGGCGGCCGCGGCGCTGGGGGTCCGGTGGTGACCGCGGCGCTGTACGAGTGCGTGGTGTCGCACGTGCGCACCGCCCCGCTGCGGTACTCCTTCCGGCACCGTACGTATCTCTGGCTGGTGGACCTGGACGCGCTGCCCCGGCTGCCGCGCCCGCTGCGCCCGCTGGCCCGTTTCGAGGCCCGTGACCACTTCGGCGGCACGGCACCGGACATCCGCGCGGGACTCGACCGCTTCCTCGCGGCGGAAGGGGTGGAGCCGCCCGGCGGGCGGGTGCTGATGCTCACCGCGGCCCGGGTGTTCGGCCATGTCTTCAACCCGCTGACCGTCTACTGGTGCCACAGATCCGACGGTTCGACGGCCTGTGTCGTCGCCGAGGTGCACAACACCTACGGCGAACGGCACTGCTACCTGCTGCGCCCGGACACCGCGGGCCGGGCCGGTACCGCGAAGGACTTCTACGTCTCGCCGTTCTTCCCGGTGGACGGCGAGTACCGCATGCAGCTGCCGGAACCCGGCGCGCGACTCGCTCTGACGGTCCATCTGGAGCGGGCCGGCACCCGGCCGTTCACCGCGACGCTGCGGGGCGAACGGCGCCCCGCGACCACCGCGGGCCTGCTGCGGACCACCGTGCGGCACCCGTGGTCGACGGCCACCGTGTCCGCGCTCATCCGGATGCACGGCGTCCTGTTGTACCTGCGCGGCCTGCCCGTGCGGCCCCGTCCCCCGCACCGACCCCAGGAGGGTGTGCAGTGACTGCCCCCGTTTCCCGTCCGATCCTCTCCCGTCCGATCCTCTCCCGTCCGGTCCTTTCCCGTCCGTCGGCGGCCGGTCCGCCGGAGTCCCGTCAGCCCCTGGCCCGCGGCCTGCCGGTGAACCCGGAACTCTGGCCGGACGTCGTCCGGGTACCCGGCGCTCCGGTCCGCGCGGCCGTCGCCGAGCACCTGGTGCGGCGGGCCGTGGCCCGTCTGCCGCTGCGCCTCGCTCTGCCGGGCCGCGCACCGGCCGGGTCGGCGGACCCGGACGCCCCGCTGCTGCGGGTGCACCGGCCCGACGCCTTCTTCGCGCGGATCGCCACGTCGGGACTCGTCGGCTTCGGCGAGTCGTACATGGCGGGCGAATGGGACTCCGATGACCTGGTGGGAGTGCTGACCGTGCTCGCCTCGCAGGTCGGGTCGCTCGTCCCGGCTCCGCTGCAGCGGCTGCGCGGCGCGTGGGCACTGCGGCGGCCGTCGGCCCAGCGCAACACGGTCGTGGGGGCGCGCGGCAACATCAGCCGCCACTACGACCTGTCGAACGACCTGTTCTCGCTCTTCCTGGACGAGTCGATGACGTATTCGGCGGCTCTGTTCCCGCCGGACGGCGAGCCCGCCGACGTCCGCTCCCCCACCGGGGCCGAGCCGCTGACCGTCGCCCAGCACCGCAAGATCGACCGGCTGCTGGACCTCGCCGCCGTGCGGCCCGGCACCCGGCTGCTGGAGATCGGCACCGGCTGGGGCGAGCTGGCGCTGCGGGCCGCGGAACGCGGCGCGGAGGTGGTGACGGTGACCCTGTCGCGGGAGCAGCGCGAGCTGGCCCGGCTGCGGATCCGCGAGGCTGGGTATGAGGACCGGGTGACGGTGCTGCTGCGGGACTACCGGCAGATCCGCGGTGAGTACGACGCCGTGGTCAGTGTGGAGATGGTCGAGGCGGTCGGCGAGGAGTTCTGGCCGGTGTACTTCCGTGCGCTGGAGCGGTTCCTGGCGCCCGGCGGACGGATCGCCCTGCAGGCCATCACCATGCCGCACGACCGGCTGCTGGCCTCCCGGCGCACCTTCACCTGGATCCAGAAGTACATCTTCCCCGGCGGCCTGCTGCCGTCGGTGACCGCCGTCGAGCAGGTCCTGGCCCGCCACACGGGGTTGCGGATCGCGGAGGACACCGGGTTCGGGCCGCACTACGCCCGGACGCTGGAGCTGTGGCGCGAGCGCTTCACCGAGCGGGCCGCGGAGGTGGCGGAGCTGGGGTTCGACGAGACCTTCCGCCGGATGTGGACCTTCTACCTGGCCTACTCCGAGGCCGGATTCCGATCCGGTTACCTGGATGTGCGCCAACTGCTGCTGGTGCGCGGCGCGGCGGGCACCCTGTGAACGATTTTCCGTGGGGCGACTTCGCCACCTGTCTCGCGGCCTCGGCCGGCGCGGCCCTGGCGGTGCTCCTCGCAGCCTTCGCCGCCGGCGCGGCGAAGGGCCTGCACCGGGTCGTGGACGTGGCCTGGGGAACGGCCTTCGCCGGGGTGGCGGCGGTGTCGTACGCACTGTCCGCGGGCCACGGCGACGAGGGCCGGCGGCTGTTGGTCCTGATCGCGACGGCGGCATGGGGACTGCGGCTGTCCGTGCACATCGGCCTGCGCGGCTGGGGCCACGGCGAGGATCCGCGCTACGACCGGCTGCTGTCGCGCGCGCCCGGCAGCCGGAACCTCTACGCGCTGCGCATGGTCTACCTGCTGCAGGCGGTCCTGGTGTGGGTGGTGTCGCTTCCCGTCCAGTTCGCCATGTACGTGCCCGGCGCGCTCAACGGGTTCGCGTCGGCCGGGGTGGCGCTGTGGCTGGTGGGGTTCTTCTTCGAGTCCGTCGGCGACTTCCAGCTCGCCCGCTTCAAGCGGGATCCGGCGCACCGCGGCGCGATCATGGACCGCGGGCTGTGGAGCTGGACCCGGCACCCGAACTACTTCGGTGACTTCTGCGTCTGGTGGGGGCTGTTCCTGCTCGCCTGCTCGACCCCGCTGGTGGTCGTCACGCTGGTGTCGCCGCTGGTCATGAGCTTTCTGCTGCTTCGCGGGAGCGGTAAGCCGATGCTGGAGCGGCATATGGAGCGCCGCCCGGGATTCGCCGAGTACACCGCTCGTACCAGCGGTTTCTTCCCCAGGCCGCCACGGCACCGGTCCTGACCGGCGACCGGTTCTCCGGCGCCGACGCGCTGTGACCGGGTCGACGCCCGGCGGTCCCCCGCGCCGCCGGGCGCCGATCCAGGCCCCCGTTCCCCGCATGGCCGCGTAGGCCCGGCGGGGGTGCGTTGAGTATATTGGCTGAGAGCCAGTCAACGCAGGAGTAAAGCATGTCTCCCCGAAGCGCATCGGTCAATGAAGAGATGCGGCGGCGTTCCCGGGAACGGCTCCTCCAGGCGACGGTGGAACTGATCGAGGAACGCGGCTACGAGGCCACCACCCTCGCCGACATCGCCGACCGGGCGGGCACCGCGCGTGGCCTGGTGTCGTACTACTTTCCGGGAAAACGCCAGCTCGTGCAGTCCGCGGTGCACCGCCTGATGCATCTGGAGCTGGCGGCGGCACTCGAACGGGAGCCGCGCACCGAGGACGGCCAGGAGCGGATGGCGCGGGCCATCGACGCGATTCTGGGCCTGACCCAGACGCACACGAAATTGATGCGCACGCATATGGCGTCGATCTTGCAGGCCGAGGGTTTCATCCAGTGTTCCGAGCAGCAGCGGCTCGCCGCACTGCTGCAGGACACGGTCGTGCGGTGGGGCGCGGAGGATCCCGGGACGGAGTACCCGATGATGCGCGCGCTCCTGATGGGCGCGGTGGTCGCGCTCCTGGTGCCCGGCGTCCCGATGCCGCTGCCGCGGCTGCGGGCCGAGCTGTTCACCAGGTACGGCCTGGACTGGGAACTGGGCGTTCCGCCGCCCGCCGACGCCGGACCCTTGGCCGCGGCGGACACCCGCCGCCCGGCGCGCTCACCACTGCCCTGAGGGTCCCCCCCTGCGCGGCGAGCTGCGCGCCACTCCCGCAACGCACGGGGATGGCGCATGCTGGGCTTACGACCTGGCGCGCGATGGAGGGCGGATCAGCGAGCGGCGTCATGCGGCTCCGGATCCAAGGCGGAGGAGGGAGACGACGCGGAGCGTCGTCGACCGACGACAACGCCTGGGGGCCCCTCCCAGCGGTAGCTGGGGGAGGGGCCGTATGACGCCGGGAGCCCGCTCTCCATCGCGCGCCAGGTCGTCCACGGCGGAAGGAGCCAGCTCGTGCTTCGTGTCGCAGTAGTCGGTTCAGGTCCCAGCGGCGTGTACGTGGCCGAGGCGCTGACCCGTCAGACCACCGTGCCGGACGTGGCGGTGGATGTCCTCGACCGGCTGCCGTGCCCGTACGGCCTGGTGCGCTACGGAGTGGCGCCGGACCACGAGAAGATCAAGTCCCTGCAGGGCAATCTGCGGCAGGTGCTGGAGGACCCGCGGGTGCGTTTCCTCGGCAATGTCGAGGTGGGGCCGGCGCTCGGCCCCGAGCAGCTCGGCGAGCTCTACCACGCGGTGGTCTACTGCTTCGGCGCCGCCGCCGACCGGCGGCTGGGCGTACCGGGCGAGGATCTGCCCGGCAGTTACTCCGCCACCCGGTTCGTCTCCTGGTACAGCGCCCACCCGGACGAACCGCCGGAGGAGTTCGCGCTGCTGGCCCGGTCGGCGGTGGTGATCGGGGTCGGCAATGTCGCGGTCGACGTGGCCCGGGTACTGGCGCGCGGTGCGGACGAGTTGCGGCACACCGACATCCCGCAGTCGGCGCTCACCGCGCTGGACGCCAGCCAGGTCACCGATGTGCACATGGTGGGGCGGCGTGGTCCTTCACAGGCGAAGTTCACCACCAAGGAGCTGCGCGAGCTGGGCGGCCTGTCCGGCGCCGATGTCATCGTGCACGCCCACGAGTTGGCGCTCGATCCCGGGTACGCCGACCCTTCCGCGCTGCCCGCCGTGGCCCGTCGCAATGTCGAGGTGCTGCGCGAATGGACCACGCGGGTCCCGGAGGGCCGGCCGCGCCGGATCCATCTGCGGTTCTTCCTGCGTCCGGCCGGACTCCTCGGTGACGGGCGGGTGTCGGGCGTCCGTTTCGAGCGGACGCTGCCCGACGGGCTGGGCGGAGTGCGCGGGACGGGGCAGTCGGAGGAGATCGAAGCGCAGCTCGTGCTGCGCTCGGTGGGATATCAGGGCGTGCCGCTGCCCGGTCTGCCGTTCGACGAACGGCACGCGGTGGTGCCGAACGACGGCGGCCGGGTGCTGCGGGACGGCGTGCCCTCGCCCGGGGAGTACGTCGCCGGCTGGATCAAGCGCGGGCCGACCGGGGTGATCGGCACCAACCGGCCCTGTGCCAAGCAGACGGTGGCGGCGCTGCTCGAGGACGTACCGCGGTTGCTGGCCAGGTCGCTCCCCCGCGATCCGCTGGAGGCGCTGCGGTCGGGCGGCGGCGATCCGGTGGCGTGGCCGGGCTGGCTGTCGATCGAGGCCGCGGAGATGGCGCTGGGCCGGTCGCTCGACCGGGGCACCGTCAAGATCCAGGACTGGGCGGGGCTGCTGGCCGCCGCGCGACTGGCCGCCTGACCCGAACCGGGAGGCGGCCTCAACGGGCGGCGGTCGCTCCTGGGTGGATCCGTTCGCACTGTCCCTCGGCCGCCGCCAGCACCGAGTCCAGGAGGTTGGGGAACAGCGCGTCCAGATCCTCGCGGCGCAGGCCGCTCATCTTGGACGTGCCCCGGTAGTTCTGCTCGATGACCCCGGCCTCGCGCAGCACCCGGAAGTGGTGCGTGGTGGTGGACTTGCTGACCGGCAGTTCGACATCGGAGCAGGCCAGCTCGGTCTCGGCGGCGGCCAGGGTGCGCACCACATGCAGCCGCATGGGGTCGGACAGCGCATGGAGCACGCCTTCGAGGCGGATGGCCGTGCGCTCCGGGTGCGCCAGCGCACGGGCGGCGGGGGCGGTCTGCGGTGTCATGCGTCCATAGTACGAGTTCTCTCGTAGTTTGACATCCGCCGTATTACGATGGCTATCGTAGAAGGCGTCCGGTGAGTCGATCCGGTGAGCCCTATGACGAGGAGAGCGCCATGAGCGCACTGTTCGAGCCCTACACCCTGCGGTCCCTGACGATCCCCAACCGCGTCTGGATGGCACCGATGTGCCAGTACAGCGCGGCGGTCGACGGTCCGGAGCAGGGCGTACCGCAGGACTGGCACTTCGCGCACCTCGCCGCCCGGGCGACCGGTGGCACGGGCCTGATCCTCACCGAGGCGACGGCGGTGAGCCCGGAGGGCCGCATCAGCCCGGCCGACCTCGGGCTGTGGAACGACCGGCAGCAGGCGGCGTTCGGCCGGATCACCAGCTTCCTCAAGGAGCGGGGCACCGTTCCGGGCATCCAGCTCGCCCACGCCGGACGCAAGGCGTCGACGGACCGGCCCTGGCGCGGCGGCGGCCCGGTGGGCGCGGAGAACCACGGCTGGCAGCCCGCGGGCCCGAGCCCGGCGCCGTTCGCCGACGGCCACCCCGTACCGCGGGAGCTGACCGTCGAACAGATCCGGGAGATCACCGAGCGGTTCGCGGACTCGGCCCGGCGGGCGCTCGCGGCCGGCTTCCAGGTCGTCGAGGTGCACGGCGCGCACGGCTACCTGATCCACGAGTTCCTCTCCCCGCACAGCAACCACCGCACCGACGAGTACGGCGGCAGCTTCGAGAACCGGATCCGCCTCGCGCTGGAGGTCGTCGACGCGGTGCGCGCGGTGTGGCCCGCGGAGCTGCCGGTGTTCTTCCGGGTGTCCGCGACCGACTGGCTGACGGAGAACGGCACCGGCGAGGGCTGGACCGCGGACGAGACCGTCCGGCTGGCGAAGGAACTGCGCGCCCACGGCGTCGACCTGCTCGACGTCTCGACCGGCGGCAACGTCCCCAAGGTCCGGATCCCGACCGGCCCCGGCTACCAGGTGTCCTTCGCCGAGCGGGTCAGGACGGAGACCGATCTGCCGGTGGCGGCGGTCGGCATGATCACCGATGTCCGGCAGGCCGAGGAGATCATCGCCTCCGGCCGCGCCGACGCCGTCCTGCTCGGCCGCGAACTGCTGCGTGACCCCCACTGGGCGCTGCGCGCGGCGCGCGAACTGGGCGCGGAATCCCGCGTTCCCGACCAGTACGGATGGGCCATCTGAGACCCGCCCTCCGTCCCCGGTCCGGCCGGTCCGGGGGCGGAGGACAGCGCTACGGGACGATCGAGTCCACGTATCCGCCGTCGACCCGGACCGCGCCGCCGGCGCTGCTCGCGGCCTCCCGGGGCTTCGCGAAGGAGGCGGCCGGCACCGGTGTCACCGTCAACTCCGTGATCGCCGGCCCCACCCACACCAGGGCCCCCAGGAACGCTCCACCATGCCGGGCAGACAGCCGCGGGTCATCCGGACCGCGGTCAGCACGTTGACCTCGAAGTAGCGCCGCCACTCGGCGGCGGTCGAACGGGGCGGAGGACGCGGCACCGACCTGCGGGAACTCCGTGCGGCGAGCCATTGTCAGTGGCGGGGTGGAGACTCTGTGATGTCGGACACATTCCATCCTGGAGGCGACGTGCCATGAACGACGTATTGCTCGCAGTGGGCACCCAGAAGGGTCTCTTCCTCGGCCGCAGGAACAGCGCCGGGGAGTGGGACTTCGGCGGCCCGCACTTCCCGATGCAGGCGGTGTACTCCATCGGGATCGACACGCGCCGCGATACGCCCAGACTGCTGGTGGGGGCGGACAGCTCGCACTGGGGGCCGTCGGTGTTCCGCTCCGACGACCTGGGGGCGAACTGGCACGAACCCGCCCGGCCCGCCGTGAAGTTCCCCGAGGACACCGGCACCTCGCTGGAGCGCGTGTGGCAGCTGCATCCGGCCGGACCCGCCGCCCCGGACGTGGTGTACGCGGGCACCCAGCCGGGCGCGCTGTTCCGGTCGGAGGACGGCGGTGAGAGCTTCGCGTTCGTCCGCAGCCTGTGGGAGCACCCGCAACGGGCGGAGTGGAACGCCGGGTTCGGCGGCCAGGCCGTGCACACCGTGGTGACCGACCCCCGCAACGCCGACGCGGTGACCGTCGCGGTGTCCACCGGCGGGGTCTACCGCTCGCTGGACGGCGGGGCGAGCTGGACACCGTCCAACACCGGGGTGCAGTGCACCTTCCAGCCCGAGCGGTTCCCGGAGTTCGGCCAGTGCGTGCACAAGATCGCGCAGGACGCCGAGGACCCGGACCGGCTGTATCTGCAGAACCACGGCGGGGTCTACCGCAGTGACGACGCGGGGGCGAAATGGTCGGAGATCGGCGCCGGCCTGCCCGCCGACTTCGGCTTCACCATCGCCACCCATCCGCGCCGCGGCGGTGTCGCCTATGTCTTCCCGATCACCGCGGACGCCCACCGGCTGCCGCCGGACCTGCGCTGCCGGGTCTTCAGGACCGAGGACGCCGGGGGGACCTGGGCGCCGCTCTCCCAGGGACTGCCGCAGGAGCCGCACTACGGCGCCGTCCTGCGGGACGCGCTGTGCCTGGACGACGAGGATCCGGCCGGGGTGTACTTCGGCAACCGCAACGGCGAGGTGTACGCGAGCGCGGACGAGGGCGACAGCTGGCAGCTCGCCGTCTCCCATCTCCCCGACGTGCTGTGTGTGCGTGCGGCCGTCATCGACTGAGCCACTAGAGTGACGGATCGTGACAGCGCGACCGTTGAACGAAATCGTCGAGGCCGGCTGGGCGAAGGCCCTGGAGCCGGTCGCCGGGCAGATCGGCGCGATGGGAGATTTCCTGCGCGCCGAGATCGCCCAGGGCCGCACCTACCTTCCGTCCGGGCCGAATGTGCTGCGCGCGTTCCAGCAGCCGTTCGACGAGGTGCGGGTGCTGATCGTGGGTCAGGACCCGTACCCCACGCCCGGCCACGCGGTGGGGCTGAGCTTCTCGGTGGCCCCGGAGGTGCGCCCGCTGCCCGGCAGCCTGGAGAACATCTACCGGGAGCTCGGCACCGACCTCGGCGTTCCCCGGCCGGCCACCGGGGACCTGACGCCGTGGACGCGGCAGGGCGTGCTGCTGCTCAACAGGGCGCTCACCACGGCGCCCCGCAAGCCCGCGGCCCACCGGGGCAAGGGCTGGGAAGAGGTCACCGAACAGGCGATCCGGGCGCTGGTGGCGCGCGGCACCCCGCTGGTGTCGATCCTCTGGGGGCGCGACGCCCGCAATCTGCGTCCGCTGCTCGGCGACCTGCCGGCGCTCGAAGCGGCGCACCCGTCACCCATGTCCGCGGACCGCGGCTTCTTCGGCTCCCGGCCGTTCAGCCGGGCCAACGCCCTGTTGACAGGACTCGGGGCCAATCCCGTGGACTGGCGCCTGCCCTGACGGAGCCGGACTGTACGCTGCCCGGGTGACGACGCATTCGAATACTCCTGCGGGCTGGTACGCGGACCCGCAAGGCACCCCTGACCTGCTCCGCTACTGGGACGGATCCCAGTGGACCGAGCACACGAACACCGGCCGGCCGGGCCAGGTGCCCCAGCAGCAGACGAGCAACGCCTGGGAGCTGAACGTCGACGGCGGCCACGACCCGTCGAAGGTGCAGCGCCAGGTGCAGCACCAGGCAGGTGTCGCGCCGGCCGGCGGTGGCGGCGGCACGCTGTTCAACGAGCCGATCCTGGTGGTGAACCAGAAGGCCAAGCTGATCGAGCTGAACAACGAGTACAGCGTGTTCGACCAGCAGGGCCGCTCGCTCGGTTCGGTGAGCCAGGTCGGCCAGAGCACGGCCCGCAAGGTGCTGCGCTTCGTCTCCAGCGTCGACCAGTTCCTCTCGGTCAAGCTGGAGGTGCGGGACGCCCACGGACAGCCGCAGCTGCTGCTCACCCGCCCGGCGAAGTTCATCAAGTCCAAGGTGATCGTGCAGCGCCCGGACGGCCAGACCCTCGGCGAGATCGTCCAGCAGAACGCCATCGGCAAGATCAACTTCTCGTTCGAGGTCAACGGCCAGAAGATCGGCGCCATCAAGGCCGAGAACTGGCGCGCCTGGAACTTCGCGATCGTCGACCACACCGACACCGAGGTCGCCCGCATCACCAAGACGTGGGAGGGCCTGGCCAAGACCATGTTCACCACGGCGGACAACTACGTGCTGCAGATCCACCGGCAGCTCTCCGAGCCGCTGCTGAGCATGGTGGTCGCCTCCGCACTCACGGTGGACACCGCGCTCAAGCAGGACTCCCGCGGGCTCGGCTGACCCGATGGCCGGTTCCGGCGGCTGGGTCCTCGGTGTGGACTCCGGCGGCTCCGGGGTGCGGGTGTCCCTTGCCCGTGCCGACGGCACCGCCAGGTCCGCGACCGTCTCCTCCAAGCGGCCCGCCGTGGTCGCCGACCGGGGGATCGACGCCGACAGCCTGCTCGACGAAGTGCTCCCCGCCGCGCGGGAACTGATGCGGGCGGCGGGCGCGGAGACGCTGATCGCGGCCGCGGTCGGCGCCGCCGGCATGGCCACCCTCGGCGACGATCTGCGCGCCGTGCTGCCCGGGGCGCTGCGCGAGGCCTTCGGCGTGCGCGCGCTCGCCCTCGCCGCGGCCGCGGTGACCGCGTACGCGGGCGCCCTCGGCATGCGCCCCGGCGTCGTGGTCGCGGCGGGCACCGGCATGATCGCCCTCGGCACCGGACTCGACGACTCCGGCTGGCGCCGTGCCGACGGCTGGGGCCATCTGCTCGGCGACGCCGGCGGCGGCGCCTGGATCGGCCGCGCGGGGCTGGACGCCGCGCTGCGCGCCCACGACGGGCGGGCGGGCGGCTCCGCCGCGCTCCTGGAGCGTGCGGAAGCCCTCTTCGGCCCGGTCGACGGCCTGCCGGGGCAGTTGTACCCGCGGCCCGACCGGCCGGCCGTACTCGCCTCGTTCGCCCCGGCGGTGGGCCGCTGCGCGGCCGCCGATCCGGTGGCGGCGGACATCCTGCGGCAGGCAGCCCGGCACATCCTGGAGACGGCCGCCGCCGTACGTCCGATCACCGCCACCGCCAACGGCTCGTGCCGCACGGCGCTGACCGGCGGTCTGTTCAAGATGGGCGAGCCGCTGCTCGGCCCGCTGCGTGAGCTGGCGCCCGAGGTGTTCCCCGCGGCGGAGTTCGTGCCCGCCGACGGAGATCCGCTGCTCGGCGCCCTGCGCATCGCGGGCGCGCTCGCCTCGGGCACGCTGTCGCTGCCGGAGGACCCCGCCCTGCTGCACGTCCCGATGCACGTGCATCCGCACAGCCAAATGTGACCGAACGTGAAGGAAATTCGGACGGAACGGGACAGGTCCCCCCTAGGACGTACCCACCCGAACACCCGCGCACCACGAGGCATTAGCATGCGACGCCATGAGCACTGCCACTGGCCCCGCACCCGGCCTCCCCGTTCGAATGCCGCGTCCCCGCCAGCCGGGACGCCACCGCCGACCGGAGCCCCTGGCCGCGCCCGAGGGCGCGCCGGTGCTGGTTCTCGCTGTTCCCGGCACCCCGACCCCCGCCGTTCGCAGTCTGGCGGAAGAGGTCATGAGCATCGCCCGTTCCGAGCTGTCGGGCCTGGACCCGCGGATCGGCTACCTCGAAGGGGACGACGCCGAGTTCCCCGCGCTGGAGGCCGTGCTCACGCAGGCCGCCTCCGAGCGCCCTGACGGCTCCCCCGCCGCCGTCGTGGTCCCGCTGCTGGCCGGGCCCGACGCGTCGGTGGTCCGCCGGATCCGCCAGGCGGTGACCGACAGCCGCTGCGGCGCCGAGGTGACCGACGTACTCGGCCCGCACCCGCTGCTCGCCGAGGCGCTGCACGTGCGCCTCTCCGAGGCCGGTCTGGCCCGCGCGGACCGCGCCCGGCTGTTCACCGTCGCGACGGCCGCCGACGGCATCATCCTGGCCACCGTGGGCGGCGAGGAGGCCGTACAGGCGGCCGGTGTCACCGGTCTGCTGCTCGCGGCCCGGCTCGCGGTTCCGGTGCTGGCCGCCGCGCTGGACGTGGACGGGTCGATCGCCCGCGCCGCCGAGCAGCTGCGGTCCTCCGGTTCCACCAACCTCGCCCTCGCACCGTGCCTGATCGGTCCCGAGGTCGCCGCCCAGCTGCTGCACTCCGCCGCCGAGGAGGCGGGCTGCTCCGGCGCCGACGCGCTCGGCCCCTACCCGGCGGTGGGCAAGCTCGTGGTCGCCCAGTACACGACCGCGCTCGGTATCGCCCCGCAGGGCGCCCCGGTGCACTGACGTTCCACCAAGAGTGCGGGCGGCGCGTTCAGCGCCGCCCGCACTGCTGTGTCCGCTGTCCCTGTGCCGGGTTCAGCGCGGCGCCACACCACGCCGTTCAGCGCAGCAGCACGCCGTTTCAAGCGGCACCACGCCGTTCAGCGCAGCAGCACGCAGGAGGCGGCCGGCACGTCGACCGAGCCGGCCTGCTTGGGGATGCCGGTCTCCTGGTCGATGTCGAACCAGGTCACGTCGCCGGACCGCTCGTTGGACGCGTACAGCCGGCGGCCGGACGGGTCGGCGGTGAGGTGGCGCGGCCAGTCCCCGCCGCAGGGCACGGTCTCCAGCAGCTCCATCCGGTCCCCCGACTCGTCGAGGGAGAGCACCGCGATGCTGTTGTGGCCGCGGTTGGCCGCCCAGGCGAACCGGCCGTCGGGCGAGACGACCAGTTCCGACGGGTAGTTGGGGTTCTCCGGGCCCGCCGCGCCCTCGGGCAGTACCGACACCTCGGTCACCGGCCGCAGCGATCCGGCCGCCGCGTCCCACCGGCAGACGGTGACGACGGACCGCAGCTCGTTCATGACGTACGCCCGGTCACCGCGCGGGTGGAAGGTCATATGGCGCGGTCCGGCCCCGGAGCGCAGCCCGAGCTCCCGCTCGATCTCCAGCTCGCCGGTGGCCGTGTCGAGCTCGCACACCCGCACCGAGTCGGTGCCGAGGTCGACGCTGAGCAGCCAGCGACCCGAGGGGTCCGGCAGGACCATATGGGCGTGCGGGCCCCTCTGGCGCTTCTGGTGCGGCCCGTCGCCCTCGTGCTCCAGCACGCTGCGCACCGCGCCGAGCCCGCCGCCGGCCGCGTCGAGGGCCAGCACGCTGACGCTGCCCGACGAGTAGTTGGCGGTGACCAGGTGCCCCCCGTGCAGGCACAGGTGGGTGGGCGCGCTGCCGCGTACGGGCACGGTGCCGCCCAGCTGGCGCGGCGCGGCGGGATCCGCCAGCGAGAAGGCCGCGGCGCCGCCCTCGGACGTCTCGCTGACCGTGTACAGCACCTCACGGTCGGCGGAGAGCGCCAGGAAGGACGGGTCCGCCACCTCCGCCGCCGACCCCAGCACGGTGAGCGCACCGGTCCCGGGGTCGACGGCGGCCGTGGTGAGGCCGCGTCCGCCCGCCGACGTGAATGATCCGATGTATGCGTGCGCGGCCACCACTGCTCCTGTCGCTCCTGCTACGTGTGCTGCGGCGACATTAGTGCGCGGCGCGGCCGGCCGCACGGGCGGGGCTACACGGACACCGATCCCGGACACGTTCCCTGGCCCGTTCGGGGTTCCGTGCGGGGTGCGGCGGAGCGGTGCACATAGGCCGGGGTGCGGTCGCCCGTTTCGTAGTAGCGGTGGAACACCTCGGTGGCCGAGCCGGAGATCGGCGGCACGATCCACGACCAGTCGGCCGGCACGCTGCGCCCCTTGCGCTCCTCACGGTCGACGTGGGTGAGGAAGCGGCGGGACTCGGTGTGGTGGTCGGTCACGGTGGCGCCGGCCCGGTCGAAGGAGTGCAGGACGGCCCGGTTGAGTTCGACGAGCGCGCGGTCCTTCCACAGCGACCGGTCGCTGCTGGTGTCCAGGCCCAACCGCCGGGCGAACCGCGGCAGCAGGTCGTAGCGGTCGGTGTCGGCGAGGTTGCGGGCCCCGATCTCGGTGCCCATGTACCAGCCGTTGAACGGCGCGGCCGGATAGCGGATCCCGCCGATCTCCAGGCTCATGTCGGAGATCGCCGGGACGGCGTGCCAGCGCAGGCCCCATTCGGCGAGCCACTCCAGTTCCGGGTGGACGATCGGCACCTCGAACAGCGCGTCGGCCGGAAGGGTGAACCAGCGCGGCTGTTCGCCGCGTCCCTGGACGATCAGCGGCAGGACGTCGAACGCGGTGCCCGGTCCGCGCGGCCAGCCCAGCCGCTCGGCCGCTTCGGTGATGCCGGTGTTGCGCGGATCCCCCGTCACCCCGCCGTCCGCGCCCCGGTAGCCGGCGTACCTGATCAGCTGTTCGTTGTGGATCCGCGGTCCCGGCAGGCCGGGTGCGTCGGGGGCGAAGACGGTGATGACCGGCCGGATCCGTCCGCCGTTGGCCGCCGCGCGCAGATGGGCGGCCGACTCCTCGGCGATGCCGGCGGCGTCGGAGATCCGGCGGCGGTCGCGGATGTGCAGGGAGTTCCAGTACAGCCGCCCTATGCAGCGGTTGTTGTTGCGCCAGGCGACCCGGGCGCCGAAGACCAGTTCCTGTCTCGTGTGCCGGTAGGTGCCGGTCGCGTCGATCTCGGCCCGCACCCGCGTCAGACGGGCGGCGAGGGCGTCGGGGTCGGCCTCCTCACGGTGCAGCTGCCGCAGGAACTCCCTGGCCAGCGGCCAGACCTCGGCCTGCGCTTCCCGCTGCTCCGGTCCCACCGGGCGGGGCGCCGGACGCCCGACCGGCACTTCCGCCCCCACCGTCCGCTCCTGATGCGCCCTGACGTCGGTCCGTCGCAGAAAGTTCAGCACGCCGCGCACTCCCCAAGATGTTCGGCTCCCGGACCGCATCCCGCTGCGGCCCGCGGAATTCCGATGCGCAAGGTCCTACCCGTGGAGCGGCTGATCCATCCTGTTCGTGGCCGATGCACATGCCTCAGACATGGTCCGCGTGTCCACGTCGCAGCTCAGGCGGCCAAAGGGGCGCGCGGAGTCGCGCGCAGGGGTGCGACCAGTTCGGTGAGCGCCCCCTCCAGTGCGTGCAGGTGCGCCAGCGCGTGCTCCGCGTGCGGGTGTTCGGCGGCCTCCGCGACCACGGTGAGCTGCGCCGGGACGTGCGGCGCACCGGGCGCCACGAGCCGGTGCACGGCCTCCTCGACGCGGCGGCAGGCCGCGAGCAGCCGCTCGTCGTGCCCCGCGTCCGGGTCGGCCACAACGGCGGCGAGGCCGCGTACCCGGTCCGCGCACTCGTCGAGCAGGGCGAGCACCTGGCGCGCCCGCGCCCGGCGGGCCCGCAGCGGGCTGAACGGGTGGACGAGCGGGGCGACGGTGGTCCTGACCCTGCCGAGTACGAGGTCGAGCTCCTTCGCGCGCTGCGCGAGGTCCTCGCCGGGGCCGCCGGCCAGGTGGTGCGCGGCTTGGGTGGTGAAGTCGCGCACGCCGTGCAGCGCGCGCTGGATCCAGGCGTCGGTGGCGGAGTGCGTGCTGATCGGCAGGACCACGACCACGGCCAGTGCCGCGCCGAGCGCCCCGACGGCGGTCTCCTCCAGCCGCAGCCACAGCAGACCCGGGTGGAGGATGCCCAGCAGCCCGTAGAGCGAGCCCGCCATGACGGTCACGAAGAACATCATCCAGCTGTACGACACGGGCGCGGTGTAGAAGATCCCGAAGACGCAGATCCCGACCAGCAGGGCGGTCGGCGCCCCCGCGCCGTGCAGCGGCAGGGCCAGCGCGAGACCGGCGGCGATGCCCGTCACGGTGCCCAGCACCCGGCGGAAGCCGCGGACCAGCGTCTCGCCGCGGTGGGCGGTGTTGACGAAGATCCACCACGCGGTGCCGACCGCCCAGTACCAGCGGTCCTCGGAGAGCGCCTGGCCGAGCGCGAGGGCGCAGCCGGACGCGGCGGCGGCCTGGAAGGCCTGGCGGGTGGTGATCCTGCGCAGTCCGCGCGCCTGCGGCAGCGCGACGACGGGCGGCGGGGTGGCCCGGCGCTCGTAGCACCAGAGGCCGAAGCGGACGAGCGCGGCGGAGCCGAGGCCCAGGCCGACGGCGCCGCACAGTTCGGGGAGCGCGGCCGGGACGGCG
Organism: Streptomyces sp. SID13666; assembly: GCF_010548325.1. Lineage (NCBI taxonomy): Bacteria > Bacillati > Actinomycetota > Actinomycetes > Kitasatosporales > Streptomycetaceae > Streptomyces > Streptomyces sp. SID13666. The sequence continues at coordinate 98,647 of NZ_JAAGLX010000012.1, read as the reverse complement.
TGCAGGAACTGGGAGATGAAGAACATCATGAACGCGAACACGCCGAGCGCGTGGCCGCGCGGCCCCCAGCGGCGGGCGTAGACGCCGGCGAAGACCACGGCCAGGAAGACCGCGTCACGGGCGTACGGGACCGTGTGCAGGCACGCGGCGACCGCGAGGACCGGGAGCCCGACGACGGGCATCAGGGCGGTGGTGACCGCCTGCTGGCCGACCCGGGCGTCCCCGACGACGAAGAGCGCCAGCAGCGCGGCGAGCCCGCCGCCCGCCACGGCGGGCATCGGCAGCCCCGCCAGCAGGGCGGAGGTGACCGCCAGCGCGATGCCCAGGACCGCGCGGGACGCGGTGCGCAGCCGCGCGAGTCCCGGATCCGGAGCGATGAACATCCTCTTCACGTCGGTGGTCCCCGCCCCTTGTTCAGCTTGTTCGGCATCGTTCGATCTGCGGACATGGCAAAGGCGTTGCGGAGGACCGCAACGCCATCGTCACGCCAAGGAAAGCATCACCAGGGGCAATGGCTCAAACGAGCCAGCCGAAGGTGAGCCATTGGTACAGTGATGAGTCCCAATGATCGACCAGAAGGAGACCAGTGGCCCATGGCCGTCGACGCGCTGGACGCCCGCATCCTGCGGCTGATGCTGGAACAGCCGCGCACCAGCGTGCGTGAGTACGCCCGCGTCCTGGGCGTGGCCCGCGGCACGCTCCAGGCCCGGATCGACCGGCTGGAGCGCGACGGCGTGATCACCGGCTTCGGCCCGCGGCTGTCGCCCGCCGCGCTCGGCCACCCGGTGCTCGCCTTCGTGCACATCGAGGTGACCCAGGGGCACCTGGACGATGTCGGTGACGCGCTGGCCGCGGTGCCCGAGATCATCGAGGCGGTCTCGGTCACCGGCGGCGGCGATCTGCTGACCCGCGTCGTCGCCCGCGACAACGCGCATCTCGAGGACGTCGTCCAGCGGCTGATCAGCACCCCGGGCGTGGTCCGCACCCGGACCGAGGTGGCGCTGCGCGAGCGCGTGCCGCACCGGGTGCTGCCGCTGGTCGAGGCGGTGGGGCGGAGCGCCGAGGGGCCGGGGCGGAGCGGAGCGGACCGGGCACCGTGATCGCCCGGTCGGCATGCTGGGGACCATGACCCTCCCCGCGGTGATCTTCGACCTGGACGGCACGCTGGTGGACAGCGAGCCCAACTACGGAGGCGGGCCGCCGGCTGCTGGCCGCGCACGGGGTCACGGACTTCGGCTGGGAGCAGCACGCGCGCTACATCGGCATCGGCACGAAGGAGACGCTGGAGGCGCTGAGCGCCGAGTACGGTCTGTCGGCGCCGGTGGAGGAGCTGCTGGACGGCAAGAACCGGCTCTATCTGCGCCTGGCGGCCACCGCGACCGCGGTCTTCCCGCGGATGCGCGAGTTCGTGGAGCTGCTGCACGCGGCCGGGCATCCGATGGCGGTGGCCTCCGGATCCTCCCGCGCGGCCAGCGAGCCGAGGTCCAGACGTCGCCGTCCCTGACGAAGATCGGGTCGGGGTCGACGGTCACCTCCGGATACCGCTCGGCCAGTTCGGCGCGGCTGTTCCGCGTGACGGCGCGCCGGCCGTCCAGCAGCCCGGCCGCGGCGAGCAGGAAGGCACCGCTGCAGACGGAGGCGACCCGGTCGGAACGCCGGGCGGCCGCGGCGAACCACCCGGCGAACTCCGCGTCCCGGGCCGCCCGCCGGAAACCGGGGCCGCCGACGGCGACCAGGGTGCCGATCGGCCCCTCGCACTCGTCGAACGTCAGCGTCGGGGTGACGGCGAGCCCGCCGCTGGACCCGACCGGCCCGGGGCGGCCGCGACGGCGTCGATCCGGTAGCCGGGCCCGGCCTGGCTGTGCCGTCCGGCCTGCGAGAACACCTCGTGCGGCCCGGTCAGACCGAGGATCTGGAAGTCCGGGGCGACGAAGACGATGCGGTGGTCGGTCACCGGTTCATCGTCACCGCCCCGGATGTGGCGGCAAGGACAGGGTTATGACGATTCCCGTCACCCCGAGCCGCGGGGCTGCGCCGGACGAGCCGGACGGCGGGAGACGGCCGGACTACGCGCCGCTCGCGTCCAGCATGTCCTCACGCTCGACGATCTTCACGCGTTCGCGGCCCTGCGGCTCGCCCAGCGCCCGCTCCGCGGCGTCCAGCCGGTGCCAGCCCTCCCACGTGGTGAAGCGCACGCTCCGCTCGCCGAGGAACGCCTCCACGTCCTCCGGGGCGGGCGAGGCGGGGGTGTGCAGCCGGCCGTTCGCGAAGTCGTCCAGCAGGCTGGCGACCGTCTCGTTGGCGTCGCCCTTGGTGTGGCCGATCAGCCCCACGGGGCCGCGCCGGATCCAGCCGGTGACGTAGGTCGACCGCAGGTGCTCGCCGGTCTCCTCGATCACCCGGCCGCCCTGGTCGGGGACCGTGCCCGACGCGACGTCCCAGGGCAGCTTGGGCAGCTCGTCGGACAGGTACCCCACCGCGCGGTAGACCGCGCTGACGTCCCAGTCCTTGAAGGTGCCGGTGCCCTTGACGTTGCCGGTGCCGTCCAGGGCGGTGCGCTCGGTGCGCAGCCCGACGACCTGGCCGTCCTCGCCGAGGATCTCGGCGGGCGACTCGAAGAAGTGCAGGAACAGCTTGTGCGGGCGGTCACCGACGTCGCGGATGGCCCAGTTCTCCAGGGTCTTGGCGACCATGTCGGCCTGCTTGTTGCCACGCCGGGTCGCGATCGAGCCGTCGTCGTAGTCGATGTCCTCGGGGTCGACGATGACCTCGATGTTCGGGGAGTGGTCCAGCTCCCGCAGCTCCATCGGACTGAACTTCGCCTGCGCCGGGCCCCGGCGGCCGAAGACATGGACCTCCAGGGCCTTGTTGGCCCGGAGACCCTCATGGACGTTCGGCGGGATCTCGGTCGGCAGCAGTTCGTCCGCCGTCTTGGCCAGGATGCGCGCCACGTCGAGCGCGACGTTGCCGACCCCGAGGACCGCGACCTTCTCCGCCGTGAGCGGCCAGGTCCGCGGCACGTCCGGGTGCCCGTCGTACCAGGAGACGAAGTCCGCCGCGCCGTACGAACCGTCGAGGTCGCTGCCGGCTATGTCGAGCGCCCGGTCGGCCGTCGCCCCGGTGGAGAAGATCACCGCGTCGTAGAAGGTGCGCAGATCGTCCAGGCTGATGTCACCCGGGTAGTCCACGTTGCCGAAGAGCCGCACCTGCGGCTTGTCGAGCACCTGGTGCAGGGCCGTGACGATGCCCTTGATCCGCGGGTGGTCGGGGGCGACGCCGTAGCGGATCAGGCCGAACGGGGCCGGCATCCGCTCGAAGAGGTCGATGGACACACCGGGCTCGACGGCCGCCGGGGATTTCAGCAGCGCGTCGGCGGCATAGATCCCGGCGGGGCCGGCTCCGACAATTGCTACCCGCACAGGGCGAAGCATGATCAGGTTCCCTTCGAGCGGTAACAGGCGGACTCGCCGGGAAGCCTAAACTAAGGCAAACCTAAGTTAGTAGCCGGGTCAGACCTATGACCTCATAAGGCAGCCTTATGGGATCCCATAGACAGGGCTTGTGTCAGCAGGTGGAGCCGCCGGGCCGCCGCCGGCCCGCAGATGCGCGCAACGTGAGCGCTCCCGCTCAGCCCAGGAACGACAGCCGCACCTGGCGCCGCGGATTGTCGCGGTTGGTGTCCGCCAACCTCCCTTCGGACAACCACCAAGTCATCCGAGTGCGGGAGCTCCGAGCAGCCGCCGTACTCGGCCCTGAACCGGGCGTGCGCGCCGAACCCCGCGCATCACGGCCTTGTCGCTACTCCCCGGCATCGGAGTGATCCTCGGCCTGCGCCAACTGCGGCCGATGGGCGGGGTCAGCGCGATGTGACGCCGCTGAGGCGGTCGCAGGTTGGCCGGTACGGAAGGGACGGAAGGTATGCCGCCCATTCATCCTGGTTCAGGCCGCGTTCGACCACGGTGCAGACGCGGGTCATGGCCGCGCCGGGATCAAGGGTCCACCGGATGATCCTGCCGTCCTGGCCGCCGGAGACGAGGGCGCCGTCGGCGGTGAAGGCCAGGCCGCGGACCGTGCCGGTGTGGCCGGTGAGGGTGACGATGCGGCGGCCGGTGGCAACCTCCCATGTCACTACCGTGTGGTCATCGCCGGCCGAGGCCAGGGTGCGGCCGTCCCGGCTGAAGGCGAGGACCTGGATGGGTGCGCTGTGCCCGCTCAGCACCGCGATCTGACGGTGGGTCACGGCGTCCCACAGTTTGATCGTACGGCTGTCGCCGGCGGTGGCGAGGGTCGTGCCGTCCGGGCTGACCGCCAGGTCCTGCACCACGCCTTGGCGGGTGTCGAACCGGTCTGCCTGGACGCCGGTCGCGAGGTCGATGACGTTGACGAATCCCCCGACGCTGGTGGTCAGCAGGCGACGCCCATCGGGGCTGAACGCCAATGCCGTGGCCAGGCGCGCGCTCTTGGGCGGCACCGGAAGCGGCAACGCCGGGTGACTCATGTCCCACAGATAGGGACCGAGCGTGGCCGCGGCGAGGTAGCGGCCGCCAGGGCCGAAGGCCACATCGGTCGAGGCGCCGACCGCGGGGATCTGGACGGGCCGGCCGACGGGCTGGCGGGTGGTGGTGTCCCAGATCGTCAGGGTGCGATTGCGGGACACCGCGGCGAGCAGGTGACCGTCCGGGCTGAAGGCGACCGCCTGCACGCCGTTGGGCTGATCTCCCAACACGCCGACCGGTTTCCCGGCGCTGTCCCACAGTCGCACGGATCCGTCGCTGCCCGCCGAGGCGATCGTGCGTCCGTCCGGGCTGACCTCGACATCGTTGACCTGTGCGTCGAACCCGCCGAACGGCTTGTTGCGGAGGTCGTGCAGCACGATGCCGCCGTCCCAGCCGGCGGAGGCGAGGATCGACCCGTCGCGGCTCAGGGCCACCGCCATCGTCTCGACTCGGCCCCGGTCCCGGAAGGCCTGCGGGGGCTCGACACCCCGCAGGTCCCGCAGGGTGACGGTGCCGCTCTCGTCCGCCACCGCGATCTTGTCGTTGACGGGAGCGGAGATCACCCATCCGAACGAACCGTGCAGGGCAAGGGAGGTGGCCGGAGCCGAAAGGTCGCCATCGAGCCAGAGATACACCCCTCGATCGTCCGCCCCGGCCGCCAAGCGGTGCCCTGAGGGCTCGAACGCCACCGAGTCGACATGATCGGCGCCGCGCAGGGTGGTGCCCGCTGCGGTGGCCGTGTTCCAGACGATGGGACTTTCCTGCGCGGCCGCCGATACGAGGTACTGACGGTCGGAACTGAACGCCAGGGACAGCACGGTGTGCTGGTGGCTCCGCAGTGTTGCGGACGGCGCACCGGATGGGTGAGTGAGGTCGTACAGGGCGATGCCGCCGGTGTCGGTGCCGGCGGCGATCGTCGCGCCGTCGGAGCTGAAGGCCATGGCCGCGGCGGGGTGGTCGATGGCCAGCCGGCGCACCTGGCGGTGGGTGTGGGTGTCCCAGACGGTGACGGATCCGGACGTCCCGGCGATCGCCAGGGAGGCGAGCCGGTTCCCGTCCCCGCTGAAGGCCACGGCCATCACGCGTCCGGCGTGCCCGTCGAGCGTGGCGATCAGGGCGCCCCGCACCGGGTCCCACAGGCCGACCGTCCCGTCGACGGCCGCGGAGGCCAGCACCGAGTGATCCGGGCTGAACGCCAGCGCGTAGACGGCCGGACCACCGGCGTTGAGGACGACCGGTCTGGGTGCCGCGGCGGCGCTGAGCAGGCCGCCGCCGGTTTCGGTGTCCGGGTGCAAGCGGTATGCCTCCACCGCCAGCCGGCCGGCCAGCGCCGGATCGGTGGCGAGCAGATTCCTGGCCCGCAGCGAGAGCTGATCGGCGAACGTGACCTGCTGCTGACGGCGGGCGTCCGTGCGCTGGCTCATGGCGACGAAACCGCTGACCATGGCCAGGGTCATGAGCAGGGCCATGCCCATGACGAGACGCTTGAGCAGGCGGGTGCGGCGCCGGGCGCTGGCGTGTTCCGCGTGTTCCGCGGCGTTGCCCGCCGCGAGGAAGGCGTCCTCCAACTCGTTCAGGTTCCCGGGATGCTCCTGGACCCAGGCGCGGGCGGCCGCCAGTCGGCCGCCGCGGTACAACGCCCCGGCATCACGGTCCGACGACTGCCAGCCGTGGGCGGCCTCGGTGAGCCCGCGGTGGACGAGCAGGCTCGCCCGGTCGTCGGTGAGCCAGCGGTGCAGCCGGGGCCAGGCCCGGATCAGCGCCTCGTGGGCCACCTCCACCGTGCCGTCCCCCAGCACGACCAGCCGGGCCCCGGCCAGCCGGTCCAGTACCTCGGCGACCACCGGCGCATCCGCGACGCCGTCGAGTTCGGTGCGGACGATGGGCCGCCGGGTGTCCTCGGTGCCGTCCCCCAGCGCGGTGAGCCGCAGGAAGATCTTGCGGGCGATCTGCTGCTGCTCCGGGCTGAGCCCGTCGTGAACCCGCTCGGCGGTCTGGGCGATCGCTCCGCGCACACCACCGCTGGCGTGATACCCCGCCAGGGTGAGGGAGTTCACTGATCGCCGCCGCCACGTCTCCAGCAGGGCATGCGAGACGAGCGGCAACGCGCCCGGCTCCCCGGCGGCGTCGGCGAGCACCGTCGCCAGCAGTTCCGGTTCGACCCGTAGCCCGGCATGAGCGGCAGGCCCGACGATGATCTCCCGCAGGTCGGTGGCCGATACCGGGCCGACCAGCAGCTGCGCCTGGTCTCCCAGTGCCTCGGCCAGGCCGGGATGCTGGGTGAGGTGCGCCAGGAAGTCCGCGCGCACGCCGAGCACCACCGTGGTGCGGCGTCCGGGGCCGTGGGCCGCGTCCAGCAGCGCCTCGATGAACCGTGCGCGTTCGCCCTCGCCGGTGCACAGCGTGAACACCTCTTCGAACTGGTCGACCACCAGCAGCGCCCGGCACTCCTCCGGATCGGTGGCCATGGCGCCGCGGATCGCGAGGTCCAAAGCGGCCGGATCCTGCGACAGATCCTCGTACATCCGGTGCACATCGGCGCCGGACAACTTCGCGAGCTGGTCGGACAATTCCTCGATCGGATGGGCGGTCGGCGTCATCAGCAGGATCCGCCAGCGCCCTGCCGCCTCCGGATGCGCGGCGATCGAACCGAGCAGCCCGGCCCGCAACAGCGAGGACTTCCCGCTGCCGGACGCCCCGAACAGCGCGACGAACGACAACTGCTCGACCCGGCCCACCAAACGCTCGACCAGCTGCGAGCGGCCGAAGAACCGTGCCGCCTCCTCTGCCTGAAATGCCGTCAGCCCCTGATAGGGGCAGGCCTCCCGCTCACCCGCGCCCGCCTCGTCGTCGTGTCCGGACTCCTTGGTACCGGCCGCCGCACGAGCCTTCGCAGCCGCCGACCATCGCGCCCGCCACTCGTCACGGTCACCACCGCACGCTTCGGCGTAGGCCAACACCACCTCCAGCGAAGCGAGCCGCTCGCCCCTGGCGGCATCCGCCAGCGTGCTCGCCGAGAAGTGGACCCGCTTGGCCAACAGGCGATATCCCGGGTTCCCGGCCCCCTGCCGCAGCTGCCGCAGCTGCCAGGCCAGCGCTTGAACCTCGCCGGCCTCCGGATCCACCGGTTTCTCCAGACGACCCACCACAACCCCCCAACGGCCGTGAACGCGCACCGCGACACGACCACTTCAACGAGCCCCAACGAACCCCCTGGACATGCTAGAGCCCCCGGATCATGACGGCCTTCCCCCGCCAGAACGCGCCTGCTTTGTCCGGCGTTGTTTGTCCGACGCCCCCGCACCTGTCGCACAAACCCCAGGCGAGCGAGGTTGTGGCACATACGACAAGGGCGAAGCACGAAGGCCCAGCCCGGTCCGCCACACGTCACACGTCACACGTCACACGTCACACGGGAGTGAACATGCTTCGACGCAACAAGCAAGGCCGCGCACGAGGTCGCGCCACCATGATGGGCCTGGTGCTGTTCAGCGCGCTGGCCGCCGTCCTCGCACCGGCCTCACCCGCCCTGGCCGACCCACCAGGCGGAGGCCTTCCCGGCACCGTCTTCATCGGTCGTTCCTGGTACCCGCAGGAGAACGGCAACTTCTGCGCCCCCGCCTCGGTCCAGATGGCGTTGCAGTCCCGGCTCGGCTACACGCCGCACAGCCAGACGACGTACGCCAATCACATGGGGACCGACGGCGACGGCACGGACAGCGCCCAGGAGGTGGCAACCGAACTCAACAATTCCGGAAACACCCGGTGGTACGAGTTCAAGACCATCGACTGGAACCCGACGCAGGCACAGCGGAACCTCTTCAAGTACGACGTGATGTTCGACATCGACCGGGGCTACCCCATGGTGGTGAACCTGTGGATCCCGGCCGGCTACACCGGGGCGCCGCCGAACTATCCCAACCAGAACCGGACGATCTTCCACTACGTGACGGTCGTCGGGTACGCCAACAACGGAGACACGGTCTACGTCTACGACCCGGCCGCGGAAGGCGCCGGTGGGTCCAGCTGGGGCAACGTACCCCGGCAGTGGACCATGTCGACCTACGACCTGGAGACCCTCATCGGCGGTAAGGGCTACGCCGCCTGACGGTGCACCACCGGAAGCAGCGCCGGTGCGCCCAGCACGCGACCTTCCGTTCGGCGTGTCGGGCGTCACTGAGCCGCTTCCCCTCACATCGGTCTCCAGGAGAGGAACGCCCATGAAACTGACGCGTCTTGCCGCATGCGGCGCCACCATGCTGGCCCTCGTGGCGGCGTGTGTCGGGACAGCCGCCCCGGCCGGTGCAACGTCGGGCAGTTGCACCGCCCGCTACGAGCCGAAGACGTATCCGTCGGGATACGTGGTCGACACCGTCTACTACTGCGACAGCTGGCAGAAAGCCCCGGTCTACGGCCGGACCCTCATCACGCAGCACAGCTGGATGTATGCCGGTAGCAATTGGTACACCTGCCAGCGCCAGGACATCGGGCATCAGAACCCGGTCACCTACAACGCCGACGGATCGGCGAACCGGAACGACTGGTGGCTGTTCACCCTCGCCGACGAAAGCGTCGACGACGGCCCCGGCTACTGGGGTTATCTGCCGGCGACCTACCTCGTCCAGGGCGGCAACTGGCAGCGGGTACCCGGCGTGCCGGACTGCTGAGCGGCGGCCGGCGACCTCTTGAACCGCCCACCCCATCGCACCCGTCACCCTGTGGTGCGCAATTTCACGAAGGGATGCCATGAAACGCTTCTTGCGGCTTCTGCTGGCCCTGGTGATGCTGACAGCGGGTCTGCTCGCCGGCGCGGCGCCGGCCTCGGCGGCATCGTGTTCGCAGCGCTCGGAGAGCCATACCGACCCCAACACCGGGCAGTCGTGGAGCAGTGTGTCGTACTGCGGGAACGACAGCGGCGCACCTCTGTACGCCGGCGCCAACAACAGCACACTCGTCGGCTGGATGGACAGCACCAACAGCTGGTTCTCGTGCTACCGGCACGGGCAGCAGCACGCCGGCGGCAACGACGTCTGGTACTATACCCAGGGCGACCGGAGCGCGTCCGGGTGGCAGGGCCGCCAGGCCTGGGGCTTCATGCCGGCGGTCAACCTGTGGACCAGTACGGACCCATCTCCCGGGGTGCCCGCGTGCGCTCCTGACATGTGGCAGTCCAACGAGTCGCAGACCGACTACGCGGGACAGTACTGGCCCGCGGACTGGTACTCGCACAGCCGCGCCGGCGCCGCCCTGTACGCCGGGCCCGATGCGAGCACGACGGTCGGCTACATGGACTCCACGACCAGTTGGTTCGTCTGCTACGCCCACGGCGCGCAGCACGCCGGCGGCAACGACGTCTGGTACTACACCCAGGGCGACCGGGTCGTCGGGGGGCAGGGATCGCGCCGGGCCTGGGGCTATATGCCCGCGGTCGACGTCTCGACCCGCCAGGACCCCTACGACAGCATCCCGGCGTGCTCCGGCGGATCCACACCCCCCGGCGGGACGATCCCCGTCGGAGACACCACGACGACCACTCCCCCGAAACCTGCCACCGACCGGAGCTTCTACGTCCAGAGCATGGACAACGCCATGGCGGACGGCTTCGGCTGCACCCAGGCCAACCTTGACGTCGCCAACAGCGTCAACTACGTCAAAAGCAGCTACGTCATCTTCGCGTTCGGCGGTCAGACCTCCAATGGCTCCGGCACGCAGCTTCCCGGTCTGAGCACCATCGTCAGCAACAGCGCCATCGAGAGCTACGTCGAGGCGTACGCGACCGGCTACCACCGGTGCGTGCGGCCGGTGTTCCCGGACCACGGGACCCACTACCCGTTCGTGAACATCGGGATCGGCACCAACAACGACATCACGGTGACCGCGGCCACCGGCCGGGCCTGGGCCGGAGTGGTCAACGACGTGGACAACTGGCTCCGGGCGCGGTCCGGAGATATCGGCAGCACGGCGCAGGTCGACGGCGCCAATGACATGGAACCAGGGTTCAGCGGTTCTATCGCCGCCACCCGGGCCTGGGTCCAGGCCTTCCACGACAGCACGTACCGCCTGCTGACGAACTTCGGATCCGCCGACGGATGTCCGGTCTCGATGTCGACCGACACCAGGGTGAACCATGCCTGCAACAACGGCTGGAGCATGGAGGACATCTACTGGATCAGCCAGGGTGTCGGCCGGGCGAGCGCGGAGCCGGAGATCTACAACAGCGACCAGCCGAAGCAGTGGGCGCTGATATCCCGCTACGGCGCGACAGCACACGCCAGCGGCTGCCCCTACGTCAGCGGCTGCGGCATCCCGTACATCGGCGTCTGGGACCACCACGCGACCGGCGACGGAACCAACACCGCGACCACGGCCTGGAATCTGATGTGGCAATACCTGGGCCAGGATTCGCGCACGGCCATGGTTCCGGCGTTCTCGATGGAAATCTGCTACACGTCCCAGGCCACCGGAGCCAGAAGCCCATCCTGCCAATGGTCATAACGCACGGACAATCCAACTGAAAGGACACCAGACATGAACATACGTCAGACACTCACGAAGACATTCACTGTCGGCGCAGTCGCCGCCATCTCGATGATCGGTCTCACCGGCACGGCCACGGCAGCCGGCTCGGACCACCTCGATCGGGGCCAGACCCTCAACGCGGGGGAATCCATCGAGCGGTACACCAGCACCGGCCACGTCTGGCTGGTCATGCAGAGCGACGGCAACCTCGTCGAGTACGGCGGCCACTTCGGTGCCTGCTGGGCGACCCACACCGAGAACTCGGGTGGCGCCTACGCGTCCTACCAGAACGACGGAAACTTCGTCGTCTACACCAGCAGCGGCCGTGCCGTCTGGGCCAGCAACACCGTCGGCTCCGTCCGGGCAACGGGCTCGACCGTCGACATGAACGACGCCGGCCAGTTGTACATCGGTACCCGGAGGTTCAACGACGGCTGCAGGTGATCCCACCCGGGAGCCCCTAGCCGTGGTGGTCGGTTCTTGACGGCCTGGCCCACACCGCATTCCACGCTGCGTGCATCGGCTGTCCGCCCAATGACCTGGGACAGCTGTATGCCCGGGTCAGCTTCTCCGACGGAAGGGGAAGTCCAGGTCGGTGCGGACCAGGTACGTCGTCGCGCCGATCCGTCCCTGTGGTGAGCGGCCAGGCCGTCCCGCGTCAGTTGTCCTATCACTCAACACCGACCAGGAGGTATGGGGCATGGCTGCTCCGAGCGGCCGGACGGACGAAGAAACCGATTCCCCTTCGAAGTCCCGATTCGTTGTCTTCTTCGGCGGGCAGGTCTTCTCCCTCCTTGGCGATGGGCTGGCCTTCCTCGCCTTTCCTCTTGTCGTACTGGGACTCACCCGTAGTGCCTTCGCCGCGGCGCTCGCGGCCGCGCCCCGCACGATCGGCTACCTGATGGTCGGTCTCATCGCCGGAGCGATCGTCGATCGCTTCAACCCGCGCGTCATCATGATCATGATGGACGCGATCCGGTTCTCGGTCTTCCTGACCCTGGCGCTGCTCGCCCGCGCGGGAGATCTGCAGGTGTGGGTGGTGCTGGTGCTGGCGTTCCTGGCTTCGGGGGCCGGCGTCTTCTTCGACACCGCGCTCACCGTCGCGGTGCGCGACCTCGCTCAGGGCGAACGGTTGGTGCGGGCCAACTCCTGGCTTGAGGCAACCAACCAGGCTTCACTCGCGGTGGGACCGGGCCTCTTCGGTGTGCTGACCGCTGCCGTCGGTCTGCACACCGCACTGTTCGGCAACGCCGCCACGTATCTGCTGTCGCTGGTGACGATCTACGCGGTCAGCGGCCGGAGTGCGCTGCGGGGAGCCGCGCGGCCGCGAACGCTCGGCAGTGCTCTCAAGAGCCTGCGGCGGGATGTGGCCGAAGGCCTGCGGTACCTGCGGAACTCGCGGCTGATCCTTCTCTTAACGTGCAGTCAGGCATCCGCCAACCTGTTCATCGCGGTGGAGACGCTCATCCCCTTCTACGCGTGCAACATCCTCGGACTCGGCGCCCCGGAGGTAGGCGTCGTGGTCGGCTGCGGCGGTGTGGGCGGGATAGCGGGTGCCGTCCTGGCATCCCGGCTGGCCACACCCGCACGGCAACTCTGGCTCGTCTTCCTGAGTACCGTCAGCCTCGGGATGGCCCTCGGCGCCATCGGTCTGACCGCCTCAGTCGTTCCTCTGGCCGCGCTCAACCTCGTCGTGTGCGCCTGTGCGGTCCTCGCGGTCGTCGTCATCCGGACCATCCGACAGCAGACGGTGCCGCGCGAGTTGCTCGGGCGGGTCACCGCCACCGCCCGCATGACGGCGCTGGCGGCGAGCCCCGTGGGCGCCATGCTCGCGGGACTTCTCACCGGCCTTCACCACGGCGACCCGCGACCGGTTTTCATCGGATCCGGCCTGCTCGCGGTCACCACGGCGGTGGTCGTGTGGTTCGCCGGCCTGCGCGGACACGCCCGCGCCGATCGGCAGGATTCGGGGGCTCCCGTCGACCGACATGTGAGGGAGAGGGCGGAGGCAAGATGACGAACGCCGCCGCACTACCGACGACTCCTGATCTGGATCCAGCGTGCGGCAGAGGCCTGATGGACAGTCAAAAGCCATGCGCACCGACTTGATCACCGGGTCAGCCTGGAGAAATCGGGCCGGCAACCGGCCTGCCCGTGCCGTTCGCGAGCCGGCGGTGGAGTGTCGAGTCCGTATTGCCCGCCATACCTGTATGTCATACCTGGAGAGAAGCCGTGAAGCATCTGTTGGTTCTCAGCGCGGGCAACGAGATGTACCGCAGGTACATCCTGGAGTCCATGTCCGACGCGGGAGTCCGGGTCGATCTCATCGAATCCCCCCCGCAGCGGAACTGGGCCGTACCTCTGGTGGACTCGGTGCACGAGGTGGACCTGGGGAACCGCGAGCAGGTACGAGCCCTGGCGAAGGAGTTGCACGCCGCAGATCCGTTCGACGGCGTACTCACCTACGACGAGACACGAGTCGAGGTGGCGTCGGAGGTGGCCGCGGATCTCGGTCTGCCTGGTCTGTCGCCGCAGACCGCGGCCATGTGCCGGGACAAGCGTCTGATGCGCGAAGCGTTCCGGGCCGTCGGCGTGCCGTCGGCCCGGAGCATCCTCGCCCTGACCGCCGAAGAGGCGGTGGAGGCCGCCGCGCTCATCGGCTATCCCGTCGTCGTCAAGCCGCGGAATCTGGGCGGCAGTCGCGGCGTGGTCCGGGTCGAGGACGAGCAGCAGTTGCGGTCCCGGTTCGAGTTGGCGGCGAGCGCGCGGGACGCCCGGGTCACTGCCCTTCCCGGTGTGCTCGTCGAGGAGTACCTCGACGGCCCGGAGATCAGTGTGGAGGCGGTGTCGCAGGACGGTCGCGTCCAGATCTGCGGTCTGACCGAGAAGGAGGTGGGGTTCGCCCCATACTTCGAGGAACTCGGCCACACGTGCCGCAGGCCCTCGGCGCATCCGGACTACAGCGCTGTTGAGCGAGTGGTCGTCGAGGCGCACCGGGCACTGGGGATCACCTTCGGAGCGACGCACTCCGAGCTCAGGCTCACCTCATCGGGGCCACGAATGATCGAGGTCGCCGCGCGCCTGGCCGGGGACAAGATCCCGTTCGTGACCAGTCTGGCGACCGGCGTCAACCTGGTGGCCCTCACCGTCGCCTCGCTGACCGGCGAGCCCGTCGAGGTCACCCCGACACACGACCGCGTGGCCGGCATCCGCATGGTCTACCCGCGGCATGACGGCACGGTCCGTGCTCTGGGTCACGCCGCGGACGCCGAGCGGCTCTGGTGCGAACTCGGCTGGCACGTGACGGTCGGACAGGAAGTGGCCCTGCCGCCCCGAGCATTCATGCTGCGTCTGGGGCACGTGGTGGCGCTCGACTCATCGCCGGAGGCGCTTCGCGGGCGCCTGGACGCATGCGTCGACGCCTTGGAGATCGAGATCGAATCACCCGTGGGGCTCCCCGGTCTGTAGCCCGACCCACCGTCCGTAGCAATCGAGAAGGGAGAGCAAGGACCTACGATGACCATCGGGTTGATCGATTCCGGGCTCGGCCTGCTGCCCACCGCGGGTTGGATCAGGCACATGGACCCCGAGCGCGAGGTCATTCTGCTCCTTGACCCCGACGGCGCGCCCTGGGGCCCGCGCTCAGCGGCGTTCATCGCGAACCGGGTCCTCCGGGCTGCCGAGCACGCCGTCAGGTTGGGCGCCCAGGCGCTCGTACTGTCGTGCAACACCGCCAGCGTCACCGCGCTGGAAGTACTGCGCGCCGAATTCGAGCCCGCTGTCCCGGTCATCGGCACTGTTCCTGCGGTGAAGCCGGCGGCGGTCACCGGCGCGCCGTTCGCGGTCTGGGCGACCGAGGCCACCACGGCGAGTCCGTACCAGGAGCGGTTGATCAGTGAGTTCGCTCCCGACCAGACCGTCGCGCGCGTGGCATGCCCAGCTCTGGCCGAGGCCATCGACCGGGGCGGGACGGCTGCGATCGACGCCGCGATCGCCTATGCCGTGGCCCGGACGCCCGGTTACTGCACCTCCGTCGTCCTGGGCTGCACCCACTACCCCCTAGTGGCCGACCGGATTCGCGCGCGTCTGCCCACCCACACGACGCTGTACGACACCGCGGAAGCCGTGGCGAGACAGACGCTGCGACGGCTGGCGGCCCTGAACAGCTCCTCCAACTGCCGTAGTGAGGTGAAGGTGCTGCTCAGTGGCCGCGAGGGAGTTCTGCCGGCCGCCGCCCGGACCTATCCGTTGGGGGCCGCCTTGGCCGATGGGGCGCCAGTCTCCCGCGAGCTCCTGGTGACGTCCGGCGTGGCTACCGCGCGGCCGTTCCTCGACGGCACGGACCAGGCTTCTCGTCACCTCACGCCACCCGGTTCCCGGCTGTCGCCCGTAAGCCCCGGGGTGGAAGGCGGGCGGCCGCCACCGGACCAGCGCGTCATCGCCAGTCATCAGCATTGACTTGCCGACGGAGGGCCGGACAGTCGAAACGGTTCGATTCATTCGCCCTGCACAAAAAGCCTCGATTGGCTGGGCCGGCCCGGCAGCCTTCGACAGTTCATTACACCCCCTCTTATGTCTTCTTCGGACTGGCTCCCGCGAACTCATGCCCATGGGGCTCGCGATGGGGCTCTGACCTACCCGGGAGCGAGTATGGCCATGGCGTCCACATATTCACCACATCCGCGACTGCTTCTCTTCGATGTGACCACGGGGCCTCGACCCAAGTTCTACCTTCCGCGGCTCTGTGAAATCTACGACCTGCACATCATGTGGATCCCCAGCGGAGACGCAGTCAAAGATCAGGCCAGGGCAGCGCAGTTCGAGGAATGGTGCGGCCATACGACCATGCGCGGCCAGGAAACCGCGACCGAGGAACTCACTGCCTTTGCCCGGAACTGGCGCCCCGAGGGCATCCTGGGCTTCGGTGAGATGACCATGATGCCCGTCCACGCGGCGGCCTCCCATCTTGGCCTACCAGCCAACGCTCCGTGGTCCATCGAAGCTCTGCGGAACAAGCACGAACAGCGTCGGCTCCTTGCCAAGGCGAACATCCCGACGCCCCGCTTCGCCTCGGTCCGTAGCCTGGCCGAATTCCGCCACGCCACCGCCCACGTCGGCACCTCGGCCATTCTCAAGCCCGTGGCAGGCGCGGGCAGTATGGCGACGTACCGGCTGGACGAGGCGACCGACCTCGCCGAGTTGTGGGCGGAAGCCTGTGCCAACTACGCCACGGATCCTCGAGGCAGTGCGGCCCAGGATTTCATCCTGGAAGAGTTCATGATCAGTTCCAGCCCCTACCCCGACCCGCGGTACGGTGCCTACGCGAGCGTCGAGTCAGTCGTGCAGAGAGGCGAAATCCAGCACCTCGCGGTCACGGACAAACTGCCACTGTCGCCGAACTTCCGTGAGAACGGCGGAATACTTCCGTCCGTGCTGGCCGAGGAACACATCGCCGCGCTCCTGGACTGCGCGTCCACGGCGATCGAGGCGATAGGAATCGTCAACTCCGGCGTGCACACCGAAATCATGTTCACCGCGGGCGGCCCTCGGGTGATCGAGGTGAACAGCCGAATCGGCGGCGGTGTGACGGAAATGCTGCACTACAGCTGCGGGTACGACTCGGTGCTGGCACGCGCGGCGATCGCCACGGGGCGTCCGCTGCCGGAATTCACGCCCCCCGTGCTCAGTACCGGTTACTACACCATGCAGGCGCCGGCCTTCGACGCGGTGTTGTCCGATGGTCCGACCGTCGACGAACTACTTGCCATCCCCGAGATCGTGGACGCAGAAGTGCCCTATGCGATCGGCGAACGCCCCGCGTGGCACCAGGGAACTCCCGGTGGAACCGTCGCTCGAGTGGTCGCGGCAGCCGACTCGCCGGGTCCGCTGCTCGATCTGTACGACGTACTCAAGCCAGGAGGTCTGTTCCGGTACACCCCTGCCGAGCGCCCAGCACCCTGAAATTCCATGAATCCAGCTGCGCTCCGCGATGTAATCAAAGAACCAGGTGCGGTCCGATTGTTCACCGGAGATTTGATCTCCGTCTGCGCCTTCCCTGCGGTCGAACGAATTTCCCGTTCTCTTTCTGAAATCGGCTGCGTACGCACTTATGTGCCCGCGGCCGGTCATATTGAGCTGAATCGTCTCTGATGAGAGGTATGAAATGGCAACGAGCGTCCTGCGACTTGAGCTGACCGCTGACGAAGCGGTCGAGACACGGAAACTCCTGGACGAGATCTCGGAAGATCCCCGGATGACCGACCAGTACTACTTCCTGGAGCGGTCCCACGTCCTGTCCCATGAACTGCCCCGGCGCGTCCGGGAAACCTTCTACCGCTTCAAGCGTCGCGAGGAGGGAGGCGTGCTTCACGTGGCGGGCAGCCCCGTACTCCGGGACGGGGCTGGAGCCACGCCCACCAGCTATGTGGAAACCGAGCCCGGCTTCGCCATCAACGACGCCCAGGTGCTGCACGGCCTCTACGGCGCGCTGCTGGGCGAGCCGATCGGATTCACCTCCCAGCGGGCCGGGAGCATTTACAACACCATCGCTCCGATGCCGCATCTCGCCGAGATCTCGAACTCCAGCTCAGGCTCGAGGTTCGACTTCGGGTTCCACGTCGAGGATGCCTTCCACCCGGCGCGTCCCGATTTCCTCGGACTTGTCTGCATGCGCAACGACGAGCAGGCCGGGACCACGGTCTCCTGCGTCGACGGGATCGACAACCTGAAGCCCGAGGAGCGGGACGCCCTCTTCGCGCCCCGGTTCAACATTGGGCACAACCCGATCCACGAAACATCGGGCACCGTCGAGGAGAACTGGCAGCCAATCCTCTTCGGCCGCCGCGAACGTCCCTACGTGCGCGTCAACTTCGCCGCCCTCGACCTCGCGGACTACTCCGGTGTCGAACGCGGCGCACTGCAGCGGCTCAAGGAGTACCTCGAAGAGAACAAGGCCACCCTCGTGCTGCAGGCCGGCGAGTTCGTCTACGTCGACAACTTCCGGTGCGTGCACGCACGAGACGCATACGAGCCGCTTCCCGCGGGCAGGTCGCGTTGGCTCTCCCGGGTTGTCTTCACCAGCGACCTGCGGAAATCGGCCGGCCTTCGCAGCGAAACGATGAGTCGCAGCATTTACGCCTGACCACCGGCTCGCCAATGCCCAGTCCGGTCGATCTTGTCCGACGTCGCGCTCCCGGCGAGATCGATAGGACAGGGCCTTGGCGGGCGAACCCGGTGACGAAGCGCGGTGGTGTGCCGGGGGAGATACCGGCCAAGAGTGCCGTGGTGGGCGGCCCTTCGTAGCCAACCACCACGGCAGCCCGAGGCCCGGGACATGGAGGCGCCGGATGGTTCGATCCGCAGGTACGAGACCATCAGCACGCTGATGTATGCGCGAGACCACCCAGCAGTTCACCGAACGGACGGAGGAGCGGCGGCGGTCAACGACCACCGCCGAGGAGCGCGGAGCCGTAGACGACCTGAGTGACTGGCGTGCCCGTGATTCGGGACGACAAGGTCGGAAGCTCAGCTCACCCGACGGATCCTTGTGTCATCCAAGGAACGACAGCCGCACCTGGCGCCGCGGGTTGTCGCGGTTGGTGTCCACCAGGACGACGGACTGCCAGGTTCCCAGTTCCAGGCGGCCGGCGATCACCGGCAGGGTGGCGTGTGGCGGGACCAGGGCCGGGAGGACGTGGTCGCGGCCGTGGCCGGGGCTGCCGTGGCGGTGGCGCCAGCGGTCGTCGGCGGGGAGCAGGTCGTGGAGTGCGGACAGCAGGTCGTCGTCGCTGCCGGCTCCGGTCTCCATGACGGCGATGCCCGCGGTGGCGTGCGGGACGAAGACGTTGAGCAGCCCGTCGCGGCCGTGTGCGGCCTGGTCGAGGAACTCGGTGCAGGCTGCGGTGAGATCGTGGACGGTCTCGGCGGAGCCGGTCGGGATGTCGAGGGTGCGGGTGGTGAACGCGTCGGCCATGTCTCCATGGTCGCCCAAAGCCGCCGGATCCGCGTTTGAGATTCCCGTCCGGGTGGCGAGACGACGTTGACCGGGTACGGGACGGCTCGCTAGGTTCTCCCGCATGTTGCGTCCTGTTCTGCTCACCACGCGCGGTCACATCGACCTGCTGCGGGTGGCCTCCGCCGCGTGTCGTCGCGGCTGCTGACGCCTTCTCACTCGTTCGTCCTTCTTCTCGCCTCGCTCTTTAGCGCGCTCCCGGGCTGATCCCGCACGAATCCGTACGGATTCGTACGGATTCGTACTGATCCGACCCGTCGGGAGCCTGCGCGCCGAGGCGTGTCTCCGTCTGCCGCCCCGCCGTGGAGTCGCCGTGACCATCAGCAAACCACCGCCGGACATATCCGTAATTCCCGACCAGCGCGACGCCCTTGAGCTGGAACCGATCATCTCGGCGGCCTCCCGGCGCCGCCACGTACCCCGCTGGCTGCGCCGCACCGCGGGACCCCTGCTCCTGCTGGCCCTGTGGCAGGTGCTGAGCAGCACCGGGGTCCTGGAGCCCGACATCCTCGCCTCCCCCGGCACCATCGCGCGGGCCGGGAAGGAGCTGATCGCGGACGGGACGCTGCCGTCGGCGATGCTGGTCTCGCTCCAACGCGTCGCCCTCGGCCTCGTGTTCGGCGTTCTGGCGGGCACCGCGCTCGCTCTGGTCTCCGGGCTCTCCCGGCTCGGCGAGGACCTGGTCGACGCGAGCGTGCAGATGCTGCGGACCGTGCCCTGGGTCGGTCTGATCCCGCTGTTCATCATCTGGCTCGGCATCGGCGAGGCGCCCAAGATCGCGCTGATCTCGCTGGGCGTCGCCTTCCACCTCTATCTGAACGTCTACGCGGGCATCCGCGGCGTGGACGAGCAGCTCATCGAGGCCGGCACCTCGCTCGGCCTGTCCCGCTGGGGCCTGGTGCGCCATGTCGTCCTGCCGGGCGCGCTGCCCGGCGCGATGACCGGGCTGCGCTACTCGCTGGCGACCGCGTGGCTGGCGCTGGTGTTCAGCGAGCAGATCAACGCCGACGACGGCATCGGCTTCGTCATGAACCAGGCCCGCGAGTTCTTCAGGACCGACGTGATCGTCGTCTGCCTCGTCGTCTACGCCTTCCTCGGCCTGACCGCCGACATCGTCGTCCGCACTCTCGAAAGGCTGCTGCTGCAATGGCGACCGACCTTCACCGGCAAGTGACCCGGCCCGCAGGCCAGAAGACCGACCGGAAGCCGGACCGTCCGGGAACGGGAACGGGGACAGGAACAGGAACAGGAACAGGAACGGGGGCCGGAACGGCGGTCCGGGTCGAGGGGCTGACCCGCGCCTTCGACGGGCGCGCCGTGATCGACCGGCTCGATCTCGACATCCGGCCGGGCGAGTTCACCGCCCTGCTCGGGCGCAGCGGCTGCGGCAAGAGCACGCTGCTGCGGGTGCTGGCCGGTCTTGACCGCGAGGTCGAGGGTTCGGTGCTGGTGCCGCGCCGGCGTGCGGTCGCCTTCCAGTCGCCGCGCCTGATGCCGTGGAAGCGGGTGTGGCGCAACGTGCTGCTCGGGCTGCCCGGCCACCCCGACCGCGCGGTCGCGGAGCAGGCGCTGGAGGAGGTCGGGCTCGGCCACCGGTCCGGCGCCTGGCCCAAGACGCTCTCGGGCGGCGAGGCCCAGCGCGCCTCGCTGGCCCGCGCCCTGGTGCGGGAGCCGGATCTGCTGCTGCTCGACGAGCCGTTCGGCGCTTTGGACGCGCTGACCCGGATCACCGCCCAGCGGCTGGTCGCCGAACTGTGGCAACGGCGCGGGTGCGCGGTGCTGCTCGTCACCCATGACGTGGACGAGGCCCTGCTGCTCGCCGACCGCGCCCTGGTGATGGAGAACGGCGTGATCGCCCACGACAACCCCGTCGCACTGCCGCGCCCCCGCGATCCGGGTGACCCCCGGTTCGCCGAACTGCGGTCCCGTCTGCTCGATCAGCTCGGCGTGGACAACCACCCGGCCGCGCAAGCGGCCTGACGACCTCTCGAACTTCCATCTCTCGACCTCTCGCTCTCGTTCCGAACGGAAGAAACGACCTCCCATGAAACGCTTCGCCCCCGCCCTTCTGCTCCCGCTCGCCCTTCTGCTGACCGCCTGCGGCGGGTCGTCCGCGGCCGACGACTCCTCGGGCTCGTCGAACACCTCGGGTGGCCTGGGAAGCGTCACGCTCAACGTCGGTGACCAGAAAGGCGGTTCCGAGACGATCCTGCGGGCCGCCGGGGAACTGGAGAAGGTCCCGTACAAGATCAAATGGTCGACCTTCACCTCCGGGCCACCCCTGCTCGAAGCGGTCAACGCGCGGGCCGTGGACATCGGCGGGGTCGGCAACACCCCGCCGGTCTTCGCGGCGGGCGCCCACTCGAAGGTCACGGTGGTCGGCGCCTCGCACGGCTCGTCCGCCGGTGAGGTCATCGCGGTGCCCAAGGACTCGGATCTGACGTCGGTGGCCGACCTCAAGGGCAAGTCGGTGGCGGTCGCGCAGGGCAGTTCCGCCCACTTCCAGCTGGTGGCCTCACTCGCGAAGGCGGGCCTGAAGCTCACCGACGTCAAGGTCAGCTATCTGCAGCCGGCCGACGCCCTGGCGGCGTTCAGCCGGGGCCGGGTGGACGCCTGGGCCATCTGGGACCCCTACACCTCGCAGATCCTGCGCAACACCGGCGCCCGGGTGCTGACCACCGGGGACGGCGTCGTCAACGGGCTGTCCTTCCAGGTCGCCGCGCCCGCGGCACTGGCGGACAAGAACAAGTCCCAGGCGATCGGTGACTACCTCGGCCGGCTGCGCCGGGCCCAGGACTGGGCGTTCAAGCACCCCGAGGAGTGGGCGAAGGTCTGGTCGAAGGAGACCGGGCTGCCCTACGCCGTCGCGCTGGACGCGGTGAAGCGCAGCAGTGGAACCCGGGTGGCGGTCGCCGTGGACGACGCCGCGATCGCCTCCGAGCAGAAGATCGCCGACACCTTCGCCGATCTCCGGCTGATCCCGAACCACTTCACGTTCAAGGACTTCGTCGACCAGCGCTTCAACACCGGTCTGCCGGCGTCGAACACACCGGCTCGCACCTTTGGAAAGGCCTCCTCCTGATGTCCGTGCACCTGCACTGGTTCCTTCCCACGGGCGGCGACGGCCGGACTCTGGTCGACCGCCACGCCTACACCGACGGCGGCATCAAGCGCTCGCGGATCACTCCGATCAGCGGGGTCCGCGCGCCCGACATCGACTACCTGGCGCAGATCGCCCGCGCCGCCGACCAGTTGGGCTTCGAGGCCGTCCTGACGCCGACCGGCACCTGGTGCGAGGACGCCTGGCTGACGACGGTGGCGCTCTCGCAGCACACCGACCGGCTGAAGTTCCTGGTGGCGTTCCGGCCCGGCGTCATCTCGCCGGTGCTGGCGGCGCAGATGGCCGCCACGTACCAGCGGATCACCCGCGGCCGGCTGATGCTGAACGTCGTGACCGGCGGTGACTCCACCGAGCAGAAGCGCTTCGGCGACCATCTGGACCACGACAACCGCTACGCCAGGACCGACGAGTTCCTGACGGTGGTGCGCGGCGCCTGGGAGGGCAAGCCGTTCGACTTCCACGGCGCGCACTACCAGGTGGAGGGCGGCCTGGTGGCGCTGCCGCCCGAGCCGCGCCCGCCGGTCTTCTTCGGCGGCTCGTCGCCGGCCGCGGGGCCGGTCGCGGCCCGGAACGCGGATGCCTATCTGACCTGGGGGGAGCCGCCCGAGCAGGTCAAGCAGAAGATCGACTGGATCCGCGGGCTCGCGGAGGCGGAGGGCCGCACGGTCAGGTTCGGCATCCGGCTGCACGTCATCTCGCGCGACTCGTCGAAGGACGCCTGGGCGACCGCGAACCGGCTGCTGGACGACCTCGACGACGACACCGTCGCCGCCGCCCAGCAGGCCCTCGGCAAGAGCGAGTCGGTCGGCCAGCAGCGGATGCTGGCCCTGCACGGCGGCTCCCGCGACAAGCTGGAGATCTCCCCCAACCTGTGGGCCGGGGTGGGGCTGGTGCGCGGCGGCGCGGGAACGGCGCTGGTGGGCAACCACGCCGAGGTCGCGGACCGGATCGAGGAGTACCACGCCCTGGGCGTCGACCACTTCGTGCTCTCCGGCTACCCGCACCTGGAGGAGGCGTACTGGTTCGGCGAGGGCGTGACGCCCGAGCTGGCGGCACGCGGACTGCTCGACACCGTCCCCGGCTCCCCGCTGGCCGGGGTCCCGGCCACGAACGGCCGTCCGGCGTCCGCGCCGGGCGGTGCGCCGCTGCTGCTCGCCGGGGGGCGTTGAGCGGCGGAGTTCACGGCTGCCCGTCCGCCGGGAGATCGTTCCCGGCGGACGGGCAGCCGCTTCCCGATTGGTCTGGACCATTTGCCCGCTGTCGGGATACCCTCCCACTGCCGCCGCGCGCCAAAGGGGGACAGCCGACGTGAACACCTTGCACCGTATCGCCGCGCTGGTCGACGCCTGCCTGCTCCCCGCCTGCCGCAGCGAACGGCTGCCGGACTGGATACGGCTCGGGCTCGACCGGGGGATGCCGGGAGTGGTCGCCTACGCGAGCTCTCCCGACGCCTCCCGCCGGATCACCGACGCGCTGCACGAGCGGCTCCCGGACGGCCTCACCGGCCGCCCGGGCGGAGCACCGAGCCCTCGCGCCAACGATTCCGGAACCGGCGGCAGCGGCAGTTCCGCGGCCGCCGAACTGGTGGGCCTGGGAGCCAACTTCCATCTCGGCGTCCGGCCGGCGCTGCGCGCCGACGAGACCCGCGTCTTCGTGACCGATCTGCAGGCGCACGGGGTCGCCGCGGCCCTCGGCCCCTTCACCGGCGAGGGCCCGCTGCGACCGTTCGCCGAAGGCGCCGCCGCCGGGGTGCGGGCGATCACCGCCGGACGGACACCCGTTCCGGGCGGCGACGGCCTCCCGGCGACCCTCAGCGGCCAGGCCGTGACGGGCGTGCTGCGCGGCGACCTCGGGTACGGCGGGGTGGTGGTCAGCGACACCCTCGACGCCCCGTCGATCGTCAACGGCTGGGGCGTGCCGGGCGCGGCCGTGCTGGCCTGGATCGCCGGCGTCGACCTCGTACAGCTCGGCCCGGCGTGCGGTGCGGGGGTGCGCGAGGCGATCCACACCGCCGCCGCCCGCGCGGTGGCCGACGGGGACCTCGCACCCGCCCGGCTGGAGGAGGCCGCCGAGCGGGTGGCCAGGCTGCGGCGCTGGGCGTCGGAGCCGCGGATGCCGGCACCGACGGCCGCGGAACAGGCCGCGGCCTCCTCCTCGACCTCTGTTTCGGCGCACGCTTCGGCCACTCGCCACTGACCCTTCGCGGGAAGCTTTCCGCGCCGCCCACGGTTGGTAGAACCGTGAACGACTTGAGCGGAGTGCACGAGGTCGACGTCGCCGTCATCGGAGCAGGACAGGCGGGCCTGTCGAGCGCGTACTTCCTCAGCCGCGCCGGATTCCGTCCCGACGAGGGCTTCGCCGTCCTGGACCACTCCCCCGGCCCCGGCGGCGCGTGGCAGTTCCGCTGGCCCTCGCTCACCTACGCCAAGGCCCACGGCGTCCACGACCTGCCGGGCCTTCCGCTGGAGGGCGCCGACCCGGCCCGGCCCTCCGCCGAGGTGGTCTCCGAGTACTTCGACCGTTACGAGCACACCTTCGACCTGCGCGTCCACCGCCCGGTGAACGTATCGGCGGTCCGCGAGGCGGGCGGCGGGCGGCTGCTCGTCGAGACGGACGCCGGAGCGTGGTCCGCCCACGCGCTGATCAACGCCTCCGGCACCTGGGACCGCCCCTTCATCCCGCACTACCCCGGCCAGGAGACCTTCCTCGGCCGCCAGCTGCACACCGCCGGCTACCGGGGCGCGGCGGAGTTCGCCGGCCGCCGGGTGATCGTCGTCGGCGGCGGGACCTCCGCCGTGCAGCTGCTGATGGAACTCGCCGAGGTCGCCGACACGACCTGGGTCACCCGGCGTCCGCCGCTCTTCCGCGAGCAGCCGTTCGACGAGGACTGGGGCCGCGCCGCGATCGCCCTCGTCGAGGAGCGGGTCAGGGCCGGGCTGCCGCCGCAGAGCGTGGTCAGCGTCACCGGCCTGGCGGCCACCGAGGCGGTTCGCGCCGCGCAGGCGCGCGGGATCCTCGACCCGCTGCCGGCCTTCGACCGGGTCACCGAACACGGCGTCGCCTGGAACGACGGCCGCGAGCTGACGGCCGACGTCATCCTCTGGGCCACCGGCTTCCGCGCGGCCCTCGACCACCTCTCCCCGCTGCGGCTGCGTGAGCCCGGCGGCGGCATCCGGCTGGACGGCACCACCCGGGTCGCGAAGGACCCCCGCATCCACCTCATCGGCTACGGGCCCTCCGCCAGCACCATCGGCGCCAACCGGGCCGGGCGCACCGCGGTCCGCGAGATCCGCGAACTCCTCGCCGGCGGAGCCCGCGGAGCCCGTGAACCGGAGGAGCCCACCCCCGTACGGTCCCCCGCCCTCGCGCACTGACCGCCCGGCCGCGGGGAGCGCTAACCTTCCGCCCATGGTCAACTCGCGCTCGCGGCGGGAGCTCCCCGCCTTCCCCGGCGCCCTCGATACGGCTGCCCCCTGGGCGCTACGAGGCCACTGGAGCACGGCACGCCAGAAAACATCCGATGTCTGCTTCCCACTGCTCCCGCGCTACGGCAGTATGAGCCCATGCGCGTAGCCCTCTTCGTGACCTGTGTGAACGACATGCTCTACCCGGACACCGGGCGGGCCACCGTGGCGCTGCTCGAACGGCTGGGCGTGGACGTCGACTTTCCCCCGGCGCAGACCTGCTGCGGGCAGCCCCAGTTCAACACCGGCTACCGGCACGAGACCGAGCCGCTGGTGCACCGGTACGCGGCCGCCTTCGAGGGCTACGACTACATCGTGACCCCGTCGGGTTCCTGTGTGGCCATGGTGCGCGAGAACTATCCGCGGATCGGGGCGAAGGCCGCCGCCGAGGGGCGCGGCGACAGCCTCGCGGAAGCGGCGGCGTCCGTGGTGCCCAGGACGTACGAACTCACGGAGTTCCTGGTGGACGTGTTGAAGGTGACCGACGTCGGGGCGTACTTCCCGCACGCGGTCACCTACCACCCCACCTGCCACGGGCTGCGGGTCCTGGGGCTCGGGCGGCGCCCGCTCGCCTTGCTGGAGAAGGTCGGAGGTCTGCAGCTGCGGGAGCTGGAGGGCGCCGAGGAGTGCTGCGGCTTCGGCGGCACCTTCGCCGTCAAGAACGCGGCGGTGTCCGGCGCGATGGGCGCCGACAAGACCCGGCACATCGCCGGCACCGGGGCGGCGGCCGTCTGCACCGTCGACAACTCCTGTCTGATGCACATCGGCGGCACGCTGGCCCGGGAGGGCTCGCCGGTCCGGCCGGTGCACATCGCCGAGATCCTCGCCGCGACGGAGGAGCACCCCTACCCGATGGAAGAGGTCCGATGAGCGGCACGTATCTGGGGATGCCGGCCTTCCCGGAGGCCGCCGCGAAGTCGACCCAGGACACCCAG
The DNA here is from genome assembly GCF_010548325.1 of Streptomyces sp. SID13666. NCBI lineage: Bacteria > Bacillati > Actinomycetota > Actinomycetes > Kitasatosporales > Streptomycetaceae > Streptomyces > Streptomyces sp. SID13666. The sequence goes on along the minus strand of NZ_JAAGLX010000012.1, from coordinate 72,101 downwards.
CTGCGCGGCAATCTGCGGCATGCGACGCACACCATCCGCGCCAAACGCGCCGTGGCGGTGGCCGAGCTGGACGACTGGCCGCAGCTGCGGGCCGCCGGCGCCGCCGTCAAGGACCGCACGCTGCGCCATCTCGACCACTATCTGGAGCAGTTGGAGACGGCGGTCACGGCCGCGGGCGGCGTGGTCCACTGGGCGGCCGACGCCGCGGAGGCCAACCGGATCGTGACCGACCTCGTCCGCGCCACCGGCGAGACCGAGGTCGTCAAGGTCAAGTCGATGGCCACCCAGGAGATCGGGCTCAACGAGGCCCTCGCCGAGGCCGGCATCCACGCCTACGAGACGGACCTCGCCGAACTGATCGTGCAGCTCGGCGACGATCTCCCGTCGCACATCCTGGTCCCCGCGATCCACAAGAACCGGTCCGAGATCCGCGACATCTTCACCGAGCGGATGGGCGACTGGGGCCGGGCGGCGCCCGCCGGGCTGTCGGACGAGCCCGCCGACCTCGCCGACGCGGCCCGGCTGCACCTGCGGGAGAAGTTCCTACGGGCCAAGGTCGCCATCTCCGGCGCGAACTTCATGGTGGCCGAGACCGGCACCCTCGTCGTCCTGGAGTCCGAGGGGAACGGCCGGATGTGCCTGACCCTGCCCGAGACCCTCATCTCGGTCGTCGGCATCGAGAAGACCATCCCCACCTGGCAGGACCTGGAGATCTACCTCCAGACGCTGCCCCGCTCCTCGACCGCCGAGCGGATGAACCCGTACACCTCGACCTGGACCGGCACCACGGAGGGCGACGGACCGCAGACGTTCCACCTGGTGCTGCTCGACAACGGCCGCACCGACACCCTCGCCGACACCGTCGGCCGCCAGGCGCTGCGCTGCATCCGCTGCTCCGCCTGTCTGAACGTCTGCCCGGTCTACGAGCGGGCCGGCGGCCATGCGTACGGCTCCGCCTACCCCGGACCCATCGGCGCCATCCTCACCCCGCAACTGCGCGGTACGGCCTCGGCGCTGGACGCCTCACTGCCGTACGCGTCGACGCTGTGCGGCGCCTGCTACGAGGTCTGCCCGGTCGCGATCGACATCCCCGAAGTCCTGGTCCACCTGCGGGAACGGGTGGTCGAGGGCGGAGCGGTGACGCTGCGCGGCACCCGGGCCGTCATCAAGCCGGCCAAGGGGCACGCCGCCGAGCGGGCCGCGATGCGCGCCGCCCGCTGGACGCTCGACCATCCGGCCGCACTCCGCGCCGGCCAGCGGCTGGCCGCCCGCACCCGGCGGCTGCACCCCGCCCGGCTGCCGGGCCCGGGGCGGGCCTGGTCCGCCACCCGCGAACTGCCGGCCGTACCCGCCGAATCGTTCCGTGACTGGTGGCAGCGCACCCGGGGAGAAGGAAAGAACACATGAGCCACCCCAACCCTGTGAGCCGGCCGGGCGGTGCGAGCAGCCGGGAGCGGGTCCTCGGACGGATCCGCCGCGCGCTGGCCGATGTGCCGCGCGACGAACTCCCCGGCAGCGTCCCGCTGGACCGCGACTATCTGCGGGTGCACGGGACCCGGACCCCGGAGCAGACCGCCGACCTGCTGGCCGTCCATCTCGCGGACTACCGCGCACTGGTCCACCGGTGCCCGGCCGACGGGCTGGCGGAGCTGATCGCCACGCTGCTCGCCGAGCGCGGCGCCCGCTCCGCCGTCGTCCCCGACGGCCTGCCCGACAGCTGGCTCTCCGCCCTCACCGGGGTGGAACTCGTCGCGGACACCCTCGCCCTGACGGCGCGGGAACTCGACGCGGTGGACAGCGTGGTGACCGGTTGCGCCGTGGCCGTCGCGGAGACCGGCACCATCGTGCTGGACGGCTCCGCGGGCCAGGGCAGGCGCCGCATCACGCTCGTGCGCGACCATCACATCTGTGTGGTCCTGGCCCCCGGCCAGATCGTCGACTCGATCCCCGAAGCGATGGAACGCCTCGACCCCGCCCGCCCGCTGACCTGGATCTCCGGCCCCTCGGCCACCAGCGACATCGAGCTCGACCGGGTGGAGGGCGTGCACGGTCCGCGCACGCTGGAAGTGATCCTGGTGGGCGAACCGGCGCGGTGAGCGGCTGATCCGAGGGTCTACGCGGACTTGGCGAACTCGGCGGTGGAGAGCCGCTCGTCACGGCGGACCAGCGCCGCGTAGCGGCCGTCGCGTGCCAGCAGCTCGTCGTGGGTGCCGCGTTCGGCGATCCGGCCCGCGTCGAGGACCACGATCTCGTCGGCGTCGCGGACGGTGGAGAGCCGGTGGGCGATGGTGATGGTGGTGCGGCCGGCCGACAGTGCGTCGATGGCTTCCTGGACGGCCTGTTCCGTGCGGGTGTCGAGCGCGCTGGTGGCTTCGTCGAGGATGAGGACCGGCGGGTCGCGCAGGATGGTGCGCGCGATGGCCAGCCGCTGCTTCTCGCCGCCGGAGAAGCGGTATCCGCGTTCGCCGACGAGGGTGTCGTAGCCGTCGGGGAGACCGGCGATGTGGTCGTGGATCTGGGCGGCCTTCGCGGCGGCGACGATGTCCTCGTCGGTCGCGTCGGGCTTGGCGAAGCGCAGGTTCTCGGCGACCGAGGCGTGGAAGAGGTAGGTCTCCTGGGCGACGACGCCGACCGATTCGGCGAGCGTGTCGAAGGCGAGGTCGCGGACGTCGACGCCGTCGATCGTCACCCGGCCGCCCGTCACGTCGTAGAGCCGGGGCACCAGATAGCTGAGCGTGCTCTTGCCGGAACCCGTGGATCCGACGATGGCCAGGCTGCCGCCGGCCGGTACGGCGAGGTCGATGCCGTGCAGCGTGCGGGGGGCGCCGGAGGGGTCGTACGAGAAGTCGACGTTCTCGAAGCGCACGTCGCCGCGGGCGCGGTCCATGCGGACCGGGTCGGCGCGCTCGGTGATGTCGACGGGCAGGTCGAGGTATTCGAAGATGCGCTGGAAGAGCGCCAGGGAGGTCTGCACCTGGACACCGGTCGACAGCAGGCTCACGGTCGGGCGGAACAGTCCCTGCTGGAGCGAGACGAAGGCGACGAGGGTACCGATGGAGATGGCGGGCCCGCCGTTGCTCATGGTCAGGCCGGCGGCCCAGTACAGCAGCGCGGGCATGGCGGCCATGACGATGCCGATGGTGGACATCCGCCACCGCCCGGCCATGTTGGAGCGCACTTCGAGGTCGACCAGTTGCTCGGACTCGTCGGAGAAGGAGCGGGTCAGCGAGTCGGAGCGGCCCATGGTGCGGCCGAGCAGGATGCCGCTGACGGACAGCGACTCGGTGACGATGGCCGACATCGAGGCCATCTGCTTCTGCCGCTGGGTGGTGATCTTCTTGCGCTCACGGCCGACCCGACGGCTGATCCACACGAAGACCGGGAGCAGCAGCAGCGAGACGATCGTCAGCCGCCAGTCCAGGGCGAGCATCGCGACCACGGAGGCGATGACGGCGGTGAGGTTGGAGACCAGCGAGGTCGCGGTGGACGTCACGGTCGCCTGCATGCCGCCGATGTCGTTGGCGATACGGGACTGCACCTCGCCGGTGCGGGTCCTGGTGAAGAAGGCGAGCGACATGCGCTGCAGCTGCTCGTAGACCGAGGTGCGCAGATCGTGCATGACGCGCTGGCCGACGGTGGTCGAGATCAGGGTCTGCAGCACGCCGAAGACGCTGGTGACGACGGCGGTGGCGATCATGCCGAGGGCGAGCAGGCTGAGCAGCCCGGTGCGGCCCTGCGGGATCGCGGTGTCCAGGATCGCCTTCAGCAGGAAGGGCGAGGCGACCGAGACGAGGGAGGAGAGGGCGACCAGCACGCCCACGAAGGCGAGCTTGCCGCGGTAGGGACGGAAGAGCCGCACGATGCGGCGTACGTCAGTGGGTGTGTCGGGGTCCTTGGGCGGTGGCGTCCACCGTGTTTTGTCGGGGTGCAAAGGGCTCCTCGGGAGGTTGCTGGAGGTCGGTGCCGGTTCGGTCCGGCGGTGTCGGAACAGTGCCCGCACAGACCGCCGGGCCGGGCCGACTTTAGGAGTGTAAGTCATTGTTACCTATGTTCACAATGACTTACATCCTGATATCCTTGGGCCATGGATCCCCGCACCACCACCGCGCCCGAACCCGCCGCTGAGTCCGCGGCGGAGTCCGCCGCCGCCGAGACCACCGGCCGCCTCGCCGACCAGCTGCTCAATCTGACCAAGCGCCTCCACCGGGCCCAGCGCCGGCACCTGGAGCCGCTCGGCATCACCCCGGCCCAGTCCCGGCTGCTGCGGACCGTCGCGCACAGCGAGGCCCCGCCGCGGATGGCGGACCTGGCCCGGCGGCTGGATGTCGTTCCGCGTGCGGTGACCACCCTGGTGGACGCGCTGGAGACGCACGACCTGGTGCGCAGGATCCCCGACCCCGCCAGCCGCCGGGTGATCCGTATCGAGCTGACCGAGGCCGGCGGCGCGACGCTGCACCGGCTGCGGCTGGCCCGCCGGGCCGCCGCCGAGGATCTCCTCGCTCCGCTGGACACCCCCCAGCGCGAGGCGCTGACCGCGCTGCTCGCCACCCTGGACGCGGCGGCGCCCCCTCGGCCGCGCTGCTGAAGCGCGCCCGAGGGGGCGTCGTGGTGGAACTCACCCGGCGGCGTTCCCTCCGCCGGGAGGAACCGCGAACCGCCGGCGACCGCTAGCGCTGGGACGGCATGCGGTGGCCGGCGCCGTTCTCGGAAGGCACCTGCTGGACCACTGCGGTGCAGGCGCTGCACCGGCGGGCGGCCTGGGGTATCGGGGTCAGGCACTCCGGGCACTCACCCATCGGCGCCGCGGCGGCCTTCGGGAAGAACCGCTCCTGCATCCGGTTCATCGGCAGGATGACCAGGAAGTAGATCACCGAGGCGACGATCACGAAGCTGATCGTCGCGTCGATGAAGGCGCCGTACGGGAACGTCACTCCCGAGACGGTGAACGCCTTGCGGGAGTAGTCGCCGGAAGCTCCCGACATGAGCCCGACGATCGGGGTCAGGAACGCCTTGACGAAGCCGCTGACCAGTGCGGTGAAGGCCGCACCCACCACGATGCCGACCGCGAGTTCGACGACGTTGCCGCGCAGCAGGAACGTACGAAAGCCCTTCATAACTCAGGAATCCCCTCTGTGATCACGAAACTGGAATGTGCCAGTCTCCCCTGATCCTGACCGCCTGCCCACCATCACCCGCGCCAGTTGTCGCTGAGTGAGACCTTTCCGCTCGCGGGCACCTTGGCGGTCCGGTTGGCACCGGTCTCCCAGGTCGCGTTCCCGGCGGCGTCCTTGCGTAGGTACTTGTACTCGAACGACGTGCCCGCGCCCAGCGCGACGTCGAGCTTCCACACCGGGTAGGCGGCCGACGAGAGCAGCAGGGCCTTGCCGGTGTCCCAGTTGCCGAGGGTGGCGTTGTTGCCCGTGACGTAGATGTTCTGGCCCGGCGTGGTCGTGGCGTTGACCGCGAAGGAGGCGCCGGAGGCCGGGTCGGTGGTCCCGCCGCCGCCCGTGCCGCCGCTGGCGCAGGTCGCCCCCGTGTAGAGCGCCACCGCGTCGTTGGCGCCGATGGTGGCCGTGAACCGGCCGTCGGAGCCGACGGTGTAGCTGGTCCCGGAGTGCTGGACGTCGCAGTAGCTGCCCGCCGGCAGCGACGTGGTGTACGTCCGGGTGAGCGTGCCGCTCTCGTGGTTGATCGCGACGAAGCCCTTGCTGCCGCGGCCGAACGCGATGGCGTTGTTGCCGTTGGACCACCAGTTGGTCACCGCGGTGCCGGAGACGGCGTTGCGGAAGCCGACCATGCCGGCGATCTGCGGCCAGGCGTGCTGGCACTTCCATCCGTCGGCGTAGCAGGCGTTGACCGTGCCGCCGTTGGGCGGGCCCGCGTCGTTGTCCGAGAACTCGTAGCCGGAGTAGACGTTCGGCGAGCCGTAGGGCCAGGCCAGCAGGTAGACGTTGGCGAGGGTGTACGTGGCGCCCGCCTTGTAGTTGAGGGTCGAGCCGTTGCGCTCGGTGTCCCAGTTGTCGGTGAAGGTCCTCGCGTTGACGCTGGGCAGATAGCCCCAGGAGGCACCCCAGTTGCTCAGGGACGACAGCTTCTCGCTCGTGAAGATCCGCTTGAGGTCGGTGGCGGCGCGGAACTCGTCCACGTCCCCGGTGCCGGTGTACTCGCCCGGCTGTACCGCTTCACCGGCCCCGTAGATGACCTCCTGCGCCCAGTAGACGCCCGGGTTGCTGAGCTTGGACTTGATGGCGGCGAGGTCGCCCGCCGCAATGTGCTTGGCCGCGTCGATCCGGAAGCCGTCGGCGCCCAGTGCGATCAGGTTGTTGAGATAGCCGGCGATCGTGGAGCGGACGTAGTCGCTGCCGGTGTCCAGGTCCGCGAGCCCGACGAGCTCGCAGTTCTGGACGTTGTTCCGGTCGGCGTAGTTGGTGATGTTGCTGCGGCAGGTGTGGAAGTCCTGGTCCTGGTAGTAGCCGGGGTAGTTGTACTTCGAGTAGTTCGTGCCGCCGGTCCCGGTGCCGGGGCCGGCCGCCATGTGGTTGATCACCGCGTCGGCGATGACCTTGACGCCCGCGGTGTGGCAGGTGGCCACCATGTGCTGGAACGCGGTGCTGTCACCGAGCCGTCCGGCGATCCTGTAGCTGACCGGCTGGTACGAGGTCCACCACTGGGCGCCCTGGATCTGCTCCTGGGCCGGGGAGACCTCCACGAAGCCGTAGCCGGCCGGGCCGAGGGTGTCGGTGCACGCCTTGGCGACGGAGTCGAAGCGCCACTCGAAGAGGGTGGCGGTGACGTCCTTGCTGCCCGGCGGGGTCGCCTGCGCCGGCTGCTGGGCGGCGACGGTGAGGCCGGTCGCGGCGAGCAGTGCGGCGAGCGCGCCGTGCAGGGCCCGGGATCGGCGGGAGGAGCGGAAGGTCCGGGATGGCGTGGATGGCGTGGATGGCGTGGGTGTTCGGGGTACCCGGGATGTGCGGGATCGCATGAGCGGCTCCTCCGGAGTGCGGGCACAGCTGTGCCCTCGAAGGCAGCCCGCGCCAAGCCGCCGGGTGGGGGTGCGGAACCCCGCGTCCCACGGGGTTCCGCCGAGGAGCTTCCCGCCGTGGCTGTGAGCACGTCAAGAGACCGGTGGAAACATTTTCAACTACTTGCGGAAACCTCTTCCAAACGCCTGCACGCGCCGGTTCAGCGGATCGTGCGGTCCTCCGTCAGCGCGCCCTGCGCGGTCGCGATCCGGCGGTCGTAGCAACCGCCGGGAGCGTCCGAGCCGAGTATCCGGTAGTGCTCGGACGAGGTGCCGGTGGCGTGCCGCTGCTCGCGCGGCACATTGAGGGTGAAGGACGCGTCGCCCTGGTAGACGTCGTCCAACAGTGACCTGCCGACGGTCCGGCCCCCGCGTGTCACCACGGTGTCGGCGCGGTCGCCGAGCAGCATCACCGTACGCAGCCGGTCGGCCGCGCCGACCGACGTACGGCCGTCCATCGTGTACGCACGGCGTACCGCGGTGCTGGTGGCCGGGCCGTGGCCGGCCGTGGTCACCGTCGCGTCGTCGGTCCACCGGGCGGTCAGCGCGTCGGTGCTCTCGTCGGCGTTCCACCGGTGGGTGGAGGTGGCGGACAGCGCGCGGCGGACGGTGGTGGCGACGCGGCCGTGCGACGTGTCGACATAGCCGGAGACCGTCAGGCTGTGGCTGCCGGTCGCGTCGAGGGCCCGTTCGTCACCGGGCCGGTAGGAGGTGGAGGTGTCCGGGGTGCTCTCCTGGTGCGCGGTCAGCGCGCCCGGCACATGAGCGCGGTGCTCGTCCTGCCAGACCAGCACGTTCGTCGGCACGCTCCAGCCGCTCTGACCCGCGGGCACGCCCAGCACCGAGACCTCGACGCGGTGTGCCTTCCCGTCGTTGAGCAGGCCGGCGTACGGCGTCAGGTCGTACTCGACGGGTTTGACGTCGAAGGCGCGCGGGCCCGGGATCACGTACCAGAGGAAGGGATTGGACCAGCCGCCGGTCCACACGGTCGGGAACGGCGCGGCTATCCCCGCCAGTTGGCCGTCCACCCGCAGCTGCACCTCCCGGTAGGGACCACCGGCCTGGCAGGAGTACGGCACATCGGCGGGCACCGCCAGGTACCAGAACTCCTCGCAGCCGCCGCCGGATCCGGTGGCGTACACCTCGGCGACGATGCGCTCGCTGTTGCGCGGCGTGGTGAGGTCGCCGACGAGCGCCGTGCCCTCACTGTGCGAACCGGCCAGAGTCAGCACCTGGTCCGGCGCGGCTCCCGCCGGGTCCCCGCCGCCCGCTCCGCGTGCCGGGTAGAACGTCAGCGAGACCTTGACGTCGATCACGCCGGTGTACGTGTCGTTGACGACGTTGCCGATGAGCATCTCGACCGGCTGCGGGCCGCGCAGCGCGGCCGCGTACCGCGTGACGTCCTTCTCGACCTTCCAGGCGATGCCCTCGGGCGACGGTTCGGGGGTCGAGGTGTCCAGCACCTCCACGCCGCCGATCCGCAGATAGCCCAGCCGGTCGTACTGCCGCCCGGCGACCTGGCCGTCCAGCCGCAGCACGACCTTGCTCCAGCGGTCACCGCAGCCGCGCGGCGGGGTGTAGGTGCTCGTGTACGGCGTGAAGTCCCTGAACTGCGCCGCCACGATCTGGGTGGTGCAGGACGGGCCGCCGGGGGTCGCGATGGGCGGGGCGGCCGTCAGGGGGTCGTGCCAGTCGGTGCCGAACTCTGCCGGGGGCGCGGTGGTGGCCGCGGCCGCCGGGCCCGCGAAAAGCGCGAACCCCACTGCCGCGGCGAGCGCCGCGAGTATCCGTCTTCCCACGCGGTGGTGCCTCCTCGTCATGCGATGACCACGAAGTACAGCGCACAGCTTGGCCCGGTCGCGCGCCGCGCGACAGACCGCCTCGCCCGCGGGACGGCCCCGCCGGCGACCTTGGCCGATACCGGACTATTCCGGGCGTGGCGGCCGTAAATCGGTTGACCCGGTACGTGCGGTGACGCGAACCTTGCAGGTCTTCGCACCCCCATCCAGAACATCTCGGGACGTCATGTCGCTTCGCCAACTCCCCTTCCAGGACCCCGGTGTCCCCGACGTCAGATCGGGATTCCGTTTCCTGCTCTGGCTGGAGAAACGCCAGCTGCGCGGGCAGCTCACAGCCGCCGCATGGGGCACTCTGCTGATGGCGTCCATCGCACTGTTCCCGGCAGCCGTCGGCCTGGCCGTGCAGGCGGTCGTCGACCATTCCGGCCGGCGGCTGGCGCTGTCCGGTGGGCTGATGCTGGCGCTCGGCGGACTCAGCGCGCTCGGCGACACCATGCTGCACCGCACCGCGGTGACCAACTGGATCACCGCCGCCGCCCGCGTCCAGCAGCTGCTGAGCCGCAAGACCGTCGAACTGGGCTCGGTGCTCACCCGGCAGGTCGCGGCCGGCGAGATCGTCACCGTCGGCGCGGGCGACGTCGAGAAGATCGGCTGGTTCGTGGAGGCGTTCGCCCGCTTCACCTCCGCCTTCCTCGCCACCATCGGCATCGCGGTGGCCCTCGCCTTCTACCAGCCGGAACTCGGCCTCATGGTGGCCGCCGCCATCCCCGTCCTGGCCCTCGCCGTGCTGCCGCTGCTGCCGGCGGCGACCAAGCGCGCCGACGTCCAGCGGGAGAAGGCCGGCAAGGCCACCGAGCTGGCCTCCGACACCGTCGCGGGTCTTCGGGTGCTGCGCGGTATCGGTGGCGAGGAGCTGTTCCTCGACCGGTACCGCAAGGCCTCGCAGGAGGTCCGTACGGCCGCCGTGCACAGTGCCCGGATGTGGGCGCTGATCAGCGCCGTACAGGTGGTCCTGCCAGGACTGCTGCTGGTGGGGGTGGCCTGGTACGGGGCGGTCCTCGCGCTGGACGGCCGGATCTCGGTCGGCGAGCTGGTGACCGTGTACGGGACCGTCGCCTTCCTGATGTTCCCGCTGCGGCACTTCGAGGAGATCGCGATGGCGTGGTCCTTCTCCCGGCCGTCGGCGAAGCGCGCGGCGCGGGTGCTGGCGCTGGTGCGGGGCGTGGAGCCGGATGCATCTCCGTCACTTCCTTCAGCTCCTTCGCCTGATGTGTCTCCTTCCGGTGATCTGTACGACCCGGAGACTGGTCTGCTCGCTCCGGCCGGGCGGCTGACGGCGGTCGTGTGCGGGGACCCGGACGCCGCCGGGCGGCTGGCCGACCGGCTCGGCGGGCACAGCCCGGACCGGGTGGCCGGCCAGTCCTCGGTCCTGCTGGGCGGCACGGCGCTCGACGAGCTGCCGCTGGCGGCGGCGCGCGTCGCCGTACTGGTGCAGGACAAGGACCCGGTGCTGCTCTCCGGCACCCTGCACGAGCTGCTCGACGTACCGTCCTCCGGCAACGTTTCCGCCACCGACGCCCTGACGGCCGCCCAGTGCGGAGACGTGCTGCAGGCGCTCGCCCAGGCCTCGGTGGACGACTCCGGTGATCCGATGCGGACCCGGATCACCGAGCGCGGACGCTCCCTGTCGGGCGGCCAGCGCCAGCGGCTGGCCCTGGCGAGATCGCTGGTCGCGGACCCGGAGGCGCTGGTTCTGGACGAGCCGACGTCGGCTGTCGACTCGCACACCGAGGCCCGTATCGCGCGCGGCCTCAAGGGGATCAGGGCGGACCGCACCACGGTGGTGTTCACGTCGAGCCCGCTGCTGCTCGACCGCTGCGACCTGGTGGTCTTCATCGCCGACGGTGCGGTGGCGGCCACCGGAACCCACCACGAGCTGCTGCGCGCCGACCAGCAGTACCGCGCCGTGGTCACCCGCGAGACCGAGGAGCCGGCCGGTGTGACCGCCGCTGTGAACGGCGGCGTCACGGCCGCTGTCACCGCTGAAGGCCCGTCCGTGGTCCCGTCCGGGGCCGCGGAGAACACCAGGATCGAGGAATCCGCATGATCGGCGTGAAGCCGCCGGAGCACGATCCGGACGCGCCGCAGCAGACGACGACGCTGCCGGTCGGTTCGCCGGCCACCGTACGCACCTACGTGACCGAGCTGGCCCGCCGCCACCGCGGCGCCTTCACCCTGCTGGTCGCCGTCAACACGGTCGCCGTGGTCGCCTCCATGGTCGGGCCCTATCTGCTGGGACAGCTGGTCGAGGACCTGTCGGCCGGGCGCCGGGAGCTGCATCTGGAGCTCACGGTCGGGCTCTTCCTCGCCGCGCTCGCCGTCCAGGCCGGATTCGTCCGGCTGGTGCGGCTGCGCGGTGCGATTCTCGGTGAGCGGATGCTGGCCGACCTGCGCGAGGACTTCCTCGTCCGGTCCGTCGGGCTGCCGCCCGGCGTCCTGGAGCGGGCCGGTACCGGCGATCTGCTCTCCCGGATCACCACCGATATCGACCGGCTGTCGAACGCCATGCGCGAGGCCGTGCCGCAGCTGGCCATCGCCGTCGTGTGGGCCGCGCTGCTGCTCGGCGCGCTCGCCGTCACCTCTCCCCCGCTGGCGCTGTCGGTGCTGGTCGCCCTGCCGCTGCTGCTGGTCGGCTGCCGCTGGTACTTCCGGCGCGCACCCGCCGGCTACCGCTCCGAGGCCGCCGGGTACGCGGCCGTCGCCGCCTCGCTCGCCGAATCGGTCGACGCCGGCCGGACCATCGAGGCGCACGGGCTGGGCGCCCGCCGGGTCACGGACTCCGACGAGCGGATCAGGACCTGGGTCGGCTGGGAGCGCTACACGATGTGGCTGCGCAGCGTGCTCTTCCCGGTGATCAACCTGACGCACACCCTGATCCTGGCGTCGGTGCTGATGATCGGCGGGACCTTCGCGCTGCACGGCTGGGTGTCGGTCGGCGAACTGACCACCGGGGCGCTCTACGCCCAGATGCTCGTCGACCCCGTCAACCTGATCCTGCGCTGGTACGACGAGCTGCAGGTCGCCCAGGTATCGCTGGCCCGGCTGGTCGGGGTCCGCGAGGTCGAGGAGCACGAGTCGGACGAGCACGTCGTCCCGGACGGCCGCGACATGCACGCCGACGAGGTGCGCTTCGGCTACCGGGAGGGCAGCGACGTGCTGCACGGGGTGTCGCTGCGGCTGCGGCCGGGCACCCGGCTGGCGCTGGTCGGGCCTTCGGGCGCGGGCAAGTCCACCCTCGGGCGGCTGCTCGCCGGAATCTACGCGCCGCGGACCGGCGAGGTGACGCTCGGCGGGGCCGAGCTGGCCCGGATGCCGGCCGAGCGGGTACGGCGGCATGTGGCGCTGGTCAACCAGGAGCACCACGTCTTCGTCGGCTCGCTGCGGGACAATCTGCGGCTGGCCCGGTCCGGGGCGGACGATCCCGAGCTGTGGGACGCGCTGGTCTCGGTGGACGCCGACGGCTGGGCGCGGGCGCTGGACGACGGTCTGGAGACCGAGGTCGGCTCCGGCGGCTCCACCCTCACCCCGGCACAGGCCCAGCAGGTGGCCCTGGCCCGGCTGGTGCTCGCCGATCCGCACACCCTCGTGCTGGACGAGGCGACCTCGCTGCTGGACCCGCGGGCCGCCCGGCATCTGGAGCGTTCGCTGGCGCGGGTGCTGGAGGGCCGCACCGTGATCGCCATCGCGCACCGGCTGCACACCGCGCACGACGCGGATGTCATCGCGGTCGTCGAGGAGGGCCGGATCAGCGAGCTGGGCAGCCATGACCAGCTGGTCGAGGCGGACGGGGCGTACGCGGCCCTGTGGCGCTCCTGGCACGGCTAGGAGCGGCCCGCCGCTTCCCGTTCCCGGGTTCCGTGCCCGCCGCCTGCTCGGCGGCGGGCACGGAACCGGGGGCGTCAGCCGAGGAAGCCCAGAGCGCCCAGTGCCCCGACCCCGCCGAGCAGGAAGAACGCCGGGGTGAGCACCTTGATCTCGACCCAGCTGCCGGCCCGGAACCGCATGAACTTCGGCGGCCCCATCGGGTACCAGCGCTTGCGGCCTATCGGGATGGGCCACAGGATCGGGCAGCCGGACACGGTCAGGGCGTCGCCGATGCAGTGCACGAGCGAGCCCAGCACGATCGGGATGCCGATCCACAGATAGTGCTGGCCGGGCTCGGTGAAGAGCCAGTCCTTGCCGTTGCCCGGGTCGTCCAGGACATCGGCCAGGACCCAGGCGCCGGTCGCCCCGAGAAGCCAGACCAGCACATCGCTGGAGGCACGGGCCTGGCGCCACAGCAGACCCTCGACGGCCAGCACCATATGGACGAAGAGGATGCCGAGCACCGCCCAGCGCCCGCCGAAGAGCGCAGCCGCCGAGCAGGCGCCGCCGATCAGGGCGGCCCACAGCCAGGTGTGCGTCAGGGTGCGGTGGCCGCCGGTACGGCGCGGGTCGCCCTTCATACGGGTGGCCTTGTAGGTGGCGTACGACAGCTTGTCGATGATCTCGCACAGCGCTTTGGAGATGGGCCCGAAAGCGCGCGATATGGTCGCCGCCTTGTGGTCCAGGTCCGGAGCGAGAGCGGCGCCGGCGCAGATCAGGGCGCCGACGACAAGCGTCGGCCACGGCATGGGGTGGTCGAGCGCGGCCGCGCCCGCCCCCACCCCCAGCCATGCCGCCGCTCCGGAAAGTGAATGTGCCGGTCCCATCATGTGTGGTGCCCCGCCCCTTTCGGCCCGCCCGCAGGCGGAGTTGACGCCCAGTCGACGGCACACCATACCGTTGGCGATCTTCCGTATTACCGCCGGTTCCGCCGCGGGGCCCGAAGCCAGGCAAGATGGTGGGGTGACCCTCATTGATCAGCTGCCTCCCGAGGCCGACCCCGATGCCCTGTACGAAGCCTTCTCGACCTGGGCGGAGAGCCAGGGCATCACCCTCTACCCCGCTCAGGAGGAGGCGCTGATCGAGGTCGTCTCCGGGGCGAACGTGATCCTTTCGACCCCGACCGGCTCCGGGAAGAGCCTGGTCGCGGCGGGGGCGCACTTCGCCGCGCTGGCGAAGGACCAGGTCACCTTCTACACCGCTCCGATCAAGGCGCTGGTGTCGGAGAAGTTCTTCGACCTCTGCAAGCTCTTCGGCACCGAGAACGTCGGCATGCTGACCGGCGACGCCTCGGTGAACGCGGACGCACCGGTCATCTGCTGCACGGCCGAGGTGCTCGCCTCGATAGCGCTGCGCGACGGCCGGAACGCCGATGTCGGCCAGGTCGTCATGGACGAGTTCCACTTCTACGCGGAACCGGACCGCGGCTGGGCCTGGCAGATCCCGCTGCTGGAGCTTCCGCAGGCCCAGTTCGTCCTGATGTCCGCGACCCTCGGCGACATGTCCCGCTTCGAGGAGGACCTCACCCGCCGCACGGGACGCCCGACGACCGTCGTGCGTTCCGCGACCCGGCCGGTGCCGCTCTCCTACGAGTACGTGACGACACCACTGACGGAGACGCTGACGGAGCTGCTGGAGACCCGGCAGTCGCCCGTCTACATCGTGCACTTCACCCAGGCGGCGGCCGTCGAGCGGGCGCAGGCACTGATGAGCATCAACATGTGCACACGCGCCGAGAAGGACGCCATCGCCGACCTGATCGGCAATTTCCGCTTCACCACCACCTTCGGCCGCAATCTCTCCCGGTTCGTCCGGCACGGCATCGGCGTGCACCACGCGGGCATGCTGCCGAAGTACCGGCGGCTGGTGGAGAAGCTCGCGCAGGCGGGCCTGCTGAAGGTCATCTGCGGTACTGACACCCTCGGTGTCGGCGTCAACGTGCCGATCAGGACCGTGCTCTTCACCGCCCTGACGAAGTACGACGGCACACGGGTCCGCACCCTGCGGGCCCGGGAGTTCCACCAGATCGCCGGGCGGGCCGGCCGTGCCGGGTTCGACACCGCGGGCTTCGTCGTCGCGCAGGCGCCCGAGCACGTCATCGAGAACAAGAAGGCCGTCGCCAAGGCCGGGGACGACCCGAAGAAGCTCCGCAAGGTGGTCCGCAAGAAGGCTCCCGAGGGCTTCGTCAACTGGTCCGACGCGACCTTCGAGAAGCTGATCGCCTCCGACCCCGAGCCGCTCACCTCCCGCTTCCGGGTCACCCACACCATGCTGCTGTCGGTGATCGCCCGGCCGGGCAACGCCTTCGAGGCGATGCGGCACCTGCTGGAGGACAACCACGAGTCGCGGCGCAACCAGCTGCGGCACATCCGGCGGGCCATCGCCATCTACCGTTCCCTCGAGGCGGGCGGCGTCGTGGAGCGGCTGGCCGAACCGGACGCGGAGGGCCGCATCGTCCGGCTCACCGTCGACCTCCAGTCGGACTTCGCGCTGAACCAGCCACTGTCGACGTTCGCGCTGGCCTCCTTCGAGCTGCTCGACAAGGAGTCGCCGTCGTACGCCCTGGACATGGTCTCCGTCGTCGAGTCCACGCTCGACGACCCCCGCCAGATCCTGGCCGCGCAGCAGAACAAGGCGCGCGGTGAGGCGATCGGGCTGATGAAGGCCGACGGGGTCGAGTACGAGGAGCGGATGGAGCGGCTGCAGGAGGTCACGTACCCCAAGCCGCTGGAGGAACTGCTCTCCCACGCCTACGGCATCTACCGGCAGAGCCACCCGTGGGTGGGCGACCACCCGCTGTCCCCCAAGTCGATCGTGCGCGACATGTACGAGCGCGCCATGACGTTCTCCGAGTTCACCTCGCACTACGAACTGGCCCGCACCGAGGGGATCGTGCTGCGCTACCTGGCGGGCGCGTACAAGGCCCTGGAACACACCGTCCCGGACGATCTGAAGTCCGAGGACCTCCAGGACCTGACCGCGTGGCTCGGCGAGCTGGTGCGCCAGGTCGACTCCAGCCTGCTGGACGAGTGGGAGCAGCTCGCCAACCCCGAGGTCGAGACGGCCGAGCAGGCCGCCGAACGCGCCGACCAGGTCAAGCCGGTCACCGCCAACGCCCGAGCCTTCCGGGTGCTGGTGCGCAACGCCATGTTCCGCCGGGTCGAGCTGGCGGCGCTGGAGAAGTACAACGTGCTGGCCGAGCTGGACGCCGAGTCGGGCTGGGACGCCGACGCGTGGGCGGAGGCGATGGACGCGTACTGGGACGAGTACGACGACCTGGGCACCGGCCCCGACGCCCGCGGCCCGAAGCTGCTGCAGATCGAGGAGCAGCCGGAGCACGCGCTCTGGCGGGTCCGCCAGACGTTCGCGGACCCCAACGGCGACCATGGCTGGGGTATCTCCGCCGAGGTCGATCTGGCAGCTTCCGACGAGGAGGGCCGGGCGATCATCCGTGTGACGACCGTCGGCGAGCTGTGACCGGGCACGACACGAGGGAGTTCCGATGACCAACCCCGCCGAGCGGCTGGTGGATCTGCTCGACCTGGAGCGGATCGAGGAGAACATCTTCCGCGGCCGCAGCCCCGAGGAGCGGCTGCAGCGGGTGTTCGGCGGGCAGGTCGCGGGGCAGGCACTGGTCGCGGCCGGCCGCACCACGGACGGCGAGCGGCCGGTGCACTCGCTGCACGCGTACTTCCTGCGGCCCGGCCGGCCGGGTGTGCCGATCGTGTACCAGGTCGAACGGGTGCGTGACGGCCGGTCGTTCACCACCCGGCGGGTGGTGGCGATCCAGCAGGGTCGCACGATCTTCAATCTGACCGCCTCCTTCCATCAGCCGGAACCGGGCTTCGAGCACCAGATCCCGATGCCCGATGTGCCCGAGCCCGAGAGTCTCCCGAAGCTGGGCGACGAGCTGCGCGAGCATCTGGGGGTACTGCCCGAGTCGCTGGAGCGGATGGCCCGCCGCCAGCCGTTCGACATCCGCTACGTCGAGCGGTTGCGCTGGACGCCCGAGGAGATCGAGGGCGCCGAACCGCGCAGCGCGGTGTGGATGCGCGCGGTGGGACCGCTGGGCGACGATCCTCTGGTGCACACGTGCGCGCTCACGTACGCGAGCGACATGATGCTGCTCGACGCGGTGCGGGTACCGGTCGAACCGCTGTGGGGCCCCCGCGGCTTCGACATGGCCTCCCTCGACCACGCGATGTGGTTCCACCGCCCCTTCCGCACCGACGAGTGGTTCCTCTACGAGCAGGAGTCCCCGATCGCGACCGGCGCCCGCGGCCTGGCCCGCGGCCAGATCTACGACCGCTCGGGCCGGCTGCTGGTCTCCGTGATGCAGGAAGGGCTCTTCCGCAAGATCGGCGGCTGACCAGCACCCCACGCGGCGGCGGCAGGCGGCAGCAGGCGCCGCCGTTCAGGGACGCCGGAACAGCTTCTTCCGGCGGCGGGTCCCCGCGCTGTCCCCGGGCCGCTGCAACCGCCAGCCCCGGCGCGGGCGCGGCTCCGGCCCACGCTCGGAACACGGCTCCGGCGCAGGTTCCGGCGCAGGTTCCGGCCGCGGCCGCGACTGCGGTTCGCGCTCGGGCTCGCGCTCGGGACCCGGCCCCGGCTCCGGCTCCGGTCCCACTGCAGGGGCCGGGCGTGGCTCCCGCTCCGCGGCCGGTGCCGGGCGGGGGGCCGGACGGGCCTGCCGGGCGCGGTCGAGGGCCTCGGCCAGGGAGAGCCGGGCCAGGGCGATCTCGTCCGGATGGTCCGCGGTGACCGCCGCGTCGATCAGTTCACGGGAGGCGAACTCTCCGGGCCTGCCCGGTGGCAGACCGGACCGCAACCTGCGCAGATAGGCCCGTTCGTACAGATCCGGCACCACCTCGGCCGCGCCGTCGGTGCCGAGCAGCGCCGCCCAGACCGCCGCCTCCTCCCAGGCGTCGGCCGCGTCCCGCACCAACTGCCCGGCCCTGCGGGCCCGCCAGCCACGTGCCCGGTGGTCCGCGCCGTCATCCAGAGCGCCACGCAGCGTTACCGGCAGCCTGCCGTGCAGCGCTTCAGGATGGTCCCGGGCGTACTGCCCGATCTCGTCGGCCAGATACATCCAGACGACGGCCCGGTAGCGGTTGACGTACCAGCGGACCGGCCGGATGAAGCCGCCCTTCGCCAGCTTGACGAAGCGGTCGCGGCTGACCCCGATGAGCTCCGCTCCATCGCCGCTGCCGACCACGCGCAGCCGGTCGCGCAGCGCCTGCGGGAAGCCCTCGGCCGCTCGCAGCCGGTCGACCTCCTCGCGCATGACGCGCCTGCGGCCCGGCCCGGCCGGTACGGCCCGGACCTCGCCGAGCTGGACGGCCAGCTCGAACTCCCCCGTTTCCAGTTCCAGTTCTTCCCTGGCCCGGTTCATCCCGAGCGCTTCGCCCGCCGGCGCCCCGCCCGCGGGCGATTCCTTACCGACTGCCGCTGCCGCTGCGACGGCGACCCCGACCGCGAGTGACTCCCGTACCACCATGACTTCCCCCACCGCCTCGACTACTGACAGTGACGAATGTAGCGCAGCCCGATGACCCAACCACGTGGCCTGTGGATAACTCCGCCCCCACCGGCACACCGCCTGCGGCAGCAAACATCAACGGCCCGCAGGCTCACCCTCCGGTAGGCGTGATCCCCGGCTGGCGGGGCGCGACCCCGAGGTGCTCGCCCACCCGATGCACGAGCAGCGTCATCTCATAGGCGACCTGCCCGACGTCGGCCTCCATACCGCTCAGCACCGACAGACAACTGCCGTCGCCGGCCGCGGTCACGAAGAGGTAGCCCTCGTCGAACTCCACCATCGTCTGGCGCACTCCACCGACCCGGAACTGCCGGCCGGCACCCTTCGCAAGGCTGTGGAAACCGGACGAAACGGCCGCCAGATGCTCGGCCGTCGGCCGGTCCAGACTGCCGCTGGCCCCGGTCACCAGGCCGTCGTTGGACAGTACGAGCGCGTGCTGCACATGCGGCACCCGCTCTGTCAGGTCGTCCAACAGCCATGCGAGTCCATTGCCCACCGTCATTCCCGGCCTCCCCGTATCGACTGCGGTACGAGACTGTCCTGAACAGCGCGCTACGGCAAGTCCCCATCGAGTCACGACCGGCATCGGTATCCGGCAGCGGGCCCCACCGGAATGGCCTGCCCGCCCTCACCAACAGCCCCCACCAACAGACCTCACCAATAACCCCCATCAGCGGCCCCACCGGTGGGTCCCGTCAGCCGACCCGTCGCAGCTGACGCTCGGCGTGCATCCGTTCGGCGTGCTCGACCAGGGCGATGAGCACGTCCTTGCCGGATTCACGGTCCCGCGCGTCGCACAGCACGACCGGCGTCCCCTCCGTCAGGTCCAGGGCCCGTGAGACGTCCTCGGGCCGGTAGGAGCGCGCGCCGGAGAAGCAGTTGACGCCGACCGCGAAGGGGATGCCGCGGTGCTCGAAGAAGTCGACTGCGGGGAAGCAGTCCTCCAGCCGGCGGGTGTCGGCCAGCACGACGGCGCCCAGCGCGCCGTGGGACAGCTCGTCCCACAGAAACCAGAAACGATCCTGCCCAGGGGTGCCGAAGAGATAGAGCGACAGCCCCGCCCGGATCGTGATCCGCCCGAAGTCCATGGCGACCGTGGTGGTGGTCTTGCGTTCCACCCCACCGGTGTCGTCCACTCCCCGGCCCGCCTCGCTGAGCGATTCCTCGGTGCGCAGCGGCCGGATCTCGCTGACGGCTCCCACCAGGGTGGTCTTGCCGACCCCGAAGCCGCCCGCGACCAGAATCTTCAACGCCAGCGCGGGCTCATCACGCCTACCCGGTTGCTCAGAGCGCCCGAAGTCCATCGATCACCTCTCGCAGAATGTCTTCGCCGGGAAGTTCGGCGGGCGCCACCGGCCGGCGCACCCGGACCCATCCCAGCGTGAGCAGGTCGCCCAGCAGGACGCGTACGACGCCCACCGGCAGGTCGGAGTCGGCCGCGATCTCCGCGACCGACAGCGGATCGGTCCGGCACAGGGCGAGGATCGTGCCGTGTTCCGGGGCCAGGGCCGGGTCGCCTGCGGCGCCGGGCTCCGCGCCCGGTTCGGCGACGACCTGCGCGATCAGGTCGAGATGCGCGCTGCCGCCGTCTCCCCGGGTCCGGCCGCCGGTCAGGGCGTAGGGACGGACCATCGGGCCCGCCTCGTCGTCGTACCAGCGGCCGTCCATCCGTGCTCAGCCGCCTGCCGTGGTGTCGGAGTCCGGCCGGGCGGGCGTCCGCAGATGCTCGCCGACCTGTTTGACGAGCCGGGCCATCTCGTAGGCGACCAGCCCGACGTCGGCCCCGGCGGTCGCGAAGACCGCGAGGCACGACCCCTCGCCCGCGGCGGCCACGAAGAGGAAGCCGCCGTCCAGTTCGACCATGGTCTGCCGTACGTCACCGGCGGCGAAATGCCGGCCGGCGCCCTTGGCGAGACTGTGGAATCCGGACGCGACCGCCGCCAGATGCTCGGCGTCCTCGCGGCTCAGCGCCCGTGAGGCGCCCACCGCCAGACCGTCGTTGGACAGGACCACGGCGTGCCGCACCCCGGCCGCCCGGTCCGTCAGCTCGTCCAGCAGCCAGTCCAGCCGGCCGGAACGGTTCGCCTCGATCATGCCGGGTCTCCCTCGTTCGACGCCGGGCGGCCGGCCGGACGGCCACCGCCGCGCGCCCAACCGCTGCGGTACGCGGTCATGATGGCGCGGATCTGCTCAGGAGTACGCCCGCCCGCGTCCTCCGACTCACCGTCCGACCCGTTGCCCGGCGCATGGCCGTCCCGTTCCGGAGCGGGTCGCTCCAGCAGTTGCGGGGCGAGGTTCGCCTTCCGTACCCGGCGCGGCAGATCGTCGTCGCCGTGCGCGGTGCCGTTCGCCGCCGGACCCACGGGGGCGGCCGGTGCGGCAGGACCGACAGGGCCGGCAGGGCCGTCCGGACCCGGCGGCGGATGCGCGGACGAGGCGGCGAACCCGCGGACCACGACCGGCTCCGCGGACCCGTCGTCCCGCTCGTCGCCGTTCCCCAGCCCCTTGCCGTTTCCGAAAGCTCTACCGCTTCCCGACGCCTTCCCGTTCTCCAACGCCCTGCCGTTCCGCGACTCCGCACCGTTCCGCGACGGAAGCGGCCGGACGACGACCGGGTCCTCGCGGTGGGCGCGCTGGGCGCGGTTGCGCTCGGCGGCGCGGCGGGGGGGGGCCGGGTCGGGAACGTAGCGCTCGATGAGCGCGGTGGGCAGCAGCACGACGGCCGTCGTCCCGCCGTACGGGGACGGGCGCAGCGAGACCTTGACGTCGTGCCGGGCGGCGAGCCTGCTCACCACGAACAGCCCGAGCCGGTCGCTGTCGAACAGGTCCAGCGCCTGGGCGCGGGCGATCCGCCGGTTGGCCTCTTCGAGCGCCCCGCCGCCCATGCCCAGCCCGCGGTCCTCGACCTCCAGCACATATCCGTTGCCGACCTGTTCACCGCTGATCCGCACCTTGGTGTGCGGCGGCGAGAACTGGGTGGCGTTCTCGACGAGTTCGGCGATCAGGTGGGTGAGGTCGGCGACCGCGCCGCCGATGACGGCGGCCTGCGGCAGCCGCCGCACCTCGACGCGCGCGTAGTCCTCCACCTCGGCGACCGCGGCCCGCACCACGTTCTGCAGGGGCACCGGCCGGCGCCAGGCCCGGCCAGGGGCCGCGCCGGACAGGATGATCAGGCCTTCGGCGTGCCGGCGCATGCGGGTGGTGAGGTGGTCGAGCCGGAACAGGTCCTCCAGCTCGCCGGGGTCCTCCGTACGCCGCTCCATGCTGTCCAGCAGCGCGAGTTGGCGGTGGACGAGGACCTGGCTGCGGCGCGCGAGGTTGACGAAGACCCCCGTGACGCCGCTGAGCAGCTCGGCGCGTTCGACGGCGGCGGTGAGCGCGGCACGGTGGACGGTCCGCAGCGCCTCGCCGACCTGGCCGATCTCGTCCGCGCCATGGGTGCCCTGCGGCGCCTCGGCGTCCAGGTCGATCTCCTCGCCCGCGCGCAGCCGGCGCATGGCGGACGGCAGCTTGCGGCGGGCGAGTTCCAGTGCGGTGTTGCGCAGTTCGACGAGTTCGGTGACCAGGGCGCGCCCGATCCGCACCGAGACGATCAGCGAGACGATGACGGCGAGCAGGCCGAGCAGCACCGCCGCACCGGAGGTGCTCGCCAGCCCCCGGATGATCGGGTCGGTGCCGGACGAGGCGGCCGCCGCGCCGCCCGCCGGGTTGTCGATGGCGCGCAGTCCGCCGATGACCGGTCCGGAGGCCGCCGTCCAGGTGCCCGCGGGCGCGGCGGCCGCGGCGCGCGGCCCTGGGTCGGCGCGCAGCACCCCGTCCTCCACGCCGAGCAGTGCGCTGTACGGTGCGGAGCCGCTCAGCTTCTCCCAGGACGAGCGGCCGCCGCCCCCCAGGTCACCGGCCGAGGCGTCGAGCAGCAGCCGCCGGGCCTGTACGGCACCGGTGAAGTCGCGGTAGCGCGGGCCGTCCAGGGTGCCGGTGAGTTCCGCGACGGAGATCAGGGCGTCCTCACGGGCGAGCATCTCGCCCGCCCGCCCGAACTCCAGGGCGACACGGCTGCCGGAGGTCAGGACCGGGTCGGAGCCGGCGGTCAGTACGCCGATGGCGGAGAAGGCGTTCTCGATCGCGTCGCAGTAGCCGCGGTACGTCTCGTCCCAGCCGGCGCTGCGGGCCGTGACCCGTGCCCGCAGCGCGCGCAGCCCGGTCACGCCGTCGATGAACGTCCGCAGCCGGGGCGCGACGTCCGAGGGCAGCTTGATGCCGTCGGCGATCGTGTGGCTGCTCCCCTGCCGCAGCGCGCCGGCCGTCCGGTCGGTGGCGGCGGCGGCGCTGTCGAGCTGCGCCGCGCGGGCGGCGGTCGGGGCGGCCAGGTACAGGGCGGCGGCGCGGCGTTCGGCCTGCAGAGCGGTGACGGAGGCGGCGACGGGGCCGCTGACCTCCTTCTCGACCTGCTGCGTGCGCAGCCGGCCGGAGACGTCCTGGGCGGCGTTGACGGCGGCGAAGGCCCACAGGGCCATCAGCGACACGACGGGCACCATGAGGATGGAGACGATCTTCGCCCGCACCGTCCTCGGCCGCAGCACCAGCCCCGGGACGAACCGCGACCGAACCGGCGGCCCTGCCCCGGGCCGTCGCGGACCACCGGTCCCGGGCCGTCGCGGACCACCGGTCCCGGCAGAAACGTTCGCTCCGACGGAAACGCTCGACCCGACAGGCGCGTCCGCATCCCCATCCGTCCGCGACGGGACATCCGGACCCCCGGAACCCCCCGCCCGGGGTGCGCCCGCGGCCAGCGCCAGCGGTGACATCCGCTCGTCGGCGGGCGGTCCGGCATGCGCGCGGCGGCCGCGCGGAGCGCTCACGCCGCACCCTCCTGCAGCGACTGGGCCGACGCGGAGGCGGCGCTTTCACGGGCGCTCGGGGACAGCGCGACGAACGCCGACGTCAGGAAGAGGTACGAGCCGAGGCCGACCACCAGGGGGAAGAGGAACGCGGTGGCACTCGCGCCCGGCAGCACCTCGGACGACGGAAGGACCGTCACCCGCACAGCGAACATCCCCGTGTAGTGCATGCTGCTCACCGCCGCGCCCATCACCAGCGACGCCCCGGCCACCACGACCGGCCGGTGCACCGTCAGCGCCGCGTACAGCGCGGCGGTGGCGGCGGCCAGCGCGATCAGTACGGACAGCATGACGCGCACCGGGTCGTAGCCGATGGTGCCGTGCAGCCGCAGGGCCGCCATCCCGACGTAGTGCATGGCGGCGACGCCGAGTCCGGTCGCCAGGCCCCCCGCCAGCAGGGAACGGATGCGGCCCCGCCCGTAGCCGACGAGGAACACACCGACGCCCACGACGGCGACGGCGATCAGCAGGCTCAGGACGGTCAGCGGCACGTTGTAGCGGATCTCGGTGCCGGAGACCCGGAAGCCGAGCATCGCGACGAAGTGCATCGTCCAGATGCCGGTGCCGAGCGCGCTGGCCGCGGTCAGCAGCCAGTTGCGCCGGGAGCGGCCGGTCGCGCCGAGCGCCCGTACGGTGCAGCGCAGGCCGAGCGTCGAGCCCACGCAGGCCATCACGTACGACAGCGTCGGGGTCAGCCAGCCGAAGCCGGCTTGGTCCATGTGTCCCATGGGTCCGGGACGCTAGCCCCGTGATGTTCGCAGTCCTTCGGGCAGTTCGGAACCCGACGGTTATTGACCGTCTCGTACGCTGATCCGGCCCCGAACGATCGCGCAACGCTCGAACGTGCGCGCAGGCGGGACGTTTCAGCCACTGCGTGGCGCATACATGATGACGCCCACTCCCACCAGGCAGACCACCGCCCCCACCACGTCGAACCGGTCGGGCCGGTAGCCGTCGGCCACCATCCCCCACACGAGCGAACCGGCGACGAACACACCGCCGTACGCGGCCAGGATCCGTCCGAACTCGGCGTCCGGCTGCAGGGTCGCGACGAACCCGTAGCACCCGAGGGCCACCACACCCGCGACCGTCCAGGCCCAGCCGCGGTGCTCGCGGACGCCCTGCCAGATCAGCCAGGCACCGCCGATCTCCAGCAGTGCGGCAAGGACGAACAGAGCGGCGGAACGCAGCGTGATCATGCGAACATGATGCATGGAGACCGAACGTGAACGAGTCCGCGAATTCTTCGCCGCCAAGGCCGTGGGCTGGGAGAAGCGCTTCCCCGACGACGGTCCCGCCTACGCGGCGGCCGTCGCGGAACTGGGCCTGCGAGCCGGCCGGTCGGCCCTCGACGTGGGCTGCGGCACCGGCCGCGCACTGCCCCCGCTGCGAGCCGCCGTCGGCCCGGCGGGCACCGTGATCGGCGCCGATCTGACCCCGGAGATGCTGCACGAGGCGACCGCGCTCGGCCGCCACCGTTCCGGCGCGCTGATCGAGGCGGACAGCGCCCGTCTTCCGCTGCGCGACGCCTGCCTGGACGCCGTCTTCGCCGCCGGGCTGCTGCACCATCTGCCGGACGCGGCGGCCGGGCTGCGCGAGTTCGCCCGGGTCACCCGGCCCGGCGGCCGGCTCGCGCTCTTCCACCCGATCGGCCGCGCCGCGCTCGCCGCCCGGCGCGGCCATGAGCTGCACGAGGACGACGTCCGCGCGAAGCCCAACCTCCCCCCGCTGCTGACCGACGCGGGCTGGGAGCTGACGGTGTACGACGACTCCGCGGACCGGTACCTGGCCGTGGCTACGCGGGTGAACTGACCGCTGCCGAACCGGCCCCGGCGATCACGGCGGCGAACGCCTCGGGGTTGTCGAACATCATGTTGTGACCGGCGGCCGCCACCGTCTCGACCCCGACACCCGCCGCCACCAGTTCCGCCCGGCCGTCGACGTCCGGGCTCAACTCCCCCACCAGGAAGGTGCGGGGGATGTCCATGGCCAGCAGCATCGTCCGCATCGTGGGTTCGCTGCCCCGCGCCAGCCGGGTGGCGGTGCGGTACAGCGCCACCGGGTCGGCGAGCCGCATCGTGGCTCCCCAGATCGGGCCCACCCGCTCCAGCACGGCGGCGAATCCACCGCCGTCCACGAACTCCCGCTCCTCGTACCGCGCGATACCGCTGCTGCCGGCTCCGACCGGCGGGTTCGGGTCGAGGTTGGCCTCTGCGAGCACCAGCCGGGCCACCAGGTCCGAGCGGCGGTGCGCCAGGACGATCGCGACCGCGCCGCCCATGCTGTGCCCGACGACCTCGGCGCCGCTCACACCGGCCGCTTCCAGGACCGCGGCGACCGCGTCGGCATGCTCCTCCAGCAAGTAGCCGAAGTCCGCGGGCCGGTCGCTGATCCCGAATCCGGGCAGATCGACGAAGAGCGAGTGCCGGCCGGCAAGCGCCGGATGCGCCGCGACATGGGCGAAGTACGGCCCGGAGGCCGAGCCGAGTCCATGCAGGTACACCCGCGCGGGGCCGGTGCCGGCCGCCTCCGTCCAGCGGATGAACGGCCGCCGCTCCTCCGCCGTACCGGCCGCTCCCTGTGCCGCCGGCCCGAATTCCGTCTGCCGCATGACCTGACTCCCCTTCGTCTGCGCCGGACAACGCGTCCACCGGACGATGCGACTATACATCGGCGCCGATGTATAGCGCTATCGATGTACACCGCTGCGCGTGACGATGCGGGAGAATGCCCTCATGCTGGAGCTCGCGATCCTCGGTTTTCTGTACGACGCCTCACTGCACGGCTATGAGCTGCGCAAACGCATCGCCGCCCTCACCGGGCACGTCAAGCCCGTCGCCGAGAGCACCCTGTATCCGGCCATCAAACGACTGGAGAAGGCGGGCTGGCTCCGGCGGGAGACACAGCCCGGCGCGGTCGCCGCTCCCCGCCATGTCCTCACCCTCACCGCCGAGGGACGCACCGAACTGCGGCGGCGGCTGGCCGAGCCCGCGGAGCTCGATCTGAGCGACGAGAACCGCTGGTTCACCCTCCTCGCGTTCCTGCGCCACCTCGACGACGCCCGCCAGGAAGCCGCGGTGCTCCGCCGCCGGCTCGCCTTCCTGGAGCAGCCCGCCAGCTTCTTCTACGACGGCGACCGGCCGGTGCGGGCCGAGGAGCTCGACGATCCCTACCGCAGGGGCGTCCTCACCATCGCCCGCGCCACCAGCCGCGCCGAACTGGACTGGCTGCGCAGCACGTTGACGGAACTGGGCGACGATCCGGGCGCGAAGTAGCGGGAACGGCCCCGGACCGGCCCTACGCCGCGGGCAGGCCGAGCAAGGTGCGGGCCATGATCTCCGGCTCGGTTCCGTGTTCCCGGGCCAGCGTCAGCACCGCGCGCTGCGCGAGCTCGTTGACGCCGAACATCAGGGCGTCCGGGGCGACTCGGCCCACGGCCTCGTCGATCCGGTCCTGGTCGTCGGCGATGCAGGCCACCACATAGGTCGCGGCCGCGTCGAACAGGTTGTGCTCCAGCGGGGCCCGGTCGCCGGGACCCGCCGGGTCGGGTGCTCGCACCGGCAGTCTGAACACGTCGCCGATCCTGTGCAGCAGGCCGGGCATGTCAATCACCTCTCCCCGTCGCCGAGTTCGCGCTCTCCCCTGGGTTATCTCCGCTGCAGCGGGCGGGAACCCGCCTTACCGGGACGGCGGTCGGTGAAGGAGAGGTCGTAGCGGGTCAGGGCGCGCACCACGGGTTCGCCGGTGGCGGTTGCGTGCGCCAGGCGTTCGCGCACCTCGCGCGGGGTCCGCGGACGGAAGCCGGGACCGCCGCAGCAGGACGTGTGGAATCCGACCCCTGCGGTGAGGAGCACGGTGAGTGCCCGCCATGCCGGGGCGTCGCTCCGGCGGGGCGCCGCGAACGCGGAGCCCGCGTGGATCAGCCCGGCCACGCAGCGCGGGCAGCGCCGGGCCCGCTCCGGCCCGTACTCCTGCTTGTAGGAGGCGCGGCACGGGAGGCAGACATAGTGCGTGCGGTGGACACCCATACCCCGCAGGGTAAGGGGCGCCGCGCCTCCGTTCCGAGCGGTTTTTCCTCCGGGCGGGCCCCGCTATCGACGCGGACGTTACCCGCTGGTTAAGGTGCGCGGACCGAAGAGAGGGAGGGGCCCCGTGACCGATACGGACGACTACACGCAGCAGGACGACGACGCGTTGTTCGTGCTCACGGCGGCGATGCTGACGCCGGCGCAGTTCCCGAGCGTGCTCGCCGACGACTACCCGCAGGCCTGCGAGGTGCTCGGCCTGGAGCCGGCGCGGGACGGTTACGGTCTGCTCTTCGGACAGGACGGCGGCGGCGCCCGGTGGACCGTCGCGATCACCGACACGGCCCTGGTCGCGTGCGCGCTGGCGGCCTGGGACTGCGGGCTGGAGTACGACCTCTCACCGGACGAGCGCTACGTCGCCGCGGCCCTGCCGGGCTGGCCGCTG
Organism: Streptomyces sp. SID13666; assembly: GCF_010548325.1. Taxonomy (NCBI): domain Bacteria; kingdom Bacillati; phylum Actinomycetota; class Actinomycetes; order Kitasatosporales; family Streptomycetaceae; genus Streptomyces; species Streptomyces sp. SID13666. The sequence continues at coordinate 44,447 of NZ_JAAGLX010000012.1, read as the reverse complement.
CCGGTGGCGGTCGACGCGCCGGGTGTGCCCGATCCGCACGATCCGTCGGAGGAGGAGGGCGGCCGGCCGCCACTGGCACCGCCCGACCTGGAGACCTGGGGCGGGGCGCAACGGCGGCTGGGCGCGGACGAGATCGCACTGCGGTGGTGGGCCTGGCGCGAACAGCTCACCGATGACGCCGTCGACGAGTCGGCGGCCGGGGACGAAGCAACGACCGAGGACGCTCCGGCGCCCGAAGGCGGAGCGCCCGGCGACGCGACGGCCGGTGACGAGGCGGCCGGTGACGAGGCGACCGGTGCGGCGACCGCACCGGACGCGGCGCCCGATGCCGAAGCCGCTACCGACGAAGCCCCTACGGACGAAGACGCCACGGGCAACGCCACCGCCGACGAGGACGCCACCGACGACGCGGTCGGGAGCGACGACGCCGGGACCGTGGCCCTGGCCGTGCACCATGCTGGCGTGCGCCGGGCGCTGGAGAGCGCGGAGGCGTATCTCAGCTCACCGCCGCCGCCCGGACGCGTCCGGGCCGCCCATGGAGCAGTGCGCGCGGACGGGCCCGGTTGGAGCCTGGTGGCGCGGACCGACGACATGGCGTTCGTACTCCTCGACGAGGAACCGGGCGAGGTCCATCCGGTCCGGCGCGGCCCGGCGCTGCCGGCCCTGCTGGAAGCGCTGGACCGACTGGCCGCCCGGCCCGTCTGAGCACACCGAGCCACCCCACCGGCATCGATATGTCGATACTCCAGCGCCCTCAACCAGCACCTCAGTGCCCCCGCAGTTCCGCCTCCACCTTGTCGGCGGCCTTGCGCGCCGCGACCAGCACCGGGTCCCAGACGGGAGAGAACGGCGGCGCGTAGCCGAGGTCGAGCGCTGTCATCCCGTCGACGGTCATGCCCGCGGTGAGGGCGACGGCGCCGATGTCGACGCGCTTGGCCGCGCCCTCGCGTCCGACGATCTGCAGACCGAGCAGCCGCCCTGTGCGGAGTTCCGCGAGTATCTTGACCGTCATGGTCGCGGCTCCCGGGTAGTAACCGGCCCGGCTGCTGGACTCGATGACGGCGGTGACGAAGCGCAGCCCCGCGGCCCGCGCCTGCGACTCCTTCAGACCGGTGCGGGCGATCTCGACGTCGCAGACCTTGCTGACCGCGGTACCGACGACGCCGGGGAAGGTGGCGTACCCGCCGCCGATGTTGATGCCGATGACCCGTCCGTGCTTGTTCGCGTGCGTGCCCAGCGCGATGTGCTGGTGGGTGCCGGAGACCAGGTTGAGGACCTCGACGCAGTCGCCGCCGGCCCAGACGCCCTCCGCGCCGTGCACCCGCATCGCCAGGTCGGTGAGCAGCCCGTCGTGCTCGCCGAGGGCGAGGCCCGCGCCCCGGGCGAGCGCGGTGTTGGGCCGGACGCCGAGCCCGAGCACCACGACGTCGGCCGGGTACTCGGCGTCCTCGGTCGCGACCGCCCGCACCCGGCCGTCGTCCCCGGTGAGCACCTTGCGCACCTCCGCGCCGGACACCACCTCGATGCCCATGCCCTCCATCGCCGCGCGCACGAGCCGGCCCATGTCGGGGTCGAGCGTGGACATCGGCTGCTCGCCCCGGTCGACCATGGTGACCTCCAGCCCGCGGCGGATCATGGCCTCGGCCATCTCGACGCCGATGTAGCCGCCTCCGACGACCACGGCCCGCCGTGCGCCGCCGCGTTCCAGGGTGCGCAGCACGGCCTCACCGTCGTCCAGGGTCTGCACGCCGTGCACCCCGTCCGCGTCGATGCCGGGAATCCGCGGCCGGGTGGGGACGGCGCCGGTGGCGATGACGAGCTGGTCGAACCCGGTCCAGGACTCGGCGCCGCCCGCCACTTCCCGGGTGCGCACCCGCCGCCGGTCGAGGTCGATCCCGACGGCCTCGGTGCCGAGCCGCAGGTCGATCCCGCGCTCGCGGTGCTCGGCGGCGGTCCGCGCGACCAGCGCGTCCGCCCCGTCGACCTCGCCACCGATCCAGTACGGGATGCCGCAGGCCGAGTAGGACGTGTGATGACCGCGCTCGAAGGCGATGATCTCCAGGTCGTCGGGGCCCCGGCGCCGGCGTGCCTGCGAGGCGGCCGACATCCCTGTCGCGTCCCCGCCGATGACGACCAGTCGTTCCGCCATGTCTCCCACGCTCCTTGTCAGCCTCCGCGGCCACCGCGACCCGCGCCACCGCATGATCACTCAACGGAACCCGGCCCCCGAGAGTTTCCCCGACCCGCCTGTCCGGGCGCGCCGAGGCTGCCGCACACTGGTGCGTCATGGAGCTGCAGATCACCGCGACCGCGCCCGAACACCCGGCGGCCCTCCTCGACCTGCCCTGGGGCATCCCGCTGGAGGAGTGGCCCGACGAGTACCTGGTCGCCCTGCCGCGCGGCATCTCGCGCCATGTGGTGCGGTTCGCCCGCGCCGGCGACGAGGTCGTCGCGGTGAAGGAGGTCGGCGAGTGGGCCGCCGTGCGCGAGTACGGGCTGCTGCGCGATCTCGACCGGATGGCGATACCCGCGGTCGACCCGGTCGCGGTGGTGACCGGCCGCACCAGCGCGGACGGGGAGCCGCTGGAGCCGGTACTGATCACCCGGCACCTCAACGGTTCGCTGCCCTACCGGTCGATGTTCGAGACGACGATGCGGCCCGGCACCGTCAGCAGGCTCCTCGACGCCCTGGCCGTGCTGCTGGTCCGGCTGCATCTGACCGGCTTCGCGTGGGGCGACTGCAGCCTCTCCAACACGCTCTTCCGGCGGGACGCCGGAGCGTACGCCGCCTATCTGGTGGACGCCGAGACCGGCCAGATCCAGCCGAAGCTGACGCGCGGGCAGCGCGAGTACGACATCGAGGTCGCCCGGGTGAACATCTCGGGCGAGCTGATGGACCTGGAGGCGGGCGGCTCGCTGCACCCGTCGGTCGACCCGGTCCTGTTCGGCCAGGCGATCGCCGACCGGTACGAGGAGCTGTGGCACGAGCTGACCCGGGAGTCGGTCTATCCGGTCGGCAAGCGGCACTACATCGACCGGCGCATCCGCCGCCTGAACGAACTCGGCTTCGACGTGGCCGAGATGCAGATCCAGCGGTCGCCGGACGGCGACGCCGTCACGTTCCTCCCCAAGGTCGTCGACGCGGGCCACCACCAGCGGCAGTTGCTGCGGCTGACCGGCATGGACGCCGAGGAGAACCAGGCGCGCAGCCTCCTGAACGACCTGGAGACCTGGATGGCCTCGCAGGACGACTACACGCCGGGCGACCCGCTCGGCGCGCGTCCTGAGGTCCTCGCGCACCGCTGGGTCCGCGAGGTCTTCCGGCCGACGGTCCGGGCGGTCCCGCAGGAGCTGCGGGCCTCCCTGGACACCGCCCAGGTGTTCCACGAGCTCCTGGAGCACCGCTGGTTCCTGTCCGAGCAGGCCCAGCACGACGTGGGTCTCGACGCCGCCATCGAGGACTACGTACGCGTCGCGGCCGCCGGCCGGTCGGCGGCCGGCCATCTCGGGCCCGCCGCCACCGAGGCGGAGACCGACGACGGGAACGACGACGGCAGCGCCCCCGTCACCGACCCGTAGCCGTCAGGTCCGAGCGTCCGACGGGTGCGCCGGATCCGCCGCGAGCCGGGTACGGGCCTCCATGAGCGCGAAGCCGAGCAGGTTGAGGCCGCGCCAGCGGGCCGGGTCCTGGGCGCGTTCGTCGTCTCCGGCCAGTCCGATGCCCCAGATCCGGTCGAGCGGACTGGCCTCGACGAGCACCCGCTCGTTCGTGCCGAGCAGGTAGTCGCGCAGTTCGGGGTGTTGCCCGAACTTGGCCACGCTGCCCTCGACGACGAGCTCGAAGCGCTCCCGCTGCCAGGTCGCGTCGTCGAAACCGCGCACCGAACGCCCCGCGGCCTTGGCGGCCTTGGGGTGAACGGCCGTCACGGCGGCGCGCTCCGCCTCCGCGTCGCCGAAGAGGCGGGCCTTGCCGGCCATCATCCAGTGCTCGGCGGTGGCGTACTCGACGCCGTTCACGGTGAAGGGCGACGGCCACCATTGGCTGAAGCAACCGGCGCCGACGCTGCCGTCGCGCTGCGGCTGATGGCCCCAGAAGTGGACGTACTTGACGCGCCGGCCGGGCCGGGCGTACTCGATCAGGTCCTCGACGGACCGGGCGCCGGCGGCCGTTCCGGCCGTTTCCGCTTCCGCCATGTCACACACGCTCCAGCGGCCGGTGCGGGCCCTCGGGCAGCTCGACCTCGATCGGGTCGCCGGGGTGCACCTCGCCCTCGGAGAGCACGATGCCCATGATCCCGGCCCTGCGGATCAGCTCGCCCGCCTCGTCGCGGAAGACGACTTCCTTGAGCAGGCCGGTGCGGAAATGCTCGATCTGCAGGCACGGGTTGCGCAGTCCGGTGATCTCGACGACCGCCTCCGCACCGAGCCGCAGCCGGGCGCCGACCGGCAGGCCGAGCAGGTCCAGCTGACGGGTGGTGATGTTCTCGCCCAGGTCGCCGGGGGCGATGTCGTAACCGGCGGTCCGCAGCTCGTCGAAGAGCTCGGCGTGGATCAGATGGACCTGGCGCAGGTTGGGCTGTGTCGGGTCCTGGGCGACGCGGGACCGGTGCTGGACCGTCACGCCCAAGTGGGCGTCGCCCTCCACACCGAGACCGGCGAGCAGCCGGATGCTCTCCTCGTTCGGCTTGGTGAAGTGGTGCTCCGCACTGCGGCTGACCGCCGTGACCGTCCCGCCCATGAGCCGTTGCCCCCTCGACCGGTGGATGATTCCACGATCACCCTACTCTCGGCGAGGGGCAGGTCAGCGGCCTATTTCCCGGCGGGAGATCCTCTTGAGCCGACGCCGCTGCGAGGGATCGAGCGTCAGATACGCGGCCACCGGAACACCGATGACCACCAGCAGTGCGAGCCAGAAGGGGACGCCCAGAATCAGCAGGACGATCCCTATGCCCACTCCGCCGATGGCGAGCTTCGCACGATTGGACATCTTCCCCGCCTCCGTCCGCGGCACATGCCGCGCTTGTCAGGAAGAACGCCCAGTGGTCCGTCCTGGTTCCCGGATCCGGCTCACCAGGGCAGCGGCCGGTCCAGCCGTACACGTACCAGGGTAGTCCGCACACCGCTGTCGACCAGGCGTCCGGCGGCGTCGAACGCTCCCGGGCCGTCCGTCATGCCGAAGTCGTTGTCGTTGATCAGGACGAGCGTGGAGCGGTCGACGACGGCGACGCCCTCGATCTTCTGCGGCACGCCCGGGACCGTGTTCAGGTCCACGACGAGCTTCTTCGCCAGGACCGGCACTCCGGCCGCGGCCGGGTCGGCGAGCTGCTCCAGCGAGGGCGCGGTCGCGGGGTCGTCCCAGGACCGGCCGAGGACGTTGTCCCGGCCGCGCAGCGTGACCAGCTGCAGCCGGGCCGCCTTGTCGGTGCGCTCCTCGACGAGCAGCCGGTCCCGGCCGACGGCGACGACCGAGGAACGCAGAGCCATCGGACCTCCCCAGAACGCCAGTACGTCAAGCGCCCCAAGGCTCTGCGGTCCGGCCCAACGCGGCTCCACGTTCCGGTGAACTCCCGCCCAGCACTGGACGAACGGCACCGCCCGCCGGGGCCCTGCCGCTCAGGACACGACGTCCTTCGTCCGGAATCCGCGGAAGGCGAGGGCCGTCAGCACCAGGGCGTAGGAGACGGAGACCGCGGCGCCCTGGATCATGCCGGACCATTCGAGGTGCGGCTGGAGGGCGTCGGCCCAGGAGTACTGCCAGTGGGCGGGGAGCAGATCGCGCCAGGAGCCGAGCGCGGTGACGGCGTCCAGGACGTTGCCGACGATGGTGAGCCCGACGGCTCCGCCGACGGCGCCCAGCGGGGCGTCGGTGATCGTCGAGAGCCAGAAGGCGAGCGCCGCGGTGACCAGCTGGCTGACGAAGATGAACGTGATGACGATGCCCAGCCGCGGCAGCGCCGTGGCGGAGGGCAGGGATCCGCCGGTGGGAATCTGCAGATCGCCCCAGCCGTAGGCGACGGTGCCGGCCGCGAGGGCGACGACGGGCAGTAGGAGCATCGCCGCCGCGCTGAAGCCGAGCGCCACCAGGAACTTGCTGGTGAGCAGCCGCATCCGGGGCACCGGCGCGGCCAGCAGATAGCGCAGCGAGGACCAGCTGGCCTCCGAGGCGATGGTGTCGCCGCAGAACAGCGCCACCGGCACCACCAGCAGGAAGCCCGCAGAGACGAACAGGCAGGTGGCGGCGAAGTTGGCGCCGGAGGCGGTCGCGGTGTCGATGAGGGAGGGCCCGTTGCGGCTGTCGCTGCCGTCGGGCTGGCCGCCGATGGCGAAGGCCGCGATGAGGATGAAGGGCAGTGCGGCGAGCACCGCGCCGACCACGAGGGTGCGCCGCCGCCGCAACTGCCGCATCGCCTCCACCCGCAGCGGCAGGGTGCGCCGCGGGTGGTAGCCGGGGGCCGTGGAGGTGGCGGGAGCGGAGGCCGGGGAAGGTGCCGGGGCGGTGGCGCTCATGCGTTGCCTCCGATGAGGGTGAGGAAGGCGTCCTCCAGGCGGCGCTGCGGTCCGACCCGCGTGACCGGGACGTCCAGCCGGACGAGTTCGACGAGGAGTTGCGGGACGGTCATCCCGTCGAGGGCGATGAGCAGGCCGTCGTCGCCGCGCACCGCGCCGGAGAGCCCCGGCAGCTCGGCGACCTTCTCCAGGACCCCTTCGGGCAGTTCGCCCTCGACCCCGACGAGCAGGGTGTCGGCGGAGCCGGTGATCTGCCCGACCGGGCCCGCGGTGATCAGCCGTCCGCGGTCCATCACGACGAGGTGGGTGCAGCTCTGCTCGACCTCGGCGAGCAGATGGCTGGAGACGATCACGGTGCGGCCCTCGGCCGCGTACCGGATGAGCACCTCGCGCATCTCGCGGATCTGCGGCGGGTCGAGGCCGTTGGTCGGCTCGTCCAGGATCAGCAGGTCCGGCATGCCGAGCATCGCCTGCGCGATGGCGAGCCGCTGCCGCATGCCCTGCGAGTAGGTGCGGACCGCCCGGCGCAGCGCGTCGCCGAGGCCGGCGATCTCCAGCGCCTCCTCGAAGTGCGCGTCCTGCGCGGGCCGGCCGGTCGCCTGCCAGTACAGGTCGAGGTTGGCGCGCCCCGACAGGTGCGGCAGGAAGCCCGCGCCCTCGACGAACGAGCCGACCCGGGACAGCACCGGCGCACCGGGCCTGATGGCCTCGCCGAAGACCCGGATCTCGCCGCCGTCGGGACGGATCAGCCCCATCAGCATCCGCAGTGTGGTGGTCTTTCCGGCGCCGTTGGGGCCGAGGAGTCCGAGCACCTGGCCGCGTTCGACACGGAACGTCAGATCGCGGACGGCGTAGCGGTCGGCGGACTTGGCGTACTTCTTGCTCAGGTCGGTGATCTGCAGCGGTACCCCGGACAGCGCCGGGTCGGGGGCCGGGGTCCGCACCCGGCGGCGGCCGGTGAGGAGCAGCAGCGCGGCGACGACGGCCGCGCCGAGCGGCATGCCCCAGGTCCACCACGGCAGCCCGGCGGCCGCGGTGGCGACCCCGGGGGCGGTCGGCAGCGTCAGCGCGGGAGCGGTGAGCGAGACCGTGTACGTGGCGGCCGGGGCCGGTGAGGCGTAGGCGAGGTCGGTACTGGCCAGGACGAGGCGCAGCCGGTGGCCGGCCGCGAACTGGTGGTCGACGGCGGGCAGCCGCAGCTCCACGCTGCTGCCGCCGGCCGAACCGCCGACGCGTACCGGGGTGACGAGTTGCGCGGGCAGCGACTGGCGGCCGTCCGCGGAGACGTCGTAGAGCTTCGCGAAGAGGACCGCGTCGTCCGCCGCGGTCCTGACGCGCACGGTGACGGTGGGCGAGCCGGTGACGCGGATCCCGGAGGCGAGCGGGGCCGAGTCGAAGTGCGCCGACTGGCCGGGGAAGTCCAGCGAGATGCCGGCGCCGAGGCCGGCCAGCTGGGAGAGGCCGCCGATGCCCGGGAGCGAGGAGATCGCGGGCGGGCTGCCGCCCGCGGGGTTGGCGATGGTCTGCTCGCCGCCGGTGAGCGGGACCGTACGGGACGAGGTGCCGGCCAGGCCCGGGTAGCGGTCCGCGGTCGCGCCGCGCAACACGGCGCGGCCGTCGGTGGAGTTCACCCCGCCGGTGCGGGTCACCCGGAAGGCCGGTCCGGTGCCGGCCGAGGTGTCGCCCTTGAGGTAGCGGTCGAACCAGGCGGCGACGCGGCCGTCCACCCGGGCGGTCTCCAGGTCGCCGCCGTCGTGGCCGCCGGAGATCCAGTCGACGTCGACGGGCGCGCCGTTCGCGGTGATCGCCTTCGCCATGGCGTCGGCCTGGCCGAGCGGGAAGAGCGAGTCGCTCTGGCCCTGCACGATCAGGGTCGGCACCTTGATGCGGTCCGCGACGGCGGACGGGCTGAGCTTGTCCAGCATGGCGCGGGCGTCCGCGTCGGGCTTCCCGGCGACGGCCACGCGCTGGTACATGGCGCAGACGGCCGGCGCGAAGCGTCCGCACGCCGGATCGCCGGCCCGTGCGCCGCTGGAGAAGAAGATCCCGGCCCAGAGCTTCTTGTAGACGTCGCCGGGGAAGAGCGAGTCGGCGAGGTTCCAGTAGGTGATCTGCGGGGCGATGGCGTCGATCCGCCGGTCGTACCCCGCGGCGAGCAGCGAGATCGCCCCGCCGTAGGACGCCCCGGCGACCCCGACCCGGGGGTCGCCCGCCGCGTCGAGCCGTACCTCGGGCCGCTTGGCGAGCCAGTCGACGAGCCGGCTCACATCGGCGACCTCACCGTCCGGCGCGTTGAGGCCGATGGTGCCGGTGGACTTCCCGAAGCCGCGGGCGGACCAGGTGAGCACGGCGTAGCCCCGGCGGGCCAGGTCCTCGGCCTGGTCGCGCATGTCGTCCTTGCTGCCGCCGAAGCCGTGTCCGAGCAGCACGGCGGGGCGGCGCTGCGTCCCGCCGGAGGTGAAGAACGACGTGTCGAGCCGCTCCCCCTGCCCGGGGAGCATCGCGTCCTCCTGGTGCACGGCGGCGCCGGACGAGGCGGCCGACGACGCCACCGCCCACGTTCCGGCGCCACCGAGCAGGGCGAGCACCACCGCGCCGGTGAGCAACCGCTTGCGCCGCGGCAGTCGAAGATCCATGGTCCGATCCTACGGTCGCCTCCACGGCCGGCCTCGAACCGGCCGTGGGATTCCCCGCGTATTCACAGACACCGCGGCAGAGGGCCCCGGACGGCCGCCCCCTTGACTTCTCGAACGGCCCGTGCGATCCATGGCGGTTCCGACCGCCCAACGGCCCCTCGGGGGCCGCGAAGTACCGGGAGCCGCATGCTGACGCTCACCGAAATCTCCGACCGGCTGGAGATACAGGACCTGATGGTCGACTACTGCCACGCCGTCGACACCCGGCAATGGGACCTGCTCGACGAGGTGTTCGCCGCGGGCGCCGTCATCGACTACACCGCGACCGGCGGGCCACGCGGCACCCTCCCGGAGATCAAGGACTTCCTCGGCTCCGTGATGGGGCGGTTCCCCGCCTACCAGCACCTCCTGGGCAACGCCTCGATCCGGCTCGACGGCGACACCGCGACCGGCCGCACCATGTGCCACAACCCGCTGGTCCTGCCCGGCGACCAGGGCGCGGCGGACGGCGGGGTACTGCACTGCGGTATGTGGTACATCGACGCATTCGTCCGCGTCGGCGGCGCCTGGCGTATCGCTGAGCGCTTCCAGGAGAAGTCGTACATGCACTTCGCACCGGCCGCGCCGGGCGGGCCCCGGCAGCCGAAGTCGTCCCGTCAGGCGGCCGGCTGACGAAGAGGCCCGACGAAAAGGCCTGATGGGAAGGCCTGACGAGAAGGGCCCGTGCTCCTGGACAGTCCAGGAGCACGGGCCCTCCGACGCGCTACGGGGATTCCGCCTGCGGGTGGGAACTGGTGGATCAGCTGTGCGAGGAGCGGCGCTTGCGGTTCATGAAGAGCAGGCCCGCACCGGCGGCCACGACGGCCGCGGCGATGCCACCGATGATCGGCGTGGAGCTGGAACCACCGGTCTCCGCCAGGTTGGTCGGCGGGGTGGACTGGCTCGGCTTGACGACGGGCGCGCTCGACGTCGGCGTGGCCGGCGGGGTGGACGGCTTCGTGGACGGCGCCGTGGTGGGCGGAGTCTTGGGCGGGGTGGACTCGTCACCCTTGCAGGGAGCGACCGTCTTGGTCTCGTCCTTGTCGAAGTTGTGCTTGTCCGACGTGTCGCCCGCCTTGACGACGAGGTGCACGGACACGTCCTGACCGTGCTTCGCCAGGTCCAGCGTCTTGTGGAAGGAGCTCTTGAAGCTGGTCGTCGCCAGCAGGTCCTTGCCGTCCACGGTGATCGTGACGGTGTTCTCGACCTTGGTGTTGTACTGCGTGAGGTCGACGGTGACCTTGTCGCAGGTGACCGACCAGACCGGCGTGTGCGCCGATGCCGGAGTGGCGAGAACGCCCGTTCCGACAAGTGCCGCGAAACTGACAGCGGCTATCGCACCGGTACGAACCCGGCCGTGGTGCTTTATCTGCATGAATCCTCCATGAACATCCCTTGGCGGCAGCCCCGTTCAGCCGCGCATGTGCGAGACGCGGACCATACACCCGCCCCTCCCGCATCCCGACACCGCCCCAGGTGTCATGTCCGCACCCGCTCAGCAGTGACCCCCGGCGCCACAGGGGCACCGGGGGTCACGGACGGATCGGCCGGCGGTCAGGAGGCCGCGCTGTGCCACACCGTGGTGATGTTGCAGAACTCGCGGATGCCGTGCCCGGACAGCTCGCGTCCGTAGCCGGAGCGCTTCACCCCGCCGAACGGCATGGCCGGGTGGGAGGCGGTCATCCCGTTGAAGAAGACGCCGCCCGCCTCCAGGTCCCGTACGAAGCGCTCCTGTTCGGCCTCGTCCCGGGTCCAGACGTTGGAGCTGAGGCCGAAGGGCGTGTCGTTGGCCAGCCGCACCGCCTCGTCGAGGTCCGCGGCCTTGTAGAGGGTGGCCACCGGGCCGAACGCCTCCTCGTGATGGATGCGCATCCGCTCGGTGATCCCCGCGAGCACCGTCGGCTCGTAGAACCAGCCCGCCGCCTGTGACGCGGGACGCTGCCCGCCGCAGAGCGCCGTCGCGCCGAGCTTCTCGGCGTCGGTGACGAGTTCCTCCAGGTCGTCCCGGCCCTGTTCGGTGGCGAGCGGCCCGACATCGGTGGACTCGTCCATCGGGTCGCCGATCCGCAGCGCGGCCATCGTCTCGGTGAAGAGCGCGGCGAACTCGTCGTACACGTCGGCGTGCACGATGAAGCGCTTGGCCGCGATGCAGGACTGCCCGTTGTTCTGCACCCGGGCGGTGACCGCGGTCTTCGCGGCCCGCGCGATGTCGGCGGACGGCATGACCACTAACGGGTCGCTGCCGCCGAGTTCCAGGACCGTGTGCTTGACGACGTCACCGGCGGTCGCGGCCACCGCGCGGCCGGCCGGCTCGCTGCCGGTCAGGGTCGCCGCCACGATCCGCGGGTCGCGCAGGATCCCCTCGACGGCGCCGGATCCGATCAGCAGTGTCTGGAAGCACCCCTCGGGGAATCCCGCGCGGTGGAACAGGTCGCCCAGGTACAGCGCGGTCTGCGGAACGTTGGAGGCGTGCTTGAGCAGGCCGGTGTTGCCCGCCATCAGGGCCGGCGCGGCGAACCGGACCACCTGCCAGAGCGGGAAGTTCCACGGCATGACGGCCAGCACCACGCCCAGCGGGCGGTAGCGCACATAGGCGCGCGCGCCACCGGAGTCCTTGACGTCGGCCGGCTCCGGGTGCTCGTCGGCCAGCAGGGCCTCGGCGCGCTCCGCGTACCAGCGCATGGCCTTGGCGCACTTGGCGGCCTCCGCGCGGGCGGCGACCAGCGTCTTGCCCATCTCGGTGGTCATGGTGCGGGCGATGTCATCGCCCTCCTCCTCCAGCAGCGCGGCCGCGCGGCGCATCAGCTCGGCGCGCTCGCCGAAGGAGGTGGTGCGGTACTGGCGGAAGGCGGCTTCGGCCAGGGCGAGCTTCTCCTCTACCCCGGCGGTCCCGAGGGCCTCGAACGTCCTGAGCGTCTCGCCCGTCGCCGGGTTCACGGTCGCGATCGGCACGGCAATGCCTCCTGGGGCTCGGCTGTCCTGATCGTTTGCCCCATTTTCGCGTATGAACCCGCATTCGGCACCGGCGCCGCGCCACCGGGGGCCGGACGGCGGATCCGGGCCGGGAATCCTCAGTGATCCACGGCGTTGAACCGAAGGTGACATCAGCACTCCGAGACACCCCGTTGTCCATCCTGGACCGGTCGCGCACCCGCCAGGGACAGAGCCACTCCCAGGCGCTGCGGGACACCGTCCGCTTCGCCCGGCAGGCCGAGACGCTCGGTTACCACCGGTTCTGGGTCTCGGAGCACCACAGTGTGCCCGGAGTGGCCGGTTCGGCACCGACCGTGCTGGCGGCGGCCGTCGCGGCCGCCACCTCGCGGATCCGGGTCGGGACGGGCGGCGTGATGCTGCCCAATCACCGGCCGCTCGTGGTGGCGGAGCAGTTCGGCGTCCTGGAGGCGCTCTTCCCCGGGCGCGTCGACATGGGCCTGGGCCGGTCGGTCGGGTTCACCGACGGCATCCGGCGGGCGCTGGGCCGCGACAAGGAGGCCGCCGAGGACTTCGGCGCGCAGCTGACGGAGCTGCTCGGCTGGTTCACCGGCGAGCAGCGGGTGCACCCCGAGGTGCACGCCTGGCCCGCCGAGGGCCTGCGGCCGCCCGCGTTCGTGCTGGCCACCGGCTCCGGGGCCGATCACGCGGCGGCGCTGGGGCTGCCGCTGGTGATCGGCGCCGTCCGCGGCGAGGACCCGATGCTGCGCGCCATCGAGCGGTACCGGGACGGTTTCCGTGCCTCCGCCTGGTCGGCGGAGCCGTACGTCGTGGTGTCCGCCGGCGCCGCGGCCGCCGCGACACCGGCGGCCGCGCGCCGGCTGCTGCTGTCCGAGGCCTGGTCGAGCGCGTACTCCCGCACCCATGGGGCCTTCCCGCCGCTCCTGCCGACGGCGGAGGTGGAGGCGCTGGACATGTCAGCGCGTGAGCGCTCGTACTTCGACGCGGCGCTGGAGGGCCAGCTCCACGGGACCGGGGACGAGGTGGCCGCGGCGCTCGGCGCTCTCGTGGGCCGCACCGGCGCCGACGAGATCCTGCTGACCACCAGTACCTTCGACCGCGCGGAACTGCTCGACTCCTTCGGCCGGCTGGCCGTGGCAGCGGGCATGGGCACCCCGGCGGGCGCCCTGTAGCGTCGCCCCATGAACGACTTCAGCGGGCCGGCCGGGCCGGGAGACCTCGACGTCCGGTGGCACGCCGGCTGGCCGTCGGCGAAGCACGACCCCGCGCCGGAGATCCAGGTGCACGCGTACGACGAGCACACGCTGATCCTGCGGCAGAACATGTCGGTGCACTTCGAGGCGCCGTTCGTCTTCCTGTTCCTCGGCGCGGACCGGGCCCTGCTGCTGGACACCGGGGCCACCGCGGACGAGCGGTACTTCCCGCTGCGCCGCACGGTCGACGCGGCGATCGACGACTGGCTGGTACGCCATCCGCGGCCGGGCTACGGGCTGCTGGTCGCCCACACGCACGGGCACGGCGACCACATCGCGGCCGACGGCCAGTTCACCGGCCGCCCGGACACCACCGTGGTGGGACCCGGCCTGGCGGACGTCATCGACTTCTTCGGCCTGACGGGCTGGCCGGACACCCGGGCCGAACTGGACCTCGGCGGCGGCCGCGTCCTGGACGTGATCCCGGGCCCCGGCCACCAGGAGGCGGCCGTCGTCCTCTACGACCGGGCCACCGGTCTGCTGCTGACCGGCGACTCCTTCTACCCGGGCATGCTCTACGTCCAGGACACCGCCGCGTTCACCGCCACCGTCGACCGGCTGCTCGACTTCTGCGCCACCCGCCCGGTGAGCCACATCCTGGGCTGCCACATCGAGATGACCACCACTCCCGGCGACGCGTATCCGCGCGGCACCACGTACCAGCCGGACGAGCCACCGCTGCAGCTGACCACCGGTCAGCTGACGGCACTGCGGAAGGCTCTCACCGAGACCGGCGGCCGGCCGGGTGCGCACATCTTTGACAACTTCATCGTGGACATCACGGGTTAGCGGCGTCCTCGTTGGCCGCCGGGACCGAGTAGTTCACCTCCCGTCGTCCCGCGATCACCCTGTGGCAGTGCAACTCCCCTAACCTGCTTCCCACTTGCTCTTTATGGGAGGCGGCTCATGCGCATGTTCGGACGCACATCGGCAGCGGCGGCACTCGCCGCGGCGGCGGCACTGACCCTTCTCGTCCCGACCGGATCGCAGGCGGCGGGCACCGACACCCTCCCCTACTCCGGCAGCACCGGGGTGGGTGTGCACAACGCGTACGACAAGGCCAAGTACCCGTACTTCGCCGATGCGCTGGACTCCGGTGCCGCGCTGCTGGAACTGGACGTCTGGACCAATGCGCTGGGCGGCGCGAAGTTCCGGGTCTCGCACAGCAACCCCTTCGGCAACGACAACAACTGCGAGAACGCCGCCAACGCCTCCCAGCTGCGCGTCAAGCCGGTCAACCAGAGCTTCGAGGGCTGCCTCGCCGACATCAAGGCGTGGAGCGACGCGCACCCCGGACACGCCCCGGTGCTGCTCAAGGTGGAGATGAAGGACGGCTTCAACGACAAGGGCGGCCTGGGCCCCGACGAGTTCGACGCCCTGGTGGGCAGCAAGCTCGGCAACGCCCTGTACCGCCCGGCGGACCTGGTGGGCGGGCACGGCACCCTCGACGCGGCGGCGCTCGCGGGCGCCTGGCCGACGCGGGCGGCGCTGGCGGGCAAGTTCCTCGTCGACCTGATACCCGGCACCGTCGAGGAGAGCAACCCCTTCGACAGCCTGTGGACCGACAAGGAGTACGCGACGCGGCTGCGGAACCTCGCCGCAGCCGGAACGCTGCCCCAGGCGGCCGCCTTCCCCGCCGTGCACGGCGCCGCGGCGGCCGACCCGCGGACCTCCCGCTACCCGGACGCGACGCTCCGTCCGTGGTTCGTGTTCTTCGACGGTGACGCCGCCGCCTATGTGGACGGTGGGATCGACACCGCCTGGTACGACAGCCGGCACTACATCGTGGTGATGACGGACGTGAACAAGGTGGCGCCCGCCATCGACGGCACCCATCCGACGGAGGCCGAGGCGAAGGCCAAGGCCGCTCAGGTCGCCGCGCGTCACGGCAGCCTGGTGACCGCCGACTGGTACGCGCTGCCGTCCGTACTCTCCTCGGTGTACCCGCGCGGCTGACCCGCTTCCGGATCCGCCACGGTGGTGGGCGACGCGGCCGGCACGTCCCGCAGCGCGTACAGCGCGAGGACGGCCGCCGCGGCGCACACCACCGCGGCGCCGACGGCGGCGGCGTGCAGTCCGCCGACGAACGCGTCGCGCGCCGCGCCCAGTACGGCGTCACCGGTCCGGCCGGGCAGCTGCGCGGCCACCGCCTGGGCGCTGCCCAGGGTCTCGCGGACGCTGTGCTCGTCGTGCTGATGGCCGACGAGGCGGCCGGCCGGGGCGAACTGCCCGAGCCGGGACCGTCCGGCTGGCGGGACCGGCTGGAGCAGGGCACCCGGCTGCAGTGGGCGATGTACCGCCGCCACCCGTGGCTGGCGCAGGTGATGTCGACGACCAGGCCACCGCTGGTGCCCAACGCGATGGCCGTCGTCGAGTGGTCATGCGCGCACTGGACCACCTCGATCCGGCCGACATGATCCATGTGGCGGTCACGATGGTGAACTACGCCCGGGGCACCGCGGTGAACCTGGAGGCCGAGGCGGAGGCCGAGCACGCCACCGGGATCACCAGCCAGCAGTATCTGGACGCCAACGACGCGGCGATGCAGGCCATCGTGGCGTCGGGCCGGTTCCCCATGTACTCCTCCCTCGCCGGGCGCCACGACCTGGAGATCAGCCTCGACACGATCTTCGAGTTCGGGCTGCGCCGCCTGCTCGACGGCATCAAGGCCTTCGTCACCCGATAACGGGTCCCCACCGCCGCGGAAACGGCTGTCGCAGCGCGTGCTTCCGACCTCCGGGTCTCCCGCGCTGCCCTTCGACGCCCTTTTGTGCCATGGGTCTAGCTCTTCCTTGCAATCGATCGTCGCAATATTGCGCTGACTTATGGACTTGCTGCAGGGGTGCTCGTAGTCTCTCCCACGCCCGGCCGAAACCCCCACGACACGTGCCCGAAGCGCAGCCGCAACGCGCGCCTCCCGCCCCCCACCTTCGACCTGCAAGGACGTGCCTCTGTGATGCATGCACCCCCAAGTCCCCGCCTCAGGCGCAGTACCACCGCGATCGTCTCCCTCGTCGTCAGCGCGGCCGCCGCGCTGACCGGGGTGGGCCTCGCCACCGCGCCCGCCGCGCACGCGGCGGGCGTCGCCGCGCTGTCGCCCCTGGATGTTCCGAACCGTGGCGCGGTCGTGCCGTTCAAGGAGCAGGAGGCGGAGTACGCCGCCACCAACGGCACGGTGATCGGGCCGGACCGGCTGTACGGCAATCTGCCGTCCGAGGCGCAGGGCCGGCAGGCCGTCACACTGAACGCGGTCGGGCAGTACGTCGAGTTCACGCTGAGCGCCCCCGCGAACGCCATGTCGTTCCGCTACAGCCTGCCCGACACGTCGAACGGCGCCGGGCGGGACGCGGCCATCGACCTGAAGGTCAACGGCTCCACGCTGAAGAGCGTGCCGGTGACCTCCAAGTACAGCTGGTACTACGGCGGCTACCCGTTCAACAACAACCCGGGCGACACCAACCCGCACCACTTCTACGACGAGACCCGGACCCTGCTCGGCTCGACGCTGCCGGCCGGGACGAAGATCCGGCTGCAGGTGGCCTCGACCGCCGCCTCCCCCACCTTCACCATCGACCTGGCCGACTTCGAGCAGGTCGCGGCCCCGATAGCCAAGCCGGCCGGCGCGCTCGACGTGGTCGCCGACTTCGGCGCGGACCCGACCGGCGCCGCCGACTCCACCGCCAAGTTCCAGGCCGCGGTCAACGCCGGCCAGGCCCAGGGCAGGACCGTCTACATCCCGCAGGGCAACTTCACGCTCTACGACCACGTGGTCGTCGACGGGGTCACCCTGGCCGGCGCGGGGCCTTGGTACAGCGTGCTCGGCGGGCGCGACCCGGTGAACCGCAACCGCGCCGCGGGCATCTACGGCAAGTACGTCCCCGGCGGCGGCTACACCGGCGGGGTGCGGCCGCAGGAGGCCAACGGGCCGAGCCGGAACGTCACCCTCAAGGACTTCGCCATCATCGGCGACATCCGCGAGCGCTCGGACGACGACCAGGTCAACGCCCTCGGCGGCGCGATGTCCAACTCCGTGGTCGACAACCTGTGGATCCAGCACACCAAGGTCGGTGCCTGGATGGACGGCCCGATGGACAACTTCACCATCAAGAACAGCCGCATTCTGGACCAGACCGCGGACGGCGTGAACTTCCACACCGGGGTGACCAACTCCACCGTCACCAACACCTTCCTGCGCAACCTCGGTGACGACGGGCTGGCGTCCTGGCCGGAGCGGGTCGCGAACGTCGGCGACTCCTTCACCCACAACACGGTGATCCTGCCGATCCTGGCGAACAACATCGTCACCTACGGCGGCAAGAACTTCACGATCTCCGACAACGTGATGGCGGACACCATCTCCAACGGCGGCGGCCTGCACATCGCCAACCGCTACCCAGGGGTCACGTCCGGGAACGGCACCGCCGTCGCGGGCACCATCACCGCGGCCCGCAACACCCTGATCAGAACCGGCAACAGCGACTTCAACTGGAACTTCGGAGTCGGCGCGATCTGGTTCGACGGTCTCAACGAGGCCATCAGCGGCGCGGTCATCAACATCACCGACACCGACATCCTGGACAGCTCCTACGAGGCGATCCAGACCATCGAGGGCGGCGTCAGCGGCGTCAACTTCACCAACATCACCATCGACGGCGCCGGGACCTATGCCATCCAGGCCCAGGTGCAGGCCACCATGAAGTTCACCAATGTCACGGCCAAGCACATCGGCCAGGCGGCCACCCCGATCCACAACTGCGTCGGCCCGAGCTTCGTGATCGTCGACGGCGGCGGGAACTCGGGCTGGAACACCGGTTCCACCTGCACCGGCAACTGGCCCGCCCCGATCTGGACCAACGGCGGCATCCCGTCGGACCCCTCGAACCCGCCGACCACCCCGCCCACGACGCCGCCGACCACTCCCCCGACCACCCCGCCGGCCTGCGTCCCGGGCACCGGCAACCTCGCGCAGGGCAAGCCCGTCACCGCCACCAGCGCCAACGGCAGCTACAGCGCGGCGAACGCCGTCGACGGCAACGCCGGCAGCTACTGGGAGAGCAACAACAACGCGTTCCCGCAGTCGCTGACCGTCGACCTCTGCGCGGCCACCGGCGTCGACAGCGTGACGTTCAAGCTGCCGCCGGGCTGGGAGTCGCGCTCGCAGAACATCGCGGTCCTCGGCTCCGCCGACGGAACGAACTTCAGCCAGCTGGCCGCGCCGAAGGCGTACGCCTTCGACCCGGGCGCTGCGAACACCGTCACCGCCGGCTTCACCACGGCGAATGTGCGCTATGTCCGGGTGACCGTCTCGGCCAACACCGGCTGGCCGGCCGCCCAGCTCTCCGAGCTGGAGGTCCGCCTCACCGGTACGCCGCCGACGACTCCGCCCACCACTCCCCCGACCACCCCGCCGGCCAACAGCAACCTGGCCGCGGGCAAGAACATCAGCGCCACCAGCAGCAATGACGTCTACGCGGCCCGCAACGCCAACGACGGGAACTCGGCCAGCTACTGGGAGAGCGCGAGCAACGCCTTCCCGCAGTCGGTGACCGTCGACCTGGGCGCGGCGACCGCGGCCGGCCGGATCGTCCTCAAGCTCCCGCCGCCGTCGGCCTGGGCCACCCGCACGCAGACCCTGAGCGTGCTCGGCAGCGCCGACAACTCCTCGTGGAGCACCCTCAAGGGCCCCGCGGGCTACACCTTCAACCCGGCGAGCGGCAACAGCGCGAGCATCACGCTGCCCGCCGGAACCACCACCCGCTATCTGCGGCTGACGTTCACGGCGAACACCGGCTGGCCCGCGGGCCAGCTCTCCGAGTTCGAGGTGTACGCGTCCTGATCCCCGCTCCACCGGCCCGGCCGGCAACCAGCACCACGCCGGCCGGGCCTCCGCGCGTCACGTCACTTCAGGCCGGCCGGTACACGTCCAGGCGGGCGGTGACGCGCTTGCCGCCGTGGACGCGCTCGGCGGTGACCTGCCGGCACAGCCGGCGGACGATCTCCATCCCGTGACCGCCGATCCGCAGCGGGTCGGGCTCGAACCGCCGGGGCAGCTGGGAGCTGGTGTCCCAGACCGTGATCTCGACGGCGCCGCCGCAGTAGCTCAGCTCCATCTCGTACGGCCCGGGGGCGTAGCGTCCGGCGTTGGTCACCAGCTCGCTCACGACCAGCAGGATCTCCTCGGCACGCTCACCAGGCACGGGGGCGGCGCGGTCCGGGGCGAGGTCGTCGAGGAACGCGGCGGCCGTGTCGCGGGCGGCCGCGATGCTGCCGTCTCTGCCCGAGTAGCGGACCGATCGCCGCAGAGGCTCCGTCACGGTGGTGAGTACATCCAGCATGTGGGGTGAGCCCCTTCTGCCTCGCCGGTCACGTGCTCGTTCTCTTCGCCCTCTGCCCCAGCGGCGGTGTTCCATGCGTGGCGGGAGCCGCCGGGCGGTCGCCGTCCGGCTCGCCCGGGCCGATGCCCGCCCGGCGGGCCGCGCTCTCCAGGGCGCGCACGGCCAGCCACAGCACGCCGATGTCGTCGATCAGGATCGGGTCGGGCAGCAGATCGACCGGGCAGACGAGATAGGCGATGGCTCCCCAGAACATCGCCTTCCCGGTCAGCGGAACATGGGCGGCCACCAGCAGCCGGCGCACCCGGACCAGGCGCACGGCCAGCCGTACGGCGATGACCAGCATGACCACGACGGCCAGTGCCGCCAGGGTCCATACCAGGGTGGTGTCGCTCATCCGGTCCTCCAGTCGGCGGGCCGGCCCGGCGGGCGCCCGTCCGGAGTCTTGTACCCGCTCCGGCCGCGCCACTCGCCGGTGGCCACCTCAGTGTTCCCCGGACATCCGTCCGCGGCTTTCTCCGCCCGTCCGCCCGCGGCGTCCGCGGTCAGCGGCGGCGCCGGCGGCGGCTGGGGACGGACCATCCGGAGCCGAGTCCCGCCAGGTGGAGGGCGACCAGCACCAGCCCCACGAGCTGGAGGCTACCGGGTGCGAATACGATGTCCGTCGAGGTTTCGGTCGCGTTGATGATGAAGGCGACCGCGAAGACGACGGCCGCGGCGATGGCGAGCATCCGGACTTCCTTTCCCAAGCTTTTTTGAGCCTCCCGAGCACACCGGAGGTTCACACGATGTCCACAACTGATCGGTCATCCCTGCGTCTTGCCCGCATTCGGCCCTTCAACCGCCGGATGCCCGGCAACCGTGTCCGGCTCCGGGTCGGGCTGGACCGGCCGTTCCCGGGTATCCGACCGGCAGACCGGCACACCGCCGACTCCGTACCGTTCAGCGAGCACCGTCTCGACGGGCACCGTTCCACCGGGCAGCATCCGCTGCACACCGTTCCACCGAGGAGCCGGAATGATCGACGAGCAGGCCGTACTGGCCCTGGGGCCCACCGGCCGCGAGCCCGCGGCGGTCGCCCGGGCGACCGGACGCCGGCGGCTGATCCTGACGGCGCTGCGCGGCGCGGCCGTCGCCGCCTGGGACGAGGACGCCTCCGAGCGGGCCGCGGCACTCACGTACTACGCCATGCTCGCCCTGTTCCCCACCCTCCTGGTGACGGTCTCGGTGATCGGCCTGGCCGGGACCGCCTCGACCAGCGATCTCATCGCCCAGGTCACAGCGGTGGTGCCGGCCGAGTCGCGGCAGCTCGTCGCGGGCACCATGAAGGACATGGCACAGGAGCACTCGGCGGCGTGGTTCCTGGCGGCCAGCGGCACGGTGGCGGCGATGTGGTCCGCCTCCAGCTATCTCGCCGTCTTCCGGCGGGCGCTGCACTCGATGTACGGCGTGACCGACCACCGGCCGGCCTGGCGGACCGCGCCGCGCATCGTCATCACCGCGCTGGTGCTGCTCACCCTGCTGGTCTGCAGCGCGGTCACCCTGATGGCGACGGGTCAGCTGGCCCGTCGTGCCGGACAGGTGCTGGGGATGGACGAGGCGGCGGTGACCAGCTGGAACGTGGTGAAGTGGCCGCTGCTGCTGTGTCTGGCGACGGTTCTGGTCCTGATCCTGTTCCGCTCGGGACCCGCCAGGTTCCGGCCCCTGCGCGCGATGGCGCCGGGCGGTGCGCTGGCCGTCGTGCTGTGGCTGCTCTCCTCGGTGGGGTTCGCCCTCTACGTCTCCGTCTTCGGGACGTACAACCGGCTGTACGGGTCGCTGGCCGGGACCGTCGTGTTCCTGGTCTGGCTGTGGGTGTCCCACATCGCGCTGCTCGTCGGCGCGCATTTCAACGCCGAGCTGGCCAAGGGGCGCAGCGCCCGGGCGGTCTCCGACGACCGGTCAGATCCGCTGTCCGAACAGGTTTCTGAGGGCGCGTAACCCGCCGGGGTTCCTCCGTCCGGCCGCTTGCTCCACCGTATGGAGCAGGTCACCGCGCAGAACGGGCGAAAGCGTTCCTACCGTGAACCCATGACTGTTTCCGGTCCTGCCCGCACACCGTCCCTCCGGTCCCGCGCGGCGGTTCTCACCGCCGTCTGTCTGACCGTCAGCTGCCCGGCCGCCCCGGCGTTCGCCCACGGTGACGACGGCCACGGACCCGGCCGTACCGTCATCGGCGGCGCGACGCTGGCGCGGCCGGGGGTGCACGTCCTGCCGAAGTCCGGCTCGCCCGCGCTGCCCGCCGGCCTGTCGGCCCTGTCCTGGCTGGTGGCCGACGCGCGCACCGGTCAGGTGCTCGCGGCCAAGGACGCGCACCGCGCGCTGCCGCCGGCCAGCACCCTCAAAACCCTCTTCGCCGTCACCGTCCTGCCGCGCTTCGCGCAGGAGACCACCCACACCGTGACCGAGGACGAGCTGTCCGGTATCGGAGCGGGCAGCAGCCGGGTCGGGGTGCAGGCGGGGCAGACGTACACGGTGGCCGACCTGTGGCGCGGGGTGTTCCTCAGCTCGGGCAACGACGCGGTCCATGTACTCGCCCGGATGAACGGTTCGGTGCCCCTGACGGTCGCCCAGATGCAGGCCAAGGCGCGGATGCTCGGCGCCGACGACACCGAGGTGGTCTCGCCCGACGGGTACGACGCCCCCGGCCAGGTCTCGTCGGCCTACGACCTGACGCTCTTCGCCCGTGCCGGACTCGCCACCCCGTACTTCGCCGGCTACACCTCCACCGCCACCGCGATGTTCCCGGGCGGCACCGACTCCAGGGGCAGGGAGGTGCCGCCGTTCCAGATCCAGAACACCAACCGCCTGCTGACCGGGGCCGACGGTGTGGGGACGTACCCGGGGATCATCGGGGTGAAGAACGGCTACACCACGAACGCGGGCAACACCCTGATCGCCGCCGCCCAGCGCGGTGACCGCACGCTGATCGCCACGGTGATGAACCCGCAGTCCGGGGTCGCACAGGCCGTGTACAAAGAGGCCCGCGCCCTGCTGGACTGGGGCTTCGAGGCCGCCGGGGTGAACGGCTCGGTCGGCACGCTGAACACCGTCACCCGCGCCGTGCCCGCCTCGGCGCCGCGCCGGTCGGCGGCCGCCGCGCTGGCACCGGTGATGACCACCGCTCCCGCCTCGGAATCCGCCTCGCTCCGGAACGGCTGGACCTGGTCCGCCGCCGCGGGCGCCCTGGTGGCGGCCGCCGCCGGTACCGTTTTCGCCCGCCGCCGGTACCTCCGCTCGCGCTGACCGCGACAGGCCGGAAAGAGCGGTGGAAGGCTGTTCCCGACGGCTTTCCGACGGCCTTCCGACGGCTTTCCGGCGGAATTCCCCCGGCCACCCGAAGCGGCGTGCTACAGTGCGAACAGCACTTGAGTACGCCGCTTCTCGGCGCCGGTGCTTGTTCCACTCCCCGCCGTGGCGAATTCCGTCCTTCTGGACCGGCCGCCCGGCAGTGAATCTCCTTCCTTCTCCCTCGTGGGTCGGCAAGCCAGTGGTGCGTGACACGTCCGCACCCTCACTCCGCCCCCGCCGGGACCCTTCTTTGGCATGTCCGTGAAAGGACCCAGCATGACCACCACACTCGAACACCCCCCTGCCAGAACCACCCGCACCACCCTCCCGACGCCGGTCACCGGCGTCCTCGACATCGTCGGCAACCAGGGCTTCCTGCGCACCGGCGGTTACCACCCGACGCCCGACGACCCGCAGGTGACAACGGCTCAGATCCGCAAGTACGGCCTGCGCAAGGGTGACCTCGTCGAAGGCACCACCGACCGGCCGCGTGCCCTCGGCACCGTCGAACGGATCAACGGCCGCGAAGCCGGCGCTCCCGGCGTCCGCCCGCACTTCGGTGATCTCACCCCCGTCCACCCGCGTGAGCGGCTGCGGCTGGAGACCTCGCCCAGCGCCCTCACCACCCGGCTCGTCGACCTCGTCGCACCGGTCGGCAAGGGCCAGCGCGGGCTCATCGTGGCCCCGCCCAAGACCGGCAAGACCCTGCTCCTGCAGAGCCTGGCCAACTCCGTCGCCGTCAACCATCCCGATGCCCACCTCATGGTCGTCCTCCTGGACGAACGCCCCGAGGAGGTCACCGACATGCGCCGGTCGGTGCGCGGCGAGGTGCTCGCCTCGACGTTCGACCGCCCGGCCAAGGAGCACATCGCCCTCGCCGAACTGGCCGTCGAACGCGCCAAGCGCCTCGTCGAGCTCGGCCAGGACGTGGTGATACTCCTCGACTCCATCACCCGGCTGTGCCGCGCCCACAACAACGCGGCGCCCGGCAACGGCCGCACCCTCAGCGGCGGTGTCGACTCCGCCGCGGTGCAGGCGCCCAAGCGGCTCTTCGGCGCCGCGCGCTGCGCCGAGGAGGGCGGCTCCCTGACCATCCTCGCGACCGCGCTCGTCGACACCGGCTCCCGGGCCGACGACTACTTCTTCGAGGAGCTGAAGGGCACCGGCAACATGGAACTACGGCTGGACCGCTCGCTCGCCGAGAAGCGGATCTTCCCGGCCATCGACGTGACCCCGTCCGGCACCCGGCGCGAGGAGCTGCTGCTGCCCGCCGCCGAGCTGGCGGCCGTGCGCGGCCTGCGCCGGGCCCTGCAGTCCAGGGACACCCAGCAGACCCTCGAAATACTGCTCGACCGGATGCGGCAGTCCCCGGACAACGCCACGTTCCTCCAGCAGATCCACCGCACGGTCCCCGGCGCGTGAACGTCTGAACACCTGAACACCTGAGCCGACCGTCCGGGCGTAACCCCGACCGGCTCCCTCCGGCCGTACTCGACCGGAAGACGTTTGGCAGTGAATAATAATTCACCTCATCTGGTGAACGTCCATTCACCTCTCTCACGTCTCATGGAGCGCGCCCCGTGGACTTCCGGAAACGGCTCATGGTCCCCGTCCTGGCATTCGGCGGAATCCTCATGGCGATCATGCAGACCGTCGTGGTGCCGCTCCTCCCCGATCTGCCGCGCCTCACCGGCGCCTCGCCCGCCGGCGTCTCCTGGATGGTGACCGCGACCCTGCTGGCCGGAGCCGTCCTCACCCCTGTTCTGGGCCGGGCCGGCGACATGTACGGCAAGCGCCGCGTGCTGCTGATCGCGCTCGGGCTGATGACCTTCGGTTCCCTGCTGTGCTCCGTGACCTCCGACATCCGGCTGCTGATCGCCGCCCGCGCCCTGCAGGGCGCCGCCGCCGCTGTCGTACCGCTGTCCATCAGCATCCTGCGCGACGAGCTGCCCCCGCACCGGACCGGCTCCGCCGTGGCGATGATGAGTTCGACCGTCGGCATCGGCGCCGCCTTCGGACTCCCGCTGGCCGCCCTGATCGTGCAGTACGCCGACTGGCACGTCATGTTCTGGGCCACCACCGCCCTGGGCGCGCTCGGCCTCGGGCTGGCCTGGTGGGTCGTGCGCGAGTCGCCGATCCGCTCCCCCGGCCGTTTCGACTTCACCGGCGCCGCCGGACTGGCGGCCGGACTCGTCTGCCTGCTGCTGGCGGTCTCCCAGGGCGGCCAGTGGGGCTGGACCAGCCCGGCCGTGCTGAGCCTGGCCGTGGCCTCCGTCGTCATCCTCGCCGGGTGGCGGTGGCAGCAACTGCACGCCACCAGCCCGCTGGTGGACCTGCGGCTGGCCGCCAGCCCGCGCGTCGCGCTGCCGCACATCGCCGCGCTCCTCTCGGGCTTCGCCTTCTACGCCAACTCGCTGGTGACCGCCCAACTGGTGCAGGCGCCCAAGGAGACCGGCTACGGGCTGGGGCTGTCCATCGTGGCGAGCGGGCTGTGCCTGCTGCCCAGCGGCATCATCATGCTGCTGCTGTCCCCGGTCTCGGCCCGGATATCGGCGGCCCGCGGCCCGAAGTTCACCCTCGCCGCCGGAGCCGTGCTGCTGACCCTCGGCTATGTGCTGCGCATCGCGGACAGCCGGCAGCTGTGGGCGATCATCGTCGGCGCCTCCGTCGTCGCGTCGGGGACCACGCTGGCCTACTCCGCCCTTCCGACGCTGATCCTGCGCGCCGTCCCGGCCGGCCAGACCGCGTCCGCCAACGGCGTCAACGTCCTCATGCGCACCGTCGGCCAGGCCACCTGCAGCGCCGCCGTCGCGGCGATCCTGATCCACCACACGGCGCCGATCGGCGGCCTGGAGATCCCGACGCTGCGCGGCTACCTGATCGCCTTCACCGTGGCCGGCGGCGTCGCGATCCTCGCCTTCCTCGCGGCCGTGTCGATCCCCGGCGGCCGGCGCGGCACTCCGACACGGCCCGCGCAGCGCTCCGAGGCCACCGCGGACCCCGCGCTGGAGGGAGCATGAGTCCCATGACGACAGCCGCCCCCGACACCCCGCGCCGTGACGCCGACGCCACCAAGGCCGCGATCCTGCGCGCCGCCCGCACCATGCTGGGCCGGCGCGCGTACGGCGACATCACCCTCAAGGCCATCGCGGAGCGGGCCGGGGTGAGCGCGCCGCTGATCGTGAAGTACTTCGGCAACAAGGAGAAGCTCTTCGCCCGCATCATCTCCTTCGAGTCGGACGCGGAAGCACTCCTGGACGCCCCGCTGGACGCGCTGGGCCGGCATATGGTCACCCAGGTCCTCACCAGCCAGAACGAGCGCGGCATCGACCCCATCCTGCGGATCGTCTTCGCACCGCTGCACTCCGCGGAGGGCCAGGGCGACATCCTGCGCGCCAATTTCCGCGAGCAGGTCATCGCCGGCCTCGCCCAGCGGCTGAGCGGTCCCGAAGCCCAGCTGCGGGCCGAACTCACCGTGGGCATGCTGCTGGGCCTCGGCGCCGTCTACGGGATCGCGCGCGGCGAGGCGGTCCGCGCGATGACCGTCCCGGCCCTCGTCGAGCGGTGTGCCCCCGCGCTCCAGGAGCTCATCACTCCGGCCGGAAACCCGTTGGCTCCCGCCGCCCGGTAACGGTGAGGATGGTCGGGTGGACCCTACGACGATCGAACAGTTCCTCGACAACGGCTTCATCAGGATCGAACGGGCCTTCTCCGAGGAGACCGCGCGAGCCTGCGCGGAGCTGCTCTGGGCGAAGACCGGCACCGATCCGGACGACCCGGCCTCGTGGACGGAACCGGTGCACTGGGTCTCCGACATGTCGGACGCCCCCTTCGTCGAGGCCGCCAACACCCCGGTTCTGCACGACGCGTTCGACCATCTGGTCGGCCCCGGCCGCTGGGTGCCGCGGCCCTCGCTGGGCTCCTTCCCGCTCCGTTTCCCGCACCCGCAGGAGCCCGACGACGCCGGCTGGCACATCGAGGGCAGCTACTACCGCGAGGGCGAGAAGTGGCCGTTCGCCAACCTCCGTTCCGAGGGCCGGGCGCTGCTGATGCTGTTCCTCTTCACCGAGACCGGCCCCGAGGACGCGCCGACCCGGATCCGGGTCGGCTCGCACCTGGACGTTCCGCCGGTCCTGCGGCCGTTCGGCGAGGAGGGGGCGTCGATCCTGGAGATGGCTCCCCGCATCGACGAGGTGAGCGCGCACCGGCCGGTGGCGCTGGCCACCGGCAGCCCCGGGGACGTCTATCTGTGCCATCCCTTCCTGGTGCACGCGGCCCAGCCGCACCACGGCAGCCGCCCCCGGTTCATGGCCCAGCCCCCGCTGTTCCCTGCGGTCCACTACGAGCTGGAACGGTCCAACGGCGCCTACTGCCCGGTGGAGACCGCGATCCGGCGGGGCCTGGAAGGCTCTCCCGGCATCGGCGGCGGCCGGACCGTTGGATAGCGTTCAGGGCATGTTGCACGGGCGTACCGAGGAGCAGGCGGCGATCGGGGAGCTGCTGGCCGCTGCCCGGGCGGGCCGCAGCGGGGTGCTGGTGCTGCGCGGCGAGGCGGGCATCGGGAAGACGGCGCTGCTCGACGACACGGTCGACGCGGCCGGCGGGATGACGGTCGTCCGCGGTTCCGGCACCGAGTTCGAGGCGGAACTGCCCTTCGCCGGGCTCCAGTTGCTGCTGCGTCCCGCGATGGGTTCGCTCGGCGCGCTTCCCGAACCCCAGCGGCTCGCGCTGGAGGCGGCGTTCGGGATGACCGTCGGGGCGGCCCCTGACCCGATGTTCGTCGGGCTCGCCGTGCTGTCCCTGCTGTCCGCGCACTCGGGCGACGGACCGCTGCTGTGCGTCGTGGACGACGCGCAGTGGCTGGACCGGGTGTCCGCCGACGCGCTGATGTTCGCCGCCCGGCGGCTGCACGCCGAGGGGATCGTCCTGGTCCTCGCGGCGCGTGACGGCGAGGGCAGTTTCCCTGCCCCCGGCCTTCCCGAACTGCGGCTGCGCGGACTGCCGCCGGCGTCGGCGGGCGCCCTGCTCTCGCTGCACGGCGACGGGCTGTCCCCCACCGTCCGGCACCGCGTCCTCAGCGAGGCCCAGGGCAACCCGCTGGCGCTGTTGGAACTGCCGGTCGCGTTCCAGGCGGAGCGCCCCGACGGCCGGTTCCGGCCGGGCGCGCTACCGCTCACCAGCCGGCTGCACATGGCGTTCCACGGCCGGGTCAGCCATCTGCCGCCCGCCACCCAGCTGCTGCTGCTCGTCGCGGCCGCCGACCACACCGGTGATCTGCGGGCCGTCCTGCGGGCGGCCGGGGCGCTGGGCGCCGGCGCGGCGGACCTGCTGCCCGCGCAGGAGGGCGGTCTGATCCGGCTGGACGACGACCGGCTGCTCTTCCGCCATCCGCTGGTCCGGGCAGCGGTCTACCAACGTGCGCCACTGGCCGACCGGCTGACCGTTCATCAGGCACTGGCGGCGATCCTGGACGCCCCGCAGGACGCGGACCGCAGGGCCTGGCATCTGGCGTCCGCCGCGACCGGCCCCGACGAGACGGCGGCCACCGCGCTGGAGGACACCGCGGGACGGGCCAGGGACCGCAGCGGCTACGGGGCGGCCGCCCTCGCCTTCGAACGGGCCGCCCGCCTCAGCACCGACCCCGCGGCGACGACCCGGCGGCTCGCCCTGGCGGCCGAGGCGGCCTCCGAGGCAGGTGAGCTCGACCGGGCCCGCGACTTCGCCGAACAGGCCGCGCGCCGGACCGACGATCCCGGGCTGACGGCCCGGCTGCACCACGTCCGGGCCCTGGCGGACTTCCTGAGCGGCTCCTTCCCCACCGCGCACCGGCTGCTGATCGACGGCGCCGATCACGCGGCCGCCGCCGATCCCCAGCGCGCCGCGCGGATGCTCATGCAGGCCGCCCACACCGCCTGGTACCTCGGTGAACAGGACGTCGCGGACACGGTGGCGCGGCTGGACGCGCTGGTGCTGCCCGCGACGGATCCCGTGACACCGGTGGCCCGTTTCATCACCGCCGCCCTCGGCCCGCCGGCCGCCGGCGGGCCGCCGGACCTGACCGCCGCCGTCAGCGCGGCCCGCGCCGCCGGATCCCGTGATCCGCGCGACCTGATGCTGCTGTGCGGCGCCGGGCTGGCCGTCGGGCAGGACGACGAGGCCCATGAACTGGCCTCCGCGCTCGCCGCCGAGAACCGCGACCGGGGCGGTATCGGCCGGCTGCCGACGGTGCTCTTCTTCATGGCAGAGGCGGAGGTGTTCGCGGGCCGGCACCGTGACGCGCTGGCCACCGCCGAAGAGGCGCTGCGGATCGCCGGGGACACCGGACAGCAGCAGTGGACCAGCCAGTTCAGCAGCGTGCTGGCCTATCTGGCGGCCGTCGAGGGTGACGAGGAGCGCTGCCGGACTTACACGGACGACGCGCTCGCCGTCGTCGCCGGCGCCGCGATGCCGCCCGGCGCGCCCTGGTCGTACTGGGCGCAGGGCATGCTCGATCTGGGCCTGGGCCGGGCGCAGTCGGCACTCGACGGCCTGGTGCGGCTCACCCATGAACCGCTGCGGCACCACTTCTGCGCCACCCGCAGCACCCCCGACCTCGTCGAGGCGGCCGTCCGGCTGGGTCTCGGCCCGCGCGCCGCCGGGCCGTTCGCCCGTTTCGAACACTGGGCGGCCCGCTCCCGGCAGCCCTGGTCCGACGCGCTGGTGCTGCGCTGCCGGGCGCTGCTCGCCGCGGACTCCGAGGCCGAGGCGCACTTCACGGCGGCGCTGAAACTGCACGACGAGCACCGCCGCCCGCTGGAGCACGCGCGTACCGCGCTGCTGTACGGCGAATGGCTGCGCCGGGCCCGTCGCAAGAGCGAGGCGAGCGGCCAACTGCGGGCCGCGCTCGACGTGTTCGAGCGGCTGGGTACCCGGCCGTGGGCGGACCGGGCGCGCAGCGAACTCGGGGCGACCGGCACGGTCGCCCCGCAGAGCCGGGAGCCGGGCGTACTCGCCGGGCTCACGCCGCAGGAGCTGCAGATCGCCCGGCTCGCCGGGCAGGGAATGTCCAACCGGGACATCGCGGCCCGGCTGTTCCTCAGCCCGCGCACCGTCGGCTACCACCTGTACAAGGCGTACCCGAAGCTCGGTATCGCCTCCCGCGGCGAACTCTCCGCCCTTTTCGAATGATCGCCCCCGGAGAACGGGCCGGCCGGGAGATGCTGACCGGATGAACGCACCTGATCAGGCTCCGAGAACCCCGGGAAGTGTCCTGACCCTCCACGTCGACGATGTGCCCACCACCGAGATCGGCCCCGGCATCCTGCTGCGCGAGCTGCCCGGCCCGGCCCCGCTCAGCTTCTGGGTGGTGGACTTCGAACCCGGCGCCCGGTGGCCCGGCGTCGATGTGCACGAGACGGTCGGCGAGGGCTACTACGTGGCCGAGGGCGAGGTGATCGAGGGCGACCTGCGGCACGGCCCCGGCACCTACGTCGTGCTCGAACAGGGCTCCAGCCACCAGCCGCGTTCCGAGACCGGGGCGCGGGTGTTCGGCTACAACCACCCTGCCGGCTGACCGCGCACCGGTACCGGAGCGCGGCGGAACGCGGAAGTGCCCGCCTGTCCTGGGTCAGTTCCAGGACAGGCGGGCACTGCGCGTCTCACGAGGCGCGCGAGTTCACGCGCGGCGTCGCGGGACGGGTCAGACGGTCACGCCGTGCTCGTTCAGGTACGCGACCGGGTCGATGTCCGAGCCGTAGTCGGGACCGGTGCGGATCTCGAAGTGCAGGTGCGGGCCGGTCACGTTGCCGGTCGCGCCGGACAGACCGATCTGCTGGCCCTCGGTGACGGTCTCGCCGGCCGAGACGGACAGCGAGGACAGGTGCGCGTACTGCGAGTACTTGCCGTCGCTGTGCTGGATGACGACCTGGTTGCCGTACGCGCCGCCGTCGCCCGCGGAGATGACGGTGCCCGCGGCGATCGACTTCACGGTGGTGCCGGTCGACACGACGAAGTCGACACCGGTGTGGTAACCGCTGGACCAGCTGGAACCGGACTGGTGGTACGGGGTGCCGATGTTGGCGCCCGAGACCGGGAGGGTGTAGCCGGAGGAGGAGCTCGCGGCGGCGGGGGCCTTGTCGGAGGAGGACGAGGACTTCGCGGTCGAGTCGCTCTTGGCCGGGGCCTTCTTCGCCGGGGCCTTCTTCGTCTCCGAGGAGGACTTCGCGGACGACTTCGGCGCCGGGTCGGCGGACGGAGCGGAGTTCGACGGCACGGCCTTGGAACCCAGGGCCAGGGTCTGGCCCGGGAAGATCAGGTCCGGGTTGCCGCCGACGGTCTGCTTGTTGTCGGCGTACAGCTTCTGCCAGCCGCCGCTGACGTGGTGCACGTCGGCGATCTTCGACAGGCTGTCCCCGCCGACGACCTTGTACTTGTGGGCGGTCTTCGCCGGCGCGGCCTTGGCGGCCTTGGCGGCCGGCTGCGCGGCGTGTGTCGGGGCGGTGGCGGCGACGTTCGCGGCGGTCACGTGCGTGTCAGCGGCGAAGGCGTTCGACGACATCGCCAGCGGCAGGGCGAGAGCGGCGCCACCGGTGCCGGCCGCGACGCAGATCTTGGTGAGCCGGCTCATGCGGCCAATACGGTGCTTTCCCTTTGCGGGCATGGGGGAGTTCCTCTCCTACGCCGGCGAGGTGAGCTGTCGGGTTCGGGCTGGAGCTGCCCGGTCGCGGCATGCGCCATGGACGCGCGGCGCATTGCGACTTAACCCCAAGCCGTTCCTGACCTTCGGGAACGGCACTTACCTGGGTCCCCCGCTCCTGCCGTAGAAGTTTGGTGTTCAAAGCACCGGGCAGCGGCAGGACTAGGCGTTCCACCCGGTGGGATCCTGCGAGCATTTGACCCGCAGGAGAGCGAAGCTAAGCGAACTCCCGAGGGCGGGGCAAGATTCGGGCATGAGCCGCATATCACGTGCGGAGCCGCCCGTGCATTTCGGTGACCCTGAGTCGCTCGGCCCGGTCTGTACGTGTGCGATTTCTTCACTTTCAGTGAAGCGACACATGGAAGGCGTAATAAAAGGCGTATGCCGGGAACGCACCGTGGAGAAGGCGGCAGCTCTGCGTATCACACGCGTGAGCCCGCTCACTCGGCGGGCCCGGTGTGAGCGCGGTCACGTGCCGAGCGGTGCCCGGTCCTGCCCCTGGGCCCGTCCGGCGACTTGCCCGGCGGCGTACCCCGGGCGGATCCGCGGGTCGAGGACACGGCTGAGGCGGTAGGCCGCGACCCGGAAGCCCACCGCGGGCCAGTGCCCCGCCGCCAGCGGCGAGGCGGAGTGCCAGCGGGCGCCGATGTGCCGGTACTCGTGGTCGTACGCCCAGGCCGCCGCGGTGGCCAGCAGGATCCGGCTGACGCCCTCGCCCCGCGCGGACGGCTCGACGTACGCCTCGGCCAGCTCCACACAGCCGTCCGGGGTGACCGGACCGGCCGGGGACGGGGCGAGCAGCACCATGCCGATCTCCTCACCGCCGCGGCCGGCGATCCAGGCCGCGCAGCGGGGATCGGAGAGCGTGTCGGTGTACCGGGTGCGCATCGCGGCCAGGGCGGCGTCGGACTGCGGCAGGAACATCGCCGACTGCCGCTGGTAGCGGGCCGACTCCGCGGCCATCCGGCCGATCTGCGGCAGATCACCGGGGCCGGCCCGGCGAATGCTCAGCCCGTCCACCCCGCGCGGCTGCCGGCCGCGGGGCTTGACGGCCATCAGCCCGTACATCTCCTCGAACCCGAAGCCCAGTCGGCACCAGTCCATCGCGGCGGTCCCGGACGCCGGCAGTTCGACGTAGTGGACCAGCCGGCGCTGGGCGACGAGCCGGGCGGCGGCCTCGGTGTACAGGGCGAGCAGCGCGGCGTTGTCGCGCTGCCCCGGCGCGGGTGCGTGCCCGCCGTGCCGGACCACCGCGGAGCGCGGGTGGCTGCGGAGCGCGGCGGGGGTGTCCTCGGCGAGGTCGAGCGGGGAGGCGGCGAGATAGCCGGCGGGCCTGCCGCCGCTGTCCCGGGCGAAATAGGCCTCGGTGTCCGGTTCCGCGAGCAGTCTCCCGAGCAGTTCCTCGCCGGTCGGGGCACCCGGCGGCCGGCCCTTGCGGGAGTGTCCGGACCAGCGGTCGTACAGCGCGGCGGCCTCGGGTATGTGCTCGGCGCTCATCGGCGCGATCGCGAAGGTCATGGTGGGTGGCGACGCTAGTCGTCCGCGCGGTCCGGCGGCAAGGGATGTCCGCTCCACGCCGGGTGCCGGGGATCGTCTGCGTGCACCAGGACGTCCGCCGCCTCCGCCGGACGGACCTCGTCGGCGTACCGGCCGAAGGCGGGCAGCGTCCAGCGGTCCTCGTCCGGGGTGCGCCGGGCCAGGGCCGCCGGGGAGAGCCGCAGATGGACCGTCAGGTCCAGGCCGAGCCCCTGGCCGAGCAGGAGTTGACCGTCCAGCAGCAGGACGCCGCCGGGCGGCAGTTCGACGTAGCCGGCCCGGGTCGCGCGGTCGGTGGCCGCGTCCCACAGCGAGGGCAGCACCCGGCCGCTGCCGCCGGGCGCCAGTGGGTCGAGGACCTCGCGGCGCAGCGCGCCGGTGTCCAGCCACAGGTCGTAGTACGCGTCGGAGTCCTCGCGGCCGTACTCGAAGCGCAGCGAGGCCGGCCGCCAGAAGTCCGCGGCGCGCACCCGCAGGACGCGGTGACCGCGGGCGGGCAGCTCACCGGCGAGCGCGTCCGCCAGGGCGGCGGGCCCGGCGGCCGGGGCGCCGTCGACGGCCACCCGCAGCCACGGCCTGGCGGCCGTCGGAGTGAGGCCGGCCACCCGGTCGGCGAGGGTCCCGGCCAGCCGGGGCCAGGTGATCGGAGTCAGCCGCATGGGCGGCATCGTCGCATACGCGGTGCCACGTCCTGGCCCTGGATCGGCGGGGTCACTCGGCCGTCCGGGCGACATGGCTGCGCCATCGGCGTGACGGCGGACATGACCCGCGGCGGGCCCGGCAATGATCGCGCCGAGATCGCTCCGGCGGGCTTCCGGAACGACCATCCGGGGGAAATTTCCTACAAATCACCCATTTACCACTTTCCAGTACCCATTACTTTTTGTGAGCCTGGAAGAACTCATGGTGACCGTCCCCATCACCCAGGAGAAAGCCCAATGATCCTGTCTATCTCAGGCGTCGTTCTGCTCGGCGTCATCGCGTTCCTGTTCTTCCGCAAGGACGGACTGAAGGTCTCCCACCTTCTCGTCTGCGCCCTCTTCGGCTTCTACCTCGCGGGCACCGGCATCGCCCCGAGCATCAAGGCCGGCGGAGCCAGCCTTGCGAGCCTGCTGGGCGGGATCAGGATCTAGCGGGGCCGTCTACGACGGCAGCCCCAGGGCCCGGGGCCGCATGCCGGCGCTCCGGGCCCCACCTCGTCACCCACGACCCGCCACCCTCCCGCGAACCCACCCACTGGAGCATCCGTGGCCAGGCGCCCCCTCCCCAGCATCCTGAGCAGCAGGCCGTCGTTCGCGACCATCGTGAGCAGCAGGCCGTCGCTCGCGCGCAGCCGCGAACTCGCGCGGACCGCCGCCGACAGTGCCACCGACGTGCTCCATCCGCTGATCACCATCACCCGGGGCATGCGCATGCAGGCCGGCTGGGCGCGCAGCTGGTGGGCCCGCACCCCCAAGGACCGGCGCGGCCCCGCGCTGCTGCTCGGCGCCGCCGCGATCGTCGTCGTCGCGCTGATGCCGTACGGCCCGCTGCTGGCACTCGGCGCGCTGCTGGCCTGCGCCGGCTGGATGGGCCGCGACCGCACCGCCCCGGCGCCGACCGGACCCAGCGAGGCCGAGTCCGGGAAGCTCCAGGCGCTGTACGAGGCGCTGGTGCCGTATCTGTCCGACCCCGACGACCCGGCACCGCTGTACGCGCGCGACGGCGGCTGGGACAGCGCCTTCACCGAGTACACCTTCGAGGAGGGCCGGCTGGCCCGGCTGCATCTGCGCTACCCGGCGTACTTCACCGACGGCGAGGCCACGGCGCGGTCCCGCGTCGAGCAGCTGCTGCACGCCAAGGCGGGGCGCGGCCGCGAGTACCGCTTCGACTGGAACGAGGAGGAGAACCACCTCACCCTCACCGCGCTGGGGCCGCTGTCCACCGGCATCACCGCCCAGCGCTTCGTCACCGCGCCCGGCGAGACCGTCCTCGGCTTCACCGACTCCGAAGCCGTCCAGCGCACCGTCCCGGTCGCCGACGGGGACGAGGTCCGCGACGCCCCGGCCGTCGTCTGGCGGACCGGGCCGCGCGCCACCGAGCCGCATCTGCTGGCGCTGGGCCGGCCGGGCACCGGCACGACCAGCCTGCTGCGGTCGATCGCCCTGCAGGCGCTGTGCCACGGCGATGTCGTGGTCATCGACGGCAGCGGCAGCGGTGAATACGCCTGCCTCGTCGGACGTCCCGGCGTGCTGGCCGTCGAGAGCGGCCTGGCCGGGACCTGCGCCACTCTCGAATGGGCGGCGCACGAGACCGAACGACGGCTGATCGCCGTCAACCGGGCCCGCCAGGCAGGGCATCCGGCGCCGGAGGACACCCGCCGCCCGCTGTGGATCCTCGTCGACCGGCCCACCGCGCTCACCCAGCTCGCCCACGCCGAGGGCCGCCCCGACCCGCAGCTGCTGCTGGATGTCCCGCTGCGGCACGGGCGCACCGCCAACGTGGCGGTGGCCGTCGCCGACCAGATCGACGCCGCCGAGGTACTGACCCCGGCCGTCGTCACCCACACCCGCGCCCGCGTCCTGCTCGGCGCGCTCGACCCCGAGCACGCGCGGGCCGTCCTCGGCGCCCCGCAGTGCACCACCTCGGCGGCCGAGGTCCCGGCCGGCCGCGGCTACGCCCGGCTCGGCACCGGCCCGGTGCTGCGGCTGCAGGTCCCGGCCACCCCCGACCCGTACGACGAGGAGACCGGCGAGGCCGAGCGGGAGGCCGTCCTCGCCCTGCTCCCCCAGGCCGACGCCCCCGCCGACGCCCTGGAACACGAACCGGAGCACGAACCGGAGCGGGAGCCCGACCGGGAATCGCTGCCGCAGCCGCTGATCCGCCGGACGGCGGACCTGGAGCGCTGACGCTCCGCGCGGTCAGGCCACGAAGAGGCCGGCGCCCTCGGCGTCGGAGCCGCCGCCGGAGCGGACGATGTGGGCGGCGGCGGCCAGCCGGGAGACGGCCTCCTTGGCGGTGGCGCCGCCGACCGTGAACGGCAGCCGCACGTAGGACTCGAAGGCGCCGTCGACACCGAAGCGAGGTCCCGACGGGACACGGACGCCGAGCCGTTCGCCGGCCACCGCGAGCCGGGAACCCGACACGTCACCGGTCCGCACCCACATCGTCATACCGCCGGCCGGCACGGTGAACTCCCAGTCCGGGGTCTGCTCGCGCAGCGCCGCCACCAGGTCGTCACGGTGTCCGGCCGCGCGGGCCCGGCGGGTGGCGACGGCCTGGTCCCAGCCGCCGCCGCGCAGCAGCCAGGCGACGGCGAGCTGGTCGACGACGGGGGATCCGAGGTCCAGATAGGCGCGGGCGGAGACCAGCCGGCGGACGACGTCGGGCGCGGCCCGGACCCAGCCGATCCGCAGCCCCGCCCAGATCGCCTTGCTCGCGGAGCCGACCGTGATCACGGTGCCGCCCCGGTCGAAGGCGGCCATCGGCCGCGGCATGTCCGTGTCCGCGTCGAGCACCAGCTCGGCCATCGTCTCGTCCGCGACGACAACGGTCCCGGAGGCACGGGCCGTCTCGACCAGGGCGCGGCGCTGCTCGTCGCCGACCAGGGTGCCGGTCGGGTTGTGGAAGTCGGGCATGACGTAGGCCATGCGCGGCGCGGCGTCGCGCAGCACCCGCTGCCAGGCGTCGATGTCCCAGCCGCCGAGGCCGTCGCGCATGGCCACCGGCACCAGCCGGGCGCCGGTCTCGCGGAACAGCTCCAGCACGTTGGCGTAGCTCGGGGACTCCACCGCGACCCGTTCACCGAGCCCGACGAGCCGGCGGGCCGACGCGGCAATGGCGCCCATGGCGCCGGTGGTGACCATGATCTGTTCGGGCATGGTGGGCACCCCGCGGGCGGTGTAGCGGTCGGCGATCGCCTCGCGCAGCACCGGAAGTCCGGCCGGGAAGTCGCCGTGGGTGGCCGCGTAGGCCGGGAGCTCGGCCAGGGCGCCCTCCATCGCGCGGGTCAGCCACGGCTCGGGGGCGGGCAGGGCCGCGCAGCCGAGGTCGATGACGGTGCCCGCGGAGTCCGGCGGGAGCGGGTCGAGGATCCGGCTCGGCAGCGCGTGCCCCTCCGGTATGGCGGTCCAGCTGCCGGCGCCCCGCCGGGAGCGGGCGAACCCCTCGGCGCGCAGCGCCTCGTACGCGGCGGCGACGGTGGTGCGGCTGACGC
The DNA here is from genome assembly GCF_010548325.1 of Streptomyces sp. SID13666. NCBI lineage: Bacteria > Bacillati > Actinomycetota > Actinomycetes > Kitasatosporales > Streptomycetaceae > Streptomyces > Streptomyces sp. SID13666. Next base: position 6,993 of record NZ_JAAGLX010000012.1, on the reverse strand, counting down.
CCAGCGCGAGGGCGAGCTCGCGCTCGGCGGGCAGCCGGGCGGCGACCGGTACCCGGCCTTCGAGCACCAGCAGCCGTACGCCGTCGGCGAGTCCGCGGTAGGCCGGTACGCGACGGCCGCCGCCACCGGGAGCCGGCCGGGGTTCGAGCAGCCGGGCGAGCGGAGCCGCTCCTACCGATGCAGTCCACTGCGACATGGAATTCAGTCCACCTTTCGCGGATTGGCTGTGGCGGTCACCCACATCCATGCCACAGAGTGCCACGTATCTTGCCACCTTCACCAGGGGGTCACCGTGCACACCGGTCGCCGCATCGTCCATCTCTATGCCGGTCTGGTGCTGTACGGCGCCAGTGACGGCCTCCTGGTCGGCGCCGGTCTCGGTCTGGACCCGTGGGACGTCTTCCACCAGGGGATCTCCGGTCATTCCGGGCTGAGCATCGGCATGGTGTCGATCGTCGTGGGCGCGGCGGTGCTGCTGCTGTGGTGGCCGCTGCGGCAGCGGCCCGGCATCGGCACCGTGTCCAACGTCTTCATCGTAGGTCTGGCCATGGACGGCACGCTGCGGCTGCTGCCGGAGGTCCACGCGCTGGGCGTCCGGATCCCGCTGCTGGTGGCGGCGATCGTGCTCAACGGAGTGGCGACCGGCCTCTACATAACGGCACGCTTCGGACCCGGCCCGCGCGACGGGCTGATGACGGGACTGCACCGCAGGACGGGCCGGTCGATCCGGCTGGTCCGCACCGGCATCGAACTGACGGTGCTGGCCGTCGGCTTCCTGCTGGGCGGCAGCGTCGGGGTGGGCACCGTGCTGTACGCGGTGGCGATCGGACCGCTCGCCCAGTACTTCCTGCGGTTCTTCGAGATCCCGCAGCCGGCCGCTCAGCCGACCGCTCAGCCGGTCACCCCGCCGGATCCGGACCTCGAACCGGACCGGGAACCGGACCTGCGGCCGGAACGCTCGCCGGCCGTCGCGGCCTGCGGGGACCGCCCGGTGGCCGGGGCCGCCGCGGACCCGGCCATACTGCCGTAGGTGAGCGCACCTCCCCCTCCCCCGGTCCACCCGTATCTGGACCATCCGGCACCCCTCGCCTTCGCCCATCGCGGAGGTGCGGCGGACGGCCTGGAGAACACCCTGACCGCCTTCCGCCGTGCCGTCGACCTCGGCTACCGCTATCTGGAGACCGACGTCCACCTGACGTCGGACGGCGTTCTCGTCGCCTTCCACGACGCGACCCTGGACCGTGTCACCGACGCGCGCGGCGCCATCGCCGCCCTACCGTGGAGCGAGGTCTCCCGGGCCCGGGTCGCGGGCCGTGAGCCGGTCTCCACGTTCGCGGAGCTGCTGGCGGCCTTTCCCGAGGCCCGGTGGAACGTGGACGTGAAGGCGGAGGCCGCCGCCGGACCGCTGCTCGACGCGATCCGTACGGCGGACGCGTGGGACCGGGTGTGCGCCGGATCGTTCTCCGAGGCCCGGGTGGCCCGGCTGCGGGCGCTCGCCGGACCCCGGCTGGCCACTTCGCTGGGCACCCGGGGGGTGGCGGGCCTGCGGCTGCGCTCGTACGGCGGCCGGCCGCTGGAGCGGCTGCCCGCGCGGCTGCTGGACGCGGCGGTACGGCAGGGCGCGGTCTGCGTCCAGGTGCCGGAGTGCGTCGCGGGCGTGCCGGTGGCGGACCGCAGGTTCATCGACGCCGCCCACCGGCGGGGTCTGCAGGTCCATGTCTGGACGGTCAACGACCCCCGCCGGATGACCGCGCTCCTCGACCTCGGAGTGGATGGCATCATGACCGATCACATCGAGGCACTGCGCACGGTGTTGTCCGAGCGGGGGACCTGGTGGACACGGCGGTAACGGAGACGGCGGTCGCGGAGCGCGCACTGGAGCGGCGCCGCGAGCAGCACGGCTGGTATTTCTACGACTGGGCCAACTCGGTCTTCTCCACGAGTGTGATCACGGTCTTCCTCGGCCCCTATCTCACGGAGGTCGCGAAGGCCGCCGCCGACGCCGACGGGTATGTGCACCCGCTGGGCATCCCGGTGCGGGCGGGCGCGTACTTCGCGTACACGATCTCCGCCTCGGTGCTGCTGTCGGTGCTGGTGATGCCGCTGGCGGGCGCGGTCGCGGACCGTACCGGCCGCAAGAAGCCGCTGATGGGCGCGTTCGCCTATCTGGGGGCGGCGGCGACCGCCGGGATGTTCTTCCTGTCCGGCGACCGCTATCTGCTCGGCGGCGCGCTGCTGATCGTGGCGAACGTCTCGTACGCGGCGTCCGTGGTGCTCTACAACGCCTTCCTGTCGCAGATCGCGGAGCCGCACGAGCGGGACGCCGTGTCGTCGAGGGGCTGGGCCTTCGGGTACGCGGCGGGCGCGCTGATGCTGGTGGCGAACCTGGGGCTGTTCCTGGGCCATGACGCCTTCGGCGTCTCCAAGGGCACGGCGGTGCGCATCTGCCTCGCCTCGGCGGGGCTGTGGTGGGCGGTGTTCACGGTGGTGCCGCTGCGCCGGCTGCGGGACCGCCCGTCGCCACGCTCCGCCGCCGGCCCGTCCGCCGGCGACGCCGGGTCGGGCGCGCTCGGCCAGGGCTGGCGGCAGCTGGCGGCCACCGCCCGGGACATGCGCCGCTATCCGCTGACGCTCGCCTTCCTGCTGGCGTACCTCGTCTACAACGACGGCATCCAGACGGTGATCTCGCAGGCGTCGGTGTACGGCTCGGAGGAGCTGGGCCTGGAACAGGGGACGCTGATCACCGCCATCCTGCTGGTCCAGGTGCTGGCCGTCGTCGGCGCGCTGGTACTGGGCCGGCTGGCCGCCCGCTACGGGGCCCAGCGCACCGTGCTCGGCTCACTGGCCGCCTGGACCGTCACCATCGGCGCCGGATATTTCCTTCCGGCGGGTGAACCTGTGTGGTTCTTCGCGCTCGCTGCGGCCATCGGGATGGTCCTCGGCGGCAGCCAGGCACTGTCCCGATCGCTCTTTTCCCACCTGGTGCCGCGGGGCAAGGAGGCCGAGTACTTCTCCGTGTACGAGGTCAGCGACCGGGGAACGAGCTGGCTCGGACCTCTGCTTTTCGGGCTGACGTACCAGCTGACCGGCAGCTATCGCGACGCGATCATCTCGCTGGTGGTCTTCTTCGCGGTGGGGTTCGTGCTGCTGGCCCGGGTGCCGGTGCGCGCGGCGGTGGAGGCCGCGGGAAATCGCGTCCCGGACACAATTTAGGTATTGGGGGTCGCGGGCCGGTAGTGTACGCGGTTGTCCCGCCGGGTTGACCGTTACTGCGCGCCAAAGATAGCTAAGCGCCGGGTGACATCTGGTAACAGATGTGACAAAACGGTCAATGGTGGGTACAAACAGGGGCGGCACGACGGTAGGAAAAAGCGCGGCGCGCAGCGCCCTCCTAGAAAGGGTGGCGGTGGGCGACGGGCGGGCGCATGTCCCTCAACGGGAATCTTCACCGCCGACCGGACGTTGACCGGATGACGACGACAGCGACACCTGTCCTGTGGGCGACAAAGCCCGGGAGGCACGATTCATGAGTGAGCGAGCTCTCCGCGGTACGCGACTCGGGGCCACTAGCTACGAGACCGACCGTGGTATCGATCTGGCACCTCGCCAGACCGTTGAGTACGCATGCCGGAACGGACATCGCTTTGAGATGCCGTTCTCGGTTGAGGCCGAGATTCCGTCGGAGTGGGAGTGCCGTGCATGCGGCACCATCGCACTTCTGGTGGACGGAGAGGGCCCGGAGAAGAAGGAAACCAAGCCCGCGCGCACGCACTGGGACATGCTCATGGAGCGGCGCACGCTCGAGGAACTCGAGGAGGTGCTGGCCGAGAGGCTGGCCGTCCTGAGGTCCGGAGCGATGAACATCGCGGTGCATCCGCGCGACAACCGCAAGAGCGCCTGACCAACAGGCATCGGGCCCGTGGTGACACACGGGCCCGCCCAACACTTCTGCCCCGTGGCGGAGCGCCGATTAGCGCTCTGTCCCGGGGTTTTTGCGGTCCGGGTCCACGACCTCGCCCTGGATGACCTCGCCGGGGATGACCTTGCCGTCGGGGCGGTGGATCCGGATCTGCTCGTTGGCCACCCGCGCCTGCTGGAACAGATCACCGATCGAACCGGAGTCGTAGCTCTTGCGGCGCCCGAGGGCGCGGTCCGCCGCCTTGCGCAGCAGCGCGCGGGTCGGCGGGAAGAGGCACAGCAGCCCGGCCGCGTCGGACACGAAGCCCGGGATCATCAGCAGCAGACCACCGAGCATGCCGAGCGCCGCACCGGTCGCCTCGCTCCCGGACGGGGCGATGCCCGGAGCGCCGGGGGCTCCCGGGGCACCGGGCTGCATGGAGACGGTCAGGCTGCGCCAGGCGCTGCGCCCGGCCCGCTTCACCGCGAGCGCACCGAGCACGAACCCCGCCACGAGCAGCAGCAGAACGGTGAGGCCGCTGGTGGCCGAGGCCACCACCGTCAGCAGCCAGATCTCCAGGACCGCCCAGGCCGCCACCACGAGCGGCGCGAAGGTGCGGACGCGCGAGCGCCGGGGACGGACGGGGGGCGGGGTGCTGGTAGTCATACGGTCAATTGTGCCTGGGCCCGGATAAAGCCACGATCATCGGCGGACATCGCCGATCACGCCCGCCCGGATCGCACCCCGCCGGACCGCCCTCAGCGGGACGTACGGCCGAAGACCCGGCTCGCCCGTGAGCCCACGCCCCAGGCGGTGACCCGCCACAGCGCCTCGACCACGATGTTGCGGCTCATCTTGCTGTCGCCGCGCTCGCGCTCCACGAAGGTGATGGGGACCTCGACGACGTGGAAGCCGGCCTTGACCGTGCGCCAGGCCAGGTCGACCTGGAAGCAGTAGCCGGCCGAGGCCACCTCGTCCATGCCCAGGCCGGTCAGGGTCTCCTTGCGGAAGGCCCGGTAGCCGCCGGTGACGTCACGGATCGGCACGTCCAGCAGGATCCGCGAGTACGTGCTGCCGCCGCGGGAGAGGAACTCACGGGACTTGGGCCAGTTGACGACCCGGCCGCCGGGGATCCACCGGGAGCCGAGGACCAGGTCCGCGCCCTTGAGGGCGGTGAGCAGCCGGGGCAGCTCCTCGGGCTGGTGCGAGCCGTCGGCGTCCATCTCGACCAGGACGCCGTATCCCTGGTCGATGCCCCAGCGGAAGCCGGCCAGGTAGGCGGCGCCGAGGCCTTCCTTGCCCTGCCGGTGCAGCACGTGGACGTGATCGTCACCGGAAGCCAGTTCGTCGGCGAGCTTGCCGGTGCCGTCGGGGCTGTTGTCGTCGGCGACCAGGATGTGCGCCTCGGGTACCGAGGACCGGACCCGGGCCACGATCGGCTTGATGTTCTCGGCTTCGTTGTAGGTCGGGATGATGACCAGAACCGTGCCGAGCGGACCGAAGTCCCTCCCCTGGGCTCCGCCATGGGGAACCCCACCGCCCTCGTTCACTGCTGCCCCTTCGCTTTTGTGGCTTCGCGCCTGCCGAGCGCGATGGCGACAGCGCAGGACAGAATCCCCACCATAGCGAGAGTCCACTCGGGAACCGTACCGACGCGGTCGGCCACCGTGAGCTCGTCGCGCAGCGGGATCCGGGCACTCAGGACATCCTGGGTGAATTCCTTCGTGCGCTGCTCAATGGTGCCGTCGGGGGCCACCACGGCGCTGATGCCGCTGGTCGCGGCGGTGACGATGGCGCGGCCGTGTTCGACGGCCCGCAGCCGCGACATGGCGAGCTGCTGCTCGGGCTGTCCGGTGCGGCCGTACGTCGCGTTGTTGGTCTGGACGATGATCGCGCGCGCCCCGGCCTTCACGGTGTCGTGCACGATCTCGTCGTAGGCGACCTCGAAGCAGATGACGTCGCCGAGCGTGGCGGGGCCGATCTTGAGGACGCCGGTGTTCCTGCCCGGGTAGAAGTCCCGCGGGATCTGGTCGAGCCGGTGGATGACCTTGGTGAGCTCGGTGCGGAAGGGCACGTACTCGCCGAACGGCACCGGGTGCTGCTTGGTGTACGAGGCGCCGGGCCCGGAGACCGGGTCCCAGACGATGCCCTCGTTCTGCACATGCCGGGCGTCCGGGCCGTCGACCAGCGCGCCGACCAGGACCGGGACGCCCACGGCCCGCACCGCGCCGGTGATCCTGTCGTACGCCTGCGGGTTGCTGAACGGGTCGAGGTCGGAGGAGTTCTCCGGCCAGATCACCAGATCCGGCTTGGGCGTGCGCTTCTCCTTGATGTCCCTGGCCAGCTTGAGGGTGGCCGCGACATGGTTGTCCAGGATCTGCATCGGCCGGCCGAGGAAGTGCATCCCGGGCTGCTGGACGTTGCCCTGCACGATGGCCACCTTGACGAAGTCGGTGGCGTCGGTGGGCACCGGTACCGCGTAGCCGGCGGCGAGGAGGGCGGCCGCGAGCACGGCGGTCCCGGCGGCGGGCAGCAGCGTCCGGGCGGTGCGCGCGGTCCCGGCGGTGCGCAGCCGCAGGGCGGCGAGCACGGCCGCGGCCAGCAGCGTGCCGGTCAGCGCGACGGCGAAGGTGACCAGCGGGGCCCCGCCGAGGGCAGCCAGCGGGGTGTAGGGCGAGCCGGTGTTGGCGAAGGCCAGGCGTCCCCAGGGGAAGCCGCCGAAGGGCAGCCGGTCCCGGGCCAGTTCCTCGGCCACCCACAGGCAGCCGCCCCACAGCGGCCAGCCCGGCAGCCGGGAGGTGATCGCCAGGCCGGCTCCGAGCGCGGCGATGAAGAGCGCCTCCAGCACGGACAGCCCGAAGACCGCGTCGTAGCCGACGACCCGCAGCCACAGCAGCAGCCACAGGAAGAAGGGCAGCGCGAAGGCGAAGCCGAGCCAGGCGCCCTGCCGGGCGGTCCTGCCCCGGGTGAGGACGGACAGCCCGGCGACCGCGGCGATCGACAGCGGCCACAGGTCGTAGGGCGGGAACGCGGCGGCGAGCGCCAGTCCGCAGAGCGCGGCGGCGGCGCTGCGGGCGGCGGCGCGGCGGGCGGCC
>NZ_JAAGLX010000129.1:0-963 GCF_010548325.1 Streptomyces sp. SID13666 | reverse complement strand
TCCACGGCCGCTTCCACGGCCGCCGCGAGTTGGCCGAGCTGCCCCTGCGGGCAGCCGGACCGCCAGGACGCCAGCCGCGCCGCCAGCGTCCGGTCATGGCCGAGCCGGGCGGCCAGCGCGCGGATCTCGGCCTCCCGGGCGCTCGCCCGGGTCCGCAGCTCCTGGCGTTCGCCGTCGGCCGCCAGTTCGTCGTGCATCGCGGGGTTCGGCGGGACGAGGAACACGTCGGACCCGTCGCCGCCCGAGGGGGTCGGTGCGAGCAGGGCGGCCGCGGTGCCCACCGCCACGGTCGAGCGGGGCAGCAGGGCCGCCTGCGCGAGGACCTCGCGGGCCCTGCGGTACGTCTCCGGGTCGGTGACGACGACGCCGTCCACCAGCTCCGGGCGCGCCGACATCACGGCGGTGTGGTCCGCGGGGTCCACGGCCTGCGCGAGGTAGCGCCAGCCGGGCAGTGCGGGGATGCCGTGCTCGCCCAGGTACTCCACGGTGGCCAGCACGTCAGGGCCGGGCGGCAGCAGGCCGCCGTCACCGAGCGCCGCCAGGATCCGCGCGTCGTCGGCGGCCGTGGTGCGCAGGTCGAACAGCTTCCGCTCGGCGGCCGCGACGGTGCCGTCCAGCAGCTCCCGCAGCGGTTCGGCGAACGCGTCCAGCTCCATGGCGCCCAGCGGGCGGGCGTCGGGGCGGTGCGGTGCGGCGGGCGCGGCGTCGGGGCGGTGCCGTTCGCCGGCGGAGGCCGCCGAGCCGCGGGGGCCGGGGATGGCGTCCCGGGTGACGGACTCGTTCGCCGTCGGGCCCGGCAGGCTGAGGAGTTCGGACAGCCGCGGTTCTGCCGCGAGGGCCTCGGCGACGCGGAAGTCGGCGGAGTGGGCGGCCTCGGCGGCCGCCAGGGCGTCCGCGGCGCGGGCGGCGGCCAGTTCCACCCGGGATTCGGTCGCGGCGGCCTCGCGGGCGTGCTGCGCGGCC
>NZ_JAAGLX010000128.1:0-971 GCF_010548325.1 Streptomyces sp. SID13666 | reverse complement strand
CGCTGGACATCGGCGGCCTCCTTCGGTGCGGTGACGTGGTGGCGGGCATCGACGGGGCGGACGAGTTCGTTGGCGACGAAGCCGACGGCGAGCAGTCCGATCATGATGTAGAACGACATCCCGTAGAGCGCCGAGCCGTGCTTGCCGGCCTCCTCCTGCCGGTCGGCGATCCAGTTGACGATCAGCGGGCCGAGGACACCGGCCGTGGACCAGGCGGTGAGCAACCGCCCGTGGATCGCGCCGACCTGGTAGGTCCCGAAGAGGTCCTTCAGATAGGCGGGGACGGTGGCGAAGCCGCCGCCGTAGAAGGAGAGGATCACCAGGGCGCACAGGATGAACAGCGGCTTGGAGGAGTCCCCGAACCAGGCGATCGACGCGTACATGAGCGCGCCCACGCCGAGGTAGACGCGGTAGATGTTCTTGCGGCCGATCAGGTCGGAGGTGGACGACCAGCCGATCCGGCCCGCCATGTTGGCCGCCGACAGCAGCGCGACGAATCCGGCCGCCGCCGACACCGAGACGGGTGTGGAGCTGTCCGCGAAGAAGTCCTTGATCATCGGCGCGGCCTTCTCCAGGATGCCGATGCCCGCAGTCACGTTCATGCAGAGGATGACCCACAGGCACCAGAACTGCGGGGTCCGCACGGCGCTTCGCGCGGAGACCTGGACACCCGTGAGGGCGCTCGGCCCGCTCGCCCCGCCGACGGCGGCGGGCTTCTCGCCGCGCGGCACCCGCACCAGGAGCACCCCGAGCGACATGAACACGGCGTACGTCAGTCCGTGCACGAGGAAGGCGAGCGCGATCCCGGAGCTGTCGGAGCCGAACGACTCCAGCATCTGCGCCGACCAGGGCGAGGCGATGAGCGCGCCGCCGCCGAAGCCCATGATCGCGATGCCGGTGGCCAGGCCGGGCCGGTCCGGGAACCACTTGATGAGGGTCGAGACCGGCGATATGTAGCCGATGCCGAGCCC
>NZ_JAAGLX010000127.1:0-986 GCF_010548325.1 Streptomyces sp. SID13666 | reverse complement strand
GCCAGGACCGCCGGTCAGCGCGCCGAACCGCTGCAGCCGCTGGCTCTGGTCCTGGTCCCGACCCGTGAGCTCGCCCAGCAGGTCACCGACGCGCTGACCCCGTACGCCCGCTCGCTGCGCCTGCGGATGGCCACCGTGGTCGGCGGCATGTCCATCGGACGGCAGATCCACCTGCTGCGCGGTGGCGCCGAAGTCGTCGTCGCCACGCCGGGCCGGCTCAAGGACCTCATCGACCGGGGCTCCTGCCGCCTGGACCAGGTCGGCATCACGGTCCTCGACGAGGCCGACCAGATGGCCGACATGGGCTTCATGCCGCAGGTCACCGCCCTGCTGGACCAGGTGCGCCCGGACGGACAGCGCATGCTGTTCTCCGCCACCTTGGACCGCAACGTCGACCTTCTGGTGCGCCGCTACCTGCACGACCCGGTCGTCCACTCCGTCGACCCGTCGGCCGGCGCGGTCACCACGATGGAGCACCACGTGCTGCACGTGCACGGCGGGGACAAGAACGCGGTGACGACGCAGATCGCCGCCCGTGACGGCCGGGTCATCATGTTCCTCGACACCAAGCACGCCGTGGACAAGCTCACCGACCACCTGCTGAACAGCGGAGTGCGCGCCGCGGCACTGCACGGCGGCAAGTCCCAGCCGCAGCGGACCCGCACCCTGGAGCAGTTCAAGACCGGACACGTCACCGTGCTGGTCGCCACGAACGTCGCCGCGCGCGGCATCCACGTCGACAACCTCGACCTGGTCGTCAACATCGACCCGCCGAGCGACCACAAGGACTACCTGCACCGCGGCGGCCGCACCGCGCGCGCCGGTGAGTCCGGCAGCGTCGTGACCCTGGTCCTGCCCAACCAGCGCCGCGACATGATCCGCTTGATGCGGGACGCCGGCATCACCCCGCAGACCGCACAGGTCCGCCCCGACGAGGCCGAACTGACCCGGATCACCGGCGCCCAGGCCCCCAGCGGCATCCCGTG
>NZ_JAAGLX010000126.1:0-988 GCF_010548325.1 Streptomyces sp. SID13666 | reverse complement strand
CCTGGCACTCCTGGCGTCACCAGTTCGGGCCGCTGGCTGCCGCCGGTTTCCGGGTCGTCGCCCCCGACCAGCGCGGATACGGCGGGAGTGAGCGCCCCGAGGACGTGTGCGCGCACAGCATCCTGCACCTGGTCGGCGACGTGGTCGGGCTGATCCACGCGCTCGGCGAGGAGACGGCGTACGTCGTCGGCCACGACTGGGGTGCGCCGGTGGCCTGGCACACCGCGCTGCTGCGGCCGGACGTCGTACGCGGGGTGGCGGGCCTGAGCGTGCCGCCGCCGTTCCGGGGCGAGCACCGGCCCCTGGGCGTGATGGAGGCGATGTTCGGCGGCCGTTTCTACTGGAACTACTTCAACCTCCCCGGCGTCGCCGACGAGGAACTGGCCCGCGACCCGCGCACCACCCTCCGCAAGGCCCTGTACGGCGCCTCCGGCGACGACCCGGACTCAGGCACCGGCAAGCAGCCGCTGGTCGAGCCCGGCCAGGGCTGGCTGGACACGATGCGCGACCCCGAGAAGCTCCCGGCCTGGCTCACGGAGGCGGACCTCGACTCCCTCACCGCCAGCTTCGCGGGCAGCTTCACCGGCGCCCTCAACTGGTATCGCAACATCGACCGCAACTGGGAACTGACGGCGGCCTGGCACGGAGCCGTGGTCAGCCCGCCCGCGCTGTACGTGTACGGCGACAGGGACCTGGTGCCGGCTTTTCCGGGTACGCCCCAACTCATCGAGCGGCTCCCGGAGTTGATGCCCAACCTGCGGCGTCCCCCGGTGCTGTTGGAGGGCTGTGGCCACTGGACGCAGCAGGAACGGCCCGACGAGGTCAACGCGGCGCTGATCCCGTTCCTCACGGAGCTGAGGGACGCCACGAACTGAGTGCGGTGCGGCAGACGGAACTCCCGCTCGATGAGCAGGAGTTCCCATTGCGCCTGGGCCCGGGCCTAGAGCTTGCGCAACTTCGTGTTGAAGACCTGGGCTGCGACCTTGTC
>NZ_JAAGLX010000125.1:0-994 GCF_010548325.1 Streptomyces sp. SID13666 | reverse complement strand
CAGGTCGTAGTACTCGGGGCTGCCCTTGTCGCAGCTGATACCGACGCTGCAGGAGGTCATGTGGACCTTCTCCTGCTTGTCGATGACGGCCATCGTGCCGTTCCACGTCGGATACTCGGCGCTGCCCGCGTTGATCGACAGGGTGCGCACCGGCGCGCCGTTCCGGGTCACCTTCATGGTGTGTCCGGTCACCGAGACATCCGCGCGCACATCGTCACCGATCTTGAAGGTGTGCGTGTATCCGTGTACGCCGAAACGTCCGTTGCCGTTGCTGACGCCCTTCATGTCGGCGTCGATCTTCACCGTCGTGCCGGAGGGCCAGTAAGTCTTGGGGCGCCAGTCTGCGCGCTGGTCGCCGAACCAGTGCCAGGCGCCGGCCACCGGCTGCGAGGCGCTCACCTTCATGTGCTTCTCGACCGTGGCCCGCGCCTTGGCCGCCACCGGGTTCGTGAAGACCACCGAGATGGGCATGGCCACGCCTACCGTGGTTCCCGTCTGCGGGGTGATCGTCTCCAGCAGCATCGGCGGGCCCGCGGGCTTAGTCGGTGACGGCGACGAGCTCGCCTTGGGGTTTCCCGGGGCCTTCGCGTCGTCGCCGCTCGCCTTGTCACTGCCGCCCCCACCGCAGGCACTCGCGCCCACCAGCATCACGCCCGTGACGAGTGCGATCCCTATGCTGCCCTTGCGCCGTCGCACGACTTGCCCCGCTCTCTCGCTCTGTGGCCCTGACGAGCCTGCCGCACTGTGAGACGGCGACGGCGTGGGCCGCAGTTGCGTGTGCCGCGTAAAGCGTGTCTCAAACATCGGTGCCCAATGGCCTAGGCCCGGCCGGACGGCTTCAGGCCGGCCGGGACCTCCTGCGCGAGGCCGCTGCCCTGGCCCGGGGAGATGTCCCGGCCGCCGGCCGCCGGGATCGCGGCGTCGCGCGCCGAGGAGCCGAACCGGGCCGTCGGGTTCGTCCGGAAGCGGTCAGGCGGGCTGCCACAACTCGATT
>NZ_JAAGLX010000124.1:0-1012 GCF_010548325.1 Streptomyces sp. SID13666 | reverse complement strand
GACCACGCCGAGCGCGACCCGGACGACTGGACGCTCCAGGGCTCAGCGGACGGGACGACGGGCTGGAAGACCCTCGACAGCCGCACGGGCGAGTCGTTCGCCGAGCGTTTCCGGACCAGGTCTTACGACCTGTCAGCACCTGCCGAGTACCAGCACTTCCGGCTCGACATCGGACGGAACAACGGGGGCGCCATCACGCAGCTCGCCGATGTCCAGTTCTCGACGGGCAGCGTCGACGCGCCCGTGCCCCGGGACATGCTGTCGCTGGTCGACCGCGGCCCGAGCGGCTCGCCGACCGCGAAGGCCCGCGCCGGTTTCACGGGCAAACGGGCGCTGCGGTACGCCGGAACACACCGGGCGGCCGGACGGGCGTACTCGGCCAACAAGGTGTTCGACGTGAACGTGGCCGTCGACCGGGACACCGAGCTGTCGTACCGGATCTTCCCGTCCATGGCGGACGGCGATCTCGACTACGCCGCCACGAACGTCTCGGTGGACCTGGCCTTCACGGACGGAACCCTTCTGAGTGAACTTCAGGCGGTCGACCAGCACGGCTTCGCGCTGACGCCGCAGGGGCAGGGCGCGGCCAAGGGGTTGTACGTCAACCAGTGGAACCACGTGGCCTCGCGGATCGGGTCCGTGGCGCAGGGAAGGACCGTCGACCGGGTGCTGGTGGCGTACGACTCGCCGACCGGTCCCGCGAGGTTCCGGGGCTGGCTCGACGACGTGACGCTCCGGTCCGTCGCCCCCGAGCCACCTCGGGAACACCTGTCCGACTATGCGGTGACGACCCGGGGCACCAACTCCAGCGGCGGCTTCTCCCGGGGTAACAACTTCCCGGCGACGGCTGTGCCGCACGGTTTCAACTTCTGGACGCCGGTGACCAACGCGGGCTCGCTGAGCTGGCTGTACGACTACGCACGGGCCAACAACGCCGACAACCTGCCGACGATCCAGGCGTTCAGCGCGAGTCATGAGCCGAGCCCCTGGATGCGCGACCGGCAGACCGTCC
>NZ_JAAGLX010000123.1:0-1021 GCF_010548325.1 Streptomyces sp. SID13666 | reverse complement strand
TACGGCGGGCACCCAGTCGACCGTGCGCAGGGCCAGCGCCGCCGCGGCCAGCGGCCCGCCGACCCCGGTCAGCGCCTCCACCGCGGCCTGCCGGACGTGACCGTCGCGGTCCAGCGAGGCCAGCAGCAAGCGCAGCGGATCGGTGCCGCCAGGGCGGAGCGGCACCGACGGGGCGCCCCGGGCGCGGGCGCGGCGGTCCAGATGGGGCAGCAGCTCGGGAGGGGACCGCAGCAGCGCGTCGAGCGCCGCGGCACGGTCGTAGGGGAGGCCGCTGTCCACCGCGGCCCGCAGGGCGTCCAGCAGTGCCTCGACGGTCTCCGGCCGGCCGGTCACGGCCGCCCGGCACAACCCGCTCCAGCGTTCCGCGTCGAGCACCGTGGCCGGCGCCGGCCCGTCACGCCGTCGCAGCACGGTCCGCCCAAACCGTCCGCGCAGCAACCCCGCCTCCTCGCACCGCGTAGAAGACCAGGATCGCGCCGGTGGGGAAGGCTTCCAAGGATGTTTGCGCGCTTTTGCCCGAACGATGTCCGAGGCACTACTCCGGGAGGCTCCCGGACGCTCCAGGGCTGCGTACCAGGGCTACGTACCAGGACCGCGCAGCAGGGGGAACGACGAAGGCCCGGTTCCTGATTTCTCAGGAACCGGGCCTTCGTACTGAAGTAGCGGGGACAGGATTTGAACCTGCGACCTCTGGGTTATGAGCCCAGCGAGCTACCGAGCTGCTCCACCCCGCGCCGTTGTGTCCTCAATGTAGACCAGATGCGCTGAGCAGTGCAAATCAGTTCCCTTGCGGGCAAGGAGCGCGGGCAGCGACCGGGCCGGAGCCCGGCCGGGGCGGCCCTGCGACGCCGCGACCTACGCCGTGAGCTCGTGCTTCACGGCGTCGGTGAGCCGTGCGGCGCGCTCGGCGACCTCGGCAGGACCGCACTCGACCGCCCGCGCGCACCAGCCCTGGGCCTCGGCCAGCTCGCCGTGCCGGGCGGCGAGCAGCGCCATCCGCAGCGCCGCGCGGCCGTGGCCG
>NZ_JAAGLX010000122.1:0-1025 GCF_010548325.1 Streptomyces sp. SID13666 | reverse complement strand
AGCCTTGATACGGCTGCTGCCCGGAATCTGGCGACCACCACCAAGTCCGCACCTCAGATGGCGGGAATCTCCTCCCGCTGGCTGCTGCGCATGCTGCCCTGGGTAGAAGTCACGGCCGGCACCTACCGGGTCAACCGCCGGCTGACCTACTCCGTCGGCGACGGCAAGGTGACCTTCGTCAAAACCGGATCCCAGGTACGGGTCGTCCCCGCCGAACTCGGCGAACTCGCCCTGCTGCGCTCCTTCGAGGACACCGCGGTCCTCACCGCGCTCGCCGACCGCTTCACCCAGCGCGAGTTCGCCCCCGGCGAGCTCCTGGCCGAAGCCGGCCAGCCCGTCGACACCCTGTTCCTCCTCGCCCACGGCAAGGTCGAAAAGCTCAGCGAGGGCGAATTCGGCGAGCAGAATCGTCTCGGCGTCCTCGCCGACGGCGCCCACTTCGGCGAACAGGGCCTGCTCGACCCGGAAACACCCTGGGACTTCACCGCCCGCGCCGCGACCACCACCACCGTGCTGGCACTGTCCCGACAGGACTTCCAGACCCTCGCCGACCAGTCCCCCGCCCTGCGCGCCCACATCGAGGCCTACCGCGCCATCCCCCGCCAACGCGTCAACAAGCGCGGCGAGGCCGCCATCGAACTGGCCTCCGGCCACAAGGGCGAAGCGGACCTGCCGAGCACGTTCGTCGACTACGAAGTCGCCCCCCGCGAGTACGAGCTGAGCGTCGCCCAGACCGTACTGCGCGTCCACAGCCGCGTCGCGGACCTCTACAACGAACCGATGAACCAGATCGAGCAGCAGCTCAAACTCACCATCGAAGCCCTGCGCGAACGCCAGGAACACGAACTCATCAACAACCGCGAGTTCGGACTGCTGCACGCGGCCGACTACGACCAGCGGATCCAGCCGCACGCCGGCCCCCCGCTCCCCGACGACCTCGACGAACTCATCAGCCGCCGCCGCGGCACCCGCTTCCTGCTCGCCCACCCCCGCACCATCGCCGCCATCGGCCGCGAATGGACCCG
>NZ_JAAGLX010000121.1:0-1062 GCF_010548325.1 Streptomyces sp. SID13666 | reverse complement strand
AACAGGACGGGACGGGAAGGGGCGGCGGGGGCGAAACCAACCCACCGCCGCCCCCACCGCACCCCGGACTAAGTCGTCCGCCTCCGCCGAGCCCCCGGCCGCCGCTCACTGGGCCGGGTGACCGGATCCCCCGACTCCACGGCGGAAGCCCTCCGCCGCAACCCGAAGTCCGCCAACGCCTCGGCCAACTTGTGCACGGACGGCTCCGGAGCCATCACATCGACCCGCAACCCATGCTCCTCGGCGGTCTTCGCCGTGGCAGGCCCGATACACGCGATCACCGTCACGTTGTGAGGCTTGCCCGCGATCCCCACCAGGTTCCGCACGGTGGACGACGACGTGAAGAGAACGGCGTCGAAGCCACCCCCCTTGATCGCCTCCCGGGTCTCCTGCGGCGGCGGCGACGCCCGCACGGTCCGATAGGCCGTGACGTCGTCGACCTCCCAGCCCAACTCGATGAGCCCGGCCACCAGCGTCTCGGTGGCGATGTCGGCCCGGGGCAGGAAAACGCGGTCGATCGGATCGAAGACCGGGTCGTAGGGAGGCCAGTCGTCGAGCAACCCGGCAGCCGACTGCTCGCCACTGGGCACCAGATCGGGCTTCACGCCGAACGCGACCAGCGCCTTGGCGGTCTGGTCACCCACAGCGGCGACCTTGATCCCGGCGAAGGCACGGGCATCGAGCCCGTACTCCTCGAACTTCTCGCGCACGGCCTTGACCGCGTTCACGCTCGTGAAAGCGATCCACTCATAACGGCCCGTGACCAGCCCCTTGACCGCCCGCTCCATCTGCTGCGGAGTCCTCGGCGGCTCGACGGCGATCGTCGGCACCTCGTGCGGCACGGCCCCGTAGGACCGCAGCTGGTCGGAGAGCGACGCCGACTGCTCCTTGGTACGCGGCACCAGCACCCGCCACCCGAACAGCGGCTTGTTCTCGAACCACGACAGCTGCTCGCGCTGAGCGGCGGCGAACCGCTCACCGACCACGGCTATCACGGGCCGGCCACCGTCGGGGGACGGGAGCACCTTGCCTTGCTTGAACGTCTGGGCGATGGTCCCCAGC
>NZ_JAAGLX010000120.1:0-1065 GCF_010548325.1 Streptomyces sp. SID13666 | reverse complement strand
TGTACTGGCCCGTGAGGTTGGGGACGCGGCTGGCGGGTGGTTGGCCTTTGAGTGCGGTGTGTCCGCGGTGGTGATTGTAGGTGTGCAGCCAGGCGGGGTATGCGTCGCGTCGCTCGGCCTCGGTCCGGTAGGGCTTGGCGTAGGCCCACTCGTCCAGCAGGGTGCGGTTGAACCGTTCCACCTTCCCGTTGGTCTGAGGCCGGTAGGGACGGGTCCGCTTGTGGGTGATGCCGTGCTCTGCCAGGGAGTTGCGCCACAGGTGTGACTTGTAGCAGGCGCCGTTGTCGGTCAGGACGCGTTCGACGCTGATCCCGGCCTGGGCGAAGAACGCGTGGGCGCGCTGCCAGAAGCCGACGGCGGTTTCCTTCTTCTCGTCGGCGAGGATCTCGCTGTAGGCGAGGCGGGAGTGGTCGTCGACGGCGTTGTGGAGGTAGCTGTAGCCGGCGCTGGAGCGGGTCTTGCGGCCGGCCTGGCGGCCCAGGGTCTTGTGTCCGCCGCCGTCGGGGATGTTGCCGAGCTTCTTGATGTCGACGTGGACCAGGTCGCCGGGTCGTTCGTGTTCGTAGCGGCGTATGACGCGGCCGGTGGCGCGGTCCAGATGACTCAGGCGGGCCAGGTGGTAGCGGGTCAGAACCCGGTGGACGGTCGCCGGGTTCAGGCCCAGCAGGTAGGCGATGCGGGCCGGTCCCCAGCGGCGCAGGAGGCGGACCTTGATGATCCGCCGCTCGGTGCGGGTGGGGGTCCGGCGTGGGCTGTGGTGCGGGCGCGAGGACCGGTCGGTCATGCCGGCCTCGCCCATCTCGCGGTAGCGGCCGGCCCACCGCTGGGCGGTCGTGGGCGAGACCTGGAAGCGTTCGGCGGCCCGGCGCAGGGGCCAGCCGTCCTCGACGACGCAGCGGGCCAGACGCAGGCGTCCGGTCTCGGTCAGGGGTGCATTACGGTGGGGCATGAGGGCCTTCTGATCGTTCCGTGTAGATGTCGCAATCCACACCGAACCCGGAAGGCCCTCACTCGTACAAGATCACCCCGCCGTGATCGCTGTCACCAACCTCCATGGACAGAACA
>NZ_JAAGLX010000011.1:0-206988 GCF_010548325.1 Streptomyces sp. SID13666 | reverse complement strand
CCCGCTGCGGCCGGTGCGGCGGTGGCGCGGGGTCCCGCGGTGGCAGCGGCGCCGGCGGCCCGGGCTCCCGCGGCGGCGGCTACCCCCGTGGCGGTGGCAGCACGCCCCGCACCTCGGGCAGCGGCCAGCAGCGTGACGAGGAGCGGCGCGCACAGAACCCCCGTCCCGAGGAGCGTCGCTACGACGTCGGGAACACCGGACAGTCGGGCGCGAACCGGCCCGGCGGCGTGCCCCCCGAGAAGCCGCGCTACCGCGCGACCGGCAACCTCGGCCGCAAGCCGATCCCCGCGAAGTCGCGCGAGCTCGAGGCCAAGATCGAGGAGCGCAACCGCTCCCGGTACGAGAACCGCCCGGAGATCAAGACTCCGAAGACCTTCGGCAACGACCAGGAGGGCGAGCGGCTGCAGAAGATCCTCGCCCGTGCCGGGATGGGATCGCGCCGTGCGTGCGAGGACCTCATCCACCAGCACCGCGTCGAGGTCAACGGCAAGATCGTCGTCGAGCAGGGCATGCGCGTCGACCCGGAGAAGGACGAGATCAAGGTGGACGGCCTGACGGTCGCCACCCAGTCGTACCTGTTCTTCGCGCTGAACAAGCCGGCCGGCGTCGTCTCCACCATGGAGGACCCCGACGGCCGCCAGTGCCTGGGCGACTACGTCACCAACCGTGAGACCCGGCTCTTCCACGTCGGCCGGCTGGACACCGAGACGGAGGGCCTGATCCTCCTGACCAACCACGGGGAGCTGGCCCACCGCCTGACCCACCCGCGGTACGGCGTCAAGAAGACCTACCTGGCCGCGATCCAGGGCCCGCTGCCGCGTGACCTCGGCAAGCAGCTCAAGGACGGCATCGAGCTGGAGGACGGTCTGGCGCGCGCCGACCACTTCCGCGTCGTGGAGAACCTCGGCAAGAACTACCTGGTCGAGGTGACCCTGCACGAGGGCCGCAAGCACATCGTGCGCCGGATGCTCTCCGAGGCCGGCTTCCCGGTCGACCGGCTGGTGCGCACCAGCTTCGGACCGATCCCGCTCGGCGACCAGAAGTCCGGGTGGCTGCGCCGCCTCACCAACACCGAGGTCGGCATGCTGATGGGCGAGGTCGACCTCTAGGTCGTTCCACGCGAACGCGTTCCGGCCGGTCGGAACGGTCCTCAGGGCCGTTCCGACCGGCCGTTTCCGTTGGGTTCCGACCCCGAAACCACTGGCCCGTCGGCCCGCGGTCCGGGGAGGATGGTGACCATGACCATCCACGCCGACCCGCTCAGCGCCGCGGGACTGCCCGATCTGCGCCCGGTCCTCGCCGAGCTGACCGGCCGGGGACTGCCCCTGCTCCTCGCCACCGTCTCCGGCGCGCACCTGTACGGATTCCCGTCCCGTGACTCGGACGTCGATCTGCGCGGAGTCCACCTCCTGCCGCTGGCCGATCTCATCGGCCTGCGGGAGGGCGAGGAGACCCAGACCCGGATGTGGGACCGGGAGGGCCTGGAGCTGGATCTGGTCACGCACGACCTGCTGAAGTTCTGCCGGCTGATGCTGCGCCGCAACGGCTATGTGCTGGAGCAGCTGCTCTCCCCACTGGTCGTGCACACCAGTGACGTGCACGGCGAGCTGGCCGCCCTGGCGCCCGGTGTGATCACCCGCGGCCACGCCCATCACTACCGCGGGTTCGCGGCGACGCAGTGGCGGCTGTACGAGAGGAACGGCGAGCTCAAGCCGCTGCTCTACACCTTCCGCGCGCTGCTCACCGGTATCCACCTGATGCGCGGCGGCGGTGTCGAGGCCCATCTGCCGACGCTGCTGGGCCAGGTCACCGCCCCCGCCTACCTCGCCGACCTCATCGAGGCCAAGGCGGTGGCCGAGCACGGGCCGGCGACGGGCATGGGCATCGCCCACGTCGCCCGGGACGTCGAGACGCTGCACGCCGTGCTGGACGAGGCGCAGGCCGCCTCCCGGCTGCCGGACGAGAGCACCGCGCACGACGCCCTGCACGACCTCGTGGTCCGGACGCGGGTGGCGGCATGAGCGGCGACGAGCGGCGCCCGGCGACCGGCGCGCTGATCGGGCTGGCGCTCGGTGACGCGCTCGGGTTCCCGACCGAGTTCAACGATGTGCCCTCGATCCTGAAGAAGATGGGCCCGTGGCGGGAGATGGGACTGCTCTGGCCCGCGATCGTCACCGACGACACCCAGATGACGCTCGCGCTCGGGCGCGGTCTGCGCACCGCGATGGAGCGCGGGCCGCTGGCACCGCTGCGGCTGGCACGGCCGGTGCGCGAGGAGTACGTCGAGTGGTGGCGGTCCCCGGAGAACAACCGGGCGCCCGGCAGGACCTGCATGGTGGCCTGCGAGCGGCTCAGCCACGAGGGACGGGTCTGGCAGGACGCGAGCCAGACCGGCTCCAAGGGGTGCGGCGCCAATATGCGGGTGGCGCCGATCGGGCTGGTGCCGGGGCTCGACGAGGAGACCCGCGCGGGCGCCGCGCAGCTCCAGTCGGCGCTGACCCACGGGCATCCCACCGCGCTCGCGGCGAGCGACCTCACCGCGCACGCGGTGCTGCTGCTCGCGCAGGGCGCCCGGCCGGACGAACTGGTCGGCCTGCTGCGCGGCTACGCGACCGCCAACCGGTCCGTCTACCACCACCGTTGGCTGGACGATCTGTGGACGTACGCGCAGGACCCACTGCCGACGAGCTTCATCGAACGCGGCTGGGACGACTGCCTGGCGGCGCTGGACCGGCTGGAGGCGGCGCTGCGCGACCCGGACCCGGAGGCGGACCCCTGTCTGGCCACCGGGGCCGGCTGGATCGCCGAGGAGGCGCTCGCCACCGGGCTGCTGTGCTTCCTGCTCTTCCCCGACGAGCCGGTCACCGCGCTGCGGCGGGCGGCCTGCACCTCGGGGGACTCGGACTCGATCGCCTGCCTCGCCGGCGCCTTCGCGGGCGCCCACCTCGGCGCGGCCGCCTGGCCCGCCGACTGGGCCGGGCGGATCGAGTACCGCGAGGAGCTACTGGAGTTCGGTGCCCTGTGGGACGGCGTCTGAGGCGGCAGCCGGGAACGGGTCCGGGGCGCCGGCCGAGGCGCGGCGCACCCGGACCAGGAAGTCCTCGACGCGGGCCCGGTCGGGTTCGGCCGGCAGCGGCGAGCGGCTCGCCGCCGCGTCCGACGCCTCGTGCAGCTCCGCCATCCAGACCCGCACCTCGTCCCAGGAGACCTCGCCGCGCTTGACGGCCAGCAGCCGGTCCCGGTGCTCGCCGACGTCGATCCGCAGCTCACCGCTGCGCAGCACGTCACGGCAGCTGATCAGCAGCCGCAGCAGATGCATGGCGTGCTTCCAGCGCGGTGCCCCGTGGTTGCGGATGTCGCGCTCGATCTTGTGCAGCTGCTGGGCCGCGTAGCCGCGGAAGGTGGCGTCGACCTGCCGGGACAGGAAGGCGTCGCGCAGCGCGAGCAGCTCGCGGCCGGTGTCGTCCAGCCGCTCCACGAGGGGTGAGTGCAGACATTCGAGGAGGTTGGGGTTGGCGCGCAGCGCCAGCTCGCAGAAGCGCTCCACCTCCCACGAGAACTGCTCCTCCGCCGGGCCGTCCACGTGCGTCGGAGGCTTGGTGAAACCCCAGAAGAGCGGGGTGGGGGCCACGTAGACGCCCCGGCGGTCGGTGTCGCTGTCCTCGGTGGCCAGCCCGAAGGCGCGCGAGCCCATGACACAGGAGTAGACGGTGTGACGGCGTACGAGTTCGTGTCCGGGCATACGGCGATTATGACCAGGGGGCGAGCCGCAGCGGGTGGCCCACCGGGTCCCGTTCGACCTCCAGCATCCCGGTCACCGCCGTGCGGTTGATCCGGCCGTACACATGGGGGAAGAGGGTGCCCTCGTCGACGCCGGGCGGCGGGGCCGGGTCCGCGGCCTCCCAGCGCACCGGGTGGTCGAGCGCCTCCTCGTCGATGAGCAGCACCATCAGCGGCCCGGCCGTGTCCCGGTAGAAGGCGTCGGCGACGGCCAGGGTGACGGCCTCGTCGGGGGAGCAGTGCACGAAGCCGTCCTCGGCGAGGGAGGCGGGCGCGTACGGGCGGTCGGGCTCGTGGAGCCAGGTGTCCAGCGGGACGAGGTGAAGGATCATGTCCATCGTTGTACCGGACGCCGGTGACCTCCAAGTGGCGGATGTGTCCGCTCCGGGAGAGATTGACCATGTTCGTCGCCGGGAGATTCGCGGGAAGCGACCCCGGCCGGTCTTTCGGAAAGGCGTGCCATGGCGGGACGCACCCTTTGCCGTGCGGCGGCCGCCCGTCTCGCTGGGCGGTCGCCGCGACCGTGTGCCTGATCACTTGGTTACGCTTGCCGGGTTCGGATCCGAGGGCATGAGGGAGCAGTGACGTGGCGGTACGAGCGGTCCGCGGAGCCGTCCAGCTGGAGCGGGACGAGGCGGAACACATGCACGGACAGGTGTCCGAGCTGCTCACCGCCCTCCTGGAGCGCAACCGGCTCGCGGTGGACGACCTGATCAGCGTGATCTTCACCGCCACCCCTGATCTGCACAGCGACTTCCCGGCGGTGGCCGCGCGCCGGCTCGGCATCGTGGACGTACCGCTGGTCTGCGCCCAGGAACTGGACATCGAGGGCGCCATGCCGCGCGTGGTCCGCATCCTCGCGCACGTCGAGAGCGAGCTGCCCAGGAGCGAGATCGGGCATGTCTACCTCGGCGCCGCCGCCGCGCTCCGCAAGGACATCGCCCAGTGAGGACCGCCCTGGTCATCGGAACCGGCCTGATGGGCACCTCCGCCGCGCTCGCCCTCGTCTCGCGCGGCGTCGAGGTGTACCTGGAGGACCACGACCCGTCCGTCGCGCGCACCGCCGCCGCCCTCGGCGCGGGCAGCGCGCTGCCCCCCGAGGGTCAGGTCGACCTCGTCGTCGTTGCCGTACCGCCGGCCCACGTGGCGGCCACCCTCTCCGACGCGCAGCGCCGCGGCCTGGCCCGCGGCTACCTCGACGTGGCCAGCGTCAAGGCCGGTCCGCGCCGCGATCTGCAGGCGCTGGGCTGCGACCTGTCCCGCTACATCGGTACGCACCCGATGGCGGGCCGCGAGCGCTCCGGCCCGCTGGCCGGCACCGCCGACCTCTTCGAGGGCCGCCCGTGGGTGCTGACCCCCACCCGGGAGACCGGGACCGAGGTGCTCAACCTCGCCCTGGAACTGGTCGCCCTGTGCCGCGCCGTACCGGTGGTGATGGACGCCGACGAGCACGACCGGGCCGTCGCGCTCGTCTCGCACACCCCGCAGCTGGTCTCCAGCATGGTCGCGGCCCGGCTGCAGCACGCCGAGGACACCGCGGTGCGGCTGTGCGGGCAGGGCATCCGCGACGTCACCCGTATCGCCGGATCGGAACCCGGCATGTGGATGGACATCCTGGCCGCCAACCCCGGCCCGGTGGCCGATGTGCTCGCCGAGGTCGCCACCGACCTGACCGGCGCCGTCGAGGCGCTGCGCGGGCTGCAGTCCGCCGACGAGGACAAGCGCCGCACCGGCGCCGCCGGGATCGAGGACATCCTGCTGCGCGGCAACGCCGGCCGGGACCGGGTCCCCGGCAAGCACGGCACGGCCCCCAAGGCCTACGAGGTCGTCGCGGTGCTCATCGGCGACCAGCCGGGCGAGCTGGCGCGGATCTTCGCCGACGCGGGCGCGGCCGGTGTGAACATCGAGGACGTCCGCATCGAGCACTCGACGGGCCAGCAGGCCGGCCGGGTGCAGCTCATGGTGGAGCCGGCGGCGGCGCCGGGCCTGACGAGCGCGCTGCGCGACCGGGGCTGGTCCATCCGGTCCTGAGCGTCCCGCGGCGGACCTGGGGCGCGGGGTCCCGCGACGGCTCCCGATGGCCCCGCGGCCGCCCCGGCGGCCCGATGTGACGGGTTCCGGCGGCCGGGGACAACGGCTGTGGTACGTGTGCTGGCACCCGGCCGGTAACCTTATGGGATGGCCTCCGGCGTCAGCCGGGCCCACCTCACCCCGTAACCGTGCCCAAGGAAGGCCCTCGCGCTGTGGAATCTCCGGTGATCGTCGCCATCGACGGCCCCTCGGGCACGGGTAAGTCCAGCACGTCCAAGGCCGTCGCGGCCAAGCTCGGCCTCAGCTACCTCGACACCGGCGCCCAGTACCGGGCGATCACCTGGTGGATGCTGAGCAACGGCGTGGACGTGAGTGACACCGAGGCCGTGGCCAACGCCTCCGCCAAGCCCGTCATCGTCTCCGGCACCGAGCCCGTCGGCCCGACCATCACCGTGGACGGCGAGGACGCCTCCGGGCCGATCCGCACCCAGGAGGTCACCGCCGCGGTCAGCGCCGTCAGCGCGGTGCCCGAGGTGCGCACCCGGCTGGTCGGCCTGCAGCGCGCGGCCGCCGCCGCCGCGCCGGACGGCATCGTCGTGGAGGGCCGGGACATCGGCACCACGGTGCTGCCCGACGCCACTCTCAAGATCTTCCTGACCGCCTCCGCCGAGGCCCGCGCGTCCCGGCGCAGCGGTGAGCTCAAGGGCGCGCAGAGCGTGCAGGCCACCCAGGACGCCCTGGTCAAGCGGGACGCGGCCGACTCCGGCCGGAAGACCTCGCCGCTGGCCAAGGCGGACGACGCCATAGAGGTCGACACCACGGACCTCTCCCTCGACCAGGTCATCGAGTGCATCGTCACCCTGATCGAGGAGAAGCGAGCGGCTCGGTGACGTCCCAGACCCTGACGGCGCCCGGCCCGCGCGGAGCGGCGGTCGGCCGCCGCATCGGCATTGGCCTGATGAACGGCCTGTGGCGGCCCCGCGTCCTCGGCGCCTGGCGGGTGCCGGCCCACGGGCCGGTCATTCTGGCGGGCAACCACGCGCACAACGTGGACGGGCCGATGATCATCGGCACCTCCCCGCGACCCGTGCACTTCCTGGTCAAGAAGGAAGCGTTCGTCGGCCCGCTGGACCCGTTCCTGCGCGGTATCGGGCAGCTCGCCGTCGACCGCTACAGCGCCGACCGCACCGCCATCACGGCCGCGCTCGGCGTGCTGGCGCGCGGCGGAGTGCTCGGGATCTTCCCGGAGGGCACCCGCGGGGTCGGTGACTTCTCGGAACTCCGCTCCGGCCTGGCGTACTTCGCGGTGCGCTCCGGCGCGCCCGTCGTACCCGTCGCCGTCCTGGGCAGCGCCCGCCAGGGACGGGTGATATCGGGGCTGCCACCACTGCGCAGCCGTATCGACATCGTTTTCGGCGACCCGTTCGAGGCGGGCGACCCCAGCGGCCGACGTACCCGTTCGGCGATGGACAACGCCACGTTGCGCATCCAGGAGCGCCTCACCGCGCACCTGGCCCACGCCAAGCAAGCCACCGGCCGCTGAACCACATCAGGTACCGCAGCCACCACTGTTGATCGACGGAGAAGCTTTCATGGACAACCAGAACGAACACGGCGACGTCGGCGCGCTCGGCGACGACGAGTACGCGGAGTTCATGGAACTCGCGGCCGAGGAAGGCTTCGACCTCGAAGAGGTCGCAGGCGACCTGGCGGCGGCGGGCCACGGCCCGCTCCCGGTCCTCGCCGTCGTCGGCCGCCCGAACGTCGGCAAGTCGACGCTGGTCAACCGCATCATCGGCCGCCGTGAGGCGGTCGTCGAGGACAAGCCGGGCGTCACCCGCGACCGGGTCAACTACGAGGCGAACTGGAACGGCCGCCGCTTCACCATCGTCGACACCGGCGGCTGGGAGCAGGACGTCCTCGGCATCGACGCCTCCGTCGCCGCCCAGGCCGAATTCGCGATCCAGGCGGCCGACGCGGTCGTCTTCGTCGTGGATTCCACGGTCGGCGCCACCGACACCGACGAGGCCGTCGTCCGGCTGCTGCGCAAGTCCGGCAAGCCCGTCGTGCTCGCCGCCAACAAGGTGGACGGCCAGTCCGGCGAGGCGGACGCCGCCGCGCTGTGGAACCTGGGCCTGGGCGAGCCGCACGCCGTCTCGTCGCTGCACGGCCGTGGCACCGGCGACCTGCTCGACGCGATCATGGAGGCGCTGCCCGAGGCGCCCGCGATGACCTTCGGTGCGGGGATCGGCGGCCCGCGCCGCATCGCCCTGATCGGCCGCCCGAACGTCGGCAAGTCGAGCCTGCTCAACCGCGTCGCCGGTGAGCACCGCGTGGTCGTCGACAAGGTCGCCGGCACCACCCGCGACCCGGTCGACGAGCTGATCGAGCTCGGCGGCATCACCTGGAAGTTCATCGACACCGCCGGTATCCGCCGCCGCGTGCACCTGCAGGAAGGCGCGGACTACTACGCGTCGCTGCGGACCGCTGCCGCGCTGACCAAGGCGGAGGTCGCGGTGGTCCTGATCGACACGACCGAGTCGATCAGCGTCCAGGACACCCGCATCATCACCATGGCCGTCGAGGCCGGGCGCGCCGTCGTCATCGCCTACAACAAGTGGGACCAGATCGACGAGGAGCGCCGCTATTACCTGGAGCGCGAGATCGAGCAGGATCTCGTCCAGGTCCAGTGGGCGCCGCGGGTGAACGTCTCGGCGCTCACCGGCCGTCACATGGAGAAGCTCGTCCCGGCGATCGAGGCCGCCATCGCGGGCTGGGAGACGCGTATCCCGACCGGCCGCCTCAACGCCTTCCTCGGCGAGCTGGTCGCCGGCCACCCGCACCCGATCCGCGGTGGCAAGCAGCCCCGCATCCTGTTCGGCACGCAGGCCGGCACCCGGCCGCCGCGGTTCGTGCTCTTCGCCTCGGGCTTCCTCGAGGCGGGCTACCGTCGTTTCGTCGAGCGCCGGCTGCGTGAGGAGTTCGGCTTCGTCGGCACGCCGATCCAGGTCTCGGTGCGGGTCCGCGAGAAGCGCGGCCGCAACAAGTAGTCGTGGCCGGTGGGGCGCGGGCCCGTGCGGCCCGCTCCCCACGACCGGCCGTGTGTGACCCGTCCTGAGCTCGTCTAGAGCCCGTACATCCGGTTGTCGGTGCGGCCCGGCGGCAGCGCCGCGGCCGGGCGGTTGCCGCGGTGCCGGCCCGGCGCGGCGTCGTACGGCTGCTCGTGCCACGCCGAGAACGCGTTGAACTGCATGGCATCCTCGCCGGAGCGGTCACCCGGCAGGGCTCGGAACAGCCTGCGGTACTCCGAGTAGAGAGCGTCGTAGATCGGCGTGCCCGAGCCGACCCCGGAGGGATCCTGCGCGCTGCGCATCGACGGAATCTGGCTCTGGTAGGGGACTCGGGAGAAGGCGTCAAAGGTGTGCACGAATGTGCCAACGACTGCTTACCGTCCAAGATGCGGGCAGCACGGGGTAAATGCGGATCTTCGGTCGCACGAGAAGGGGCGCGTACGGGTTTCCGTACGCGCCCCTTCGTTCAGCGGTGCGCTGCGCCGTTCGGTGCTGCGAGGCGGGGCCCCGGGCCGCACGGGCCGCTCAGGTGCCCGAGAGCGGCATCGTCGCACCGACCAGCAGCCCGCGGGCGGCCGCGCGCTCCAGCGCGTCACGCATCAGGTCCTCGCGCGGCTGACGGCCGATCGAGTCGGCCGGGGCGGCGTAGACGTACACCTCGTTGGTGCGGTTCACCGCGCTGCGCCAGCCATCGCTCACCTGCAGCGGCTGGTGGGCCTGCCACCAGGAGACGGCGGGGCCGCCGGCACTCGGCTGCAGGACCGCGTGCAACTGGCCCATGGCCAGCAGCACCGACCAGCCGCTCAGGGCGGGCGGCGGTACCGCCAGGTCGAGCTGGGGCATGAAGCCCTGCTCGATCATGAGGGGGAGGAAGTCGTCCCCGTCGGCGGTGGAGCCCGGGCGGCTGATGGCGCCGGTCGGTTCGACCACCAGGGCCGGCCGGAGCGTTCCCTCGACCAGGACGAGCCCGCAGGTGATGCCCAGCACCGCCTGGCGCGGCGCGGCCGCGGCCCCGGCCTCCCGGGCGCCGTCCACCAGGGCGGACGCCGTGCCGCCGGCCGCGTCGTCCGCGGTGATGCTGCGCACCGCGCCCTGGAGCTGCTCCTCCGAGACCGGCACCACCTGCGAGGGGATGCAGGTCGCGTGGGCGAAGGCGAGCACCGCGGTCTCGTCGCTGACGAACAGGACGGTGCTGGTGCGCTCCTGGCCGGTGTCGCCGGGGGTGCGGCAGGAGGTGCAGTCGTACGTCCCCGGGGCGTTCTCCCCGGCGAGCAGACGCGTGGCCTCCTCCTCGCCGATCTCGGCGCGTACCTCGGCGCTGACGTCGAGCATGGGCGGCACGGAGGCCTCCTTGACTGTGCGGCTGCGGTTTGCTGCGCAGGGCGTTCCCCCGCGCACAGTGACAACGGACGACCTGTGGTGAGGGTCACGCTTTGCGGCACATCCGTTCCCGCCGCCGGGTGCGCAGGGTGACCGGCGACCCGGAGGATCTCACTCCATGTCGAGATTCCGTCCGGAGGGAAGTTCCTGCCGCGGTGAAGTGGGTCACAGCCGGTGCGGCACCCATCACGATTTAGGGTGACAAGGACGCGTCAATTGGACGGCGAAAATACGTCCTTACTTCGGGTAACCGTCAAGTGGCCTGCAACGAACCGGATTTGGTTGATTCGGTGCACCTGGGGTGTCTAGGTTCTCGGCTCGTGTGCAAAGAGCACCGCCCGGGTTCGGACGGGCACCGGCGTCAGACGCGCCGGTGCGCGTTCTCGAGGCACGTAGGGGGAACCCCGGGTCCGTGGAGAGGGAATCCATGGTCTTGGCCAAGTACCGAGTCATCGCTGTGCTCACCGGCATGGCGGCACTGAGCCCGCTGGCCGTCCTGGCCGCCGGAGGACAGGCCGCGGCGGCCGACAGCGGAGTGTGGGACCGCATCGCCAAGTGCGAGAGCGGCGGCAACTGGCACATCAACAACGGCAACGGCTACTACGGCGGACTGCAGTTCGCCGCCGGCACCTGGCGGTCGAACGGCGGCACGCAGTACGCCCCGACCGCCGACAAGGCCTCCCGCGAGCAGCAGATCGCGATAGCGACCAAGGTGCAGCGGTCGAGCGGCTGGGGAGCGTGGCCGGTCTGCGCCCGCCGCGCCGGAGCGTACGGCGACGCGCCGTCCGCCGGCACTCCCAAGGCGACACCCCCGAAGACGAAGACGGTACGGCCGAAGGCGCAGCCGCCGCAGGCCGCCGAACACCCGAGCCGCAGCCAGGAGCGCGCGGCGATCGCGGTCACGTCCCGGGCGGCCGGAGCCCCGCTGGCGGTCCGCGCGCCGGCCTGGTGGCCCGCCTGGTGACGGCTTCCTCGGCGTGGCATTCGGCCTGACATCGGTTCAGGACGGCTGCTCCGACCGGGTGGGACGCCCGGCGCGCCGCGCGCGCCGGGCGCCGGGAGCGGACAGGGCGTGCTTAGCGTGACCCGCTATGAACGACCTGTCCTCATTTCATCGCATGAACGTACTGGTCGGGCGCCGGGCCATGGTCCTCGCGGCAACCGCCGCCACCGTCCTGGCCGCCCTGCTCCCGCTCTCGGCCGCACCCGCCCGCGCCGACACCCCACCCGCGCACGCGGACACGCCCACCACCACCGGGACCGACGCGCACGCGGGCACCCCGGCGGTCCCCCGCCCCACGGTGTGGGAGGGCCTCGCGATGTGCGAGAGCAGCGGCGACTGGCACATCAACTCCGGCAACGGCTACTACGGCGGACTGCAGTTCTGGCAGCCGACCTGGGAGGAGTTCGGCGGTCTGAAGTACGCGCCGCGGGCCGATCTGGCCACCCCGGCGCAGCAGATCGCCGTCGCGCAGGAGGTACAGCGCGTCCAGGGCTGGGACGCCTGGCCCGTCTGCGCCAAGGAACAGAACCTCACGGGCCGCGTGCACACCGTCGTGGCGGGCGACACCCTGCAGTCGATCGCCACGAAGTTCGCGGTGCGCGGCGGCTGGCAGGAGCTGTACCGGGTCAACCGGAAGGTGATCGGCGCCGACCCGGACCGGCTCGACGTCGGCACGACGCTGCTCATTCCGGACGCTCCGCGGGCTCGCCTGTGAACACCACCTCCCCGCGCCGCAGTTCATGGACCACGGTGGTCGCCGGGCGCAGCGCGGCGGGCAGCCGCTGCTCCGCCACGACGACGGTGCGCCCACCGCCCGCCGTGAGGCCCGCCAGCGCCCCGTAGGCGTGCGCCGCGGCCCGGGGTGACAGTCCGAGGCCCGGCTCGTCCAGCAGGACGAGCCGGGCCCGCGTCAGCAGCGCCCGCGACACCGCCAGCATCCGCTGCTCGCCGCCGGAGAGCGTCCCCGCCCGGCGGCCGAGCAGCGGGCGCAGCGCGGGAAACACCGCGAACACCTCGGACGTGGCCAGCGCGTCGCGTGCGGGCTCCTGGCCGTGGTCCTGCCCTTGGTCCGTGAACAGCGCCAGGTTCTCGGCCACGGTCAGCGAGCCGAAGACCGGCCGCCGGTCCGGTACGAACGCCAGCCCGAGCCGGGCCCGCCGGGCCGCGGGCAGCCGGGTCACGTCGGCGCCCCGCCACAGCACCCGGCCCGCGCTCAGCGGCACCGAGCCGGCGAGGGCGCGCAGCGCGGTGGTACGGCCCGCTCCGTTGCGCCCGAGCAGCACGGTGACGCTGCCGCGCGGCACCACCAGATCGACCCCGTGCAGCGCCTCCAGCGGGCCGTAGCGCACCCTCGCCCCGTACAGCTCGATCTCCACGCTCATCGGGAGCCCCTTGGCTCCGGCACCGTCTCCGACGGCGGTGGGGTGGTGAGCACGGTGCCGGGCGGACCCGTCGCGGTGATCCGGCCGTCGGTCATGACGTACACGATGTCGGCGAGCGCCCCGACGAGTTCGAGGTCGTGCTCCACGAGCAGCAGCGCCATGCCGTCGGCGGCCAGTGCGCGCAGCACGTCGCGCAGCGCACCGATCTCGGCGCTGTCGAGCCCGGCGGCGGGCTCGTCGAGCAGCAGCACCCGGGGCGCGCCCGCCAGCGCCCGTCCCAGCTCCACCCGGCGCAGCGTGCCGGTCGGCAGGCCCGCGGCGGGAACGTCGCGTACGGGGCCCAGCGCGAGCAGCCGCAGGATCCGTTCGACCGCCTCCGGGTCGCGTACCGCGCCCTGTTCCGCGCCGATCCTGATGTTCTCGCCGACGGTCAGCCCGGGGAAGACCGCCAGTTGCTGGAACGTGCGTGCCAGCCCGAGCCGGGCCCGGCGGTGCGGCGGCAGCCGGGTGATGTCCCGGCCGTCCAGCAGCACCCGGCCGCGTCGCGGCCGGGCCGTTCCGCACAGACAGTCGAAGAGCGTGCTCTTGCCGGCCCCGTTGGGCCCGGTCAGCGCCGTCACCCTGCCCGGTGGCACGGTGAGGTCCACGCCGTCGACAGCCGTGATGCCGTCGTAGTCGAGCGATATCCGTCGCGCGGTCAGCCGTGCTTCGCCGGCTGCCACGGCCCCACGCGCCTTCGGGCGGCGCACCAGGACCGGGCGGCGGTCGCGAGCCGGCAGGACAGCCGCCGCGAAGGCCGGGTACCGGAGCCGCAGGGCGGCGGGAAGGCCGCCGGGGGTGCGGCCGAGCTGCACGGCGAGGACGCCGACGACCGCGGCGGCGACGCCCTCCTTCGTCCCGGCGTCGAGACCGACGAGGAGGGCCGCCGCGGCCATCGCGCCGAGCGGGCTGTCCGCGCCGAGGACGACCACGGCGGCGAACCACAACAGCCCGCGCAGCGGGTCGAAGGACGCGACGTCGAAGCTCCGGACGCCCATCCCGAGCAGTCCGCCGCCCAGCGCCGCGAACCCCGCACCCGCCACGAACGTGAACAGCTTCAGAGCGGGCACGGGCACCCCGGCCGCCGCCGCGCCCGCCTCGTGGTCGCGGATCGCGGCCAGGGCGCGTCCCGTCCTGCCCCGGCGCAGCAGGTGCACAGAGGCCAGCGAGGCGGCCAGCAGCACGAGTTCGAGGACGTAGTACGCCCGGTCGGCGGTGAACCCGGCGGGGCGCCGCAGATCCAGTCCCGAGGTGGCGTACGGCTGCGCGAGGACGAACCGGCTCACCGCGACCCCCACCGCGAACGTCGCGAGCGCGAGCGCCAGACCGCGCCGCCGGACGGCCGGCGCACCGGTGAGCAGCCCGAGGGGAGCGACGAGGAGCACCGCGAGGGCGAGCGCGGGCAGTTCGGGGAGCGCGGGCACCGCGGGAAAGCGGCCGGCCGCGAGCAGCGCGGTGAACAGGGCGCCGAGCCCGGCGTAGGCGGCCTGCCCGAGGGAGATCTGGCCGCCGAGGCCGGTGACGACGACCAGCGAGAGCAGGATCAGCCCCATCGCGGGTACCTGCACGGACGTGGTCAGATCGGTGCCCGCCAGGCCGAGCGGCAGCAGGAAGAGGAGGCCGCAGACCGCCCAGGCCCAGGGCGGAGCCCGGAACCGGGCGGTGACCGGCGGCGCGGGCGCGGCATCCGGCGACGCGTCACCGATCGCGGGCATCAGCAGCGCCGCCATCAGCAGGGCGACGACGAACAGGTTGGCGCCCACGGCCTGCAGCAGTGGCTCCTGCCAACTGCCGCCCGGATGCAGCCGGGTGAGCTGGCTCTGCCCCACGCCGACCGCCACCGTGACCCCGACCGCCACCGGCAGACTGCGCATCCCGGCGGCGACCGCGACCGCCATCGTCTCCATGACCAGCAGCGACAGCCCGTACGGATCGAGCCGCAGATACGGCGCGAGCAGCACCCCGCCCAGACCCGCGGTGAAGGCACCGAACGCCCAGCCGGCCGCCGCGACCCGGTCCGCGTCGATCCCGCCCAGCACGGCGAGCCGCCGGTCGTCGACGACCGCCCGCAGCCGCGTCCCGAACCGCGTCCAGCGGGTGACGGCGCCGACCGCGCCCGCCAGTGCGACCACCGCGGCGAGCTGCGCCCAGGGATCGTCCGGCACGATGACGGGCGCGTCGCCGCGCGCGTCGCCTCCCCACGCCAGATACGCGGCGCCGACCAGCAGTACGAACACCCCCAGCGTGGCGACGAGCGTCTCCGCCGGGCCCGCCTCGCGGGCCGCCAGCGGCCGGAACACGACGCGGTCCAGCGCGAGTCCGATGCCCGGCGCGACCACCAGCAGGCTGACGGCCGCCGCGGGTGCCGGCGGCCAGCCGTGGACCACCACCAGCTCCCGCAGGACGTACGCCGTCACCATCGCGATCGCGCCGTGCGCGAGGTTGAACACCCCCGTCGCGCGATAGGTGACCACCAGCCCGATGCCGGTGAGCGCGGCGGCGCTGCCGACCGAGAGCCCGGCGAGGGTCAGGTCGTACGTCAGCGACGCCACGTCAGCGGCCCGGCTCGCACACCGGGCACGGCGTCAGGGCCCGCGACCGGATGTCATCGGGCCCGGCCGGCGCCGCCTCCGGTTTGCCCTGCACCAGCGGGCAGTCGGGGCGGTGCAGCAGCGTGCCGCCCGGGACCGCGACGGGCGGGGCGGTGGAGACGGCGACGGGTCCGGTTCCCTCGGCGGCTTCCGCCTTCTCGTAGGGTTCCGCCACCAGGACACCGGCGGTGGGCGCCTGTTGGCCGGCGGATCCCGGGTCCGGCGGCCGGGCGATCAGGACGGCGCCCGCGACGATGAGAGCCCCTCCGGGGATCGACGAGGAGGCGAGATACGGAATCTGACGCTCCGCGTAGCGCTCGCCCGCGATCCCGTACCAGCCGAGTCCGCACAGTACGGCGCCCGCCGCGAGAAGCAGCCAGCCGGCCCGGTGGACGTATGCGCCCCACGGGACGAATGCGGGTGTGGCGTCATCTCGCTTCACACGGCGTATGGGCATGTTCACCGATTAGCGCCAATATGCCGGTGGGGGCAATACCCCGAACCGCACGGCCCGAGCCGGGGGATGGTGGGACACATGGTCCGTTCCGCACGCGCGACGCTGGTCGCGATGGCGTTGACCACGGCGATGCTGGTCGCGCTGACCGGTTGCGGGGGCGGAGGGGACGGCGGGGACACGCCGTCGAAATCACCGGCGACCGCGACCGGTTCCGCGACCGGCACGCCCTCCGGCACTCCTTCCGACACGCCCTCCGGCGGTTCCTCGGCCACCGCCACCTCGCCCCCGGCCGACAGCGGAGCGGCCGAGCAGCAGATCCGGCAGAACTGGGAGAGGTTCTTCGCCCCGGGCACGAGCGCCGGCGACAAGGCGAAGTTGCTGGAGAACGGCGACCACCTCGGGCCGCTGCTCGCCGCGTTCTCGGGCGACCCCCGGGTCGGCCAGGTCCGCGCGAAGGTCAACCAGGTCCGTCTCACCTCGGCCACGGCCGCCGAAGTGACGTACACGCTCTCGCTGCAGGGCGCCGACGTACTGCCGAACACCCTGGGCACGTCCGTGCTGCAGAACCAGGTGTGGAAGGTGTCGGTCAAGAGCCTCTGCGCCCTGATCGCCCTGGACGCCGGTGGCACCGCCGTGCCGGGCTGCTGACCGTCCGGTGTCCGTCTCGTTCCGCGGGGCGAAGGACCCGGGCCGGAGGCTGCCGGCCTCGTCCCGAACCGCCGTGGCGGTGCTGGCCTTCACCACGGTCCTGGTCGCGGCGGGCTGTGGCAGCCGGCTGCCGGAGCGCGACTTCGCCGACCCGCCGTCCGCGACGACGTCCGCGCCGGCGCCGGTCCGCGTCGGGATCGTCACCAGCGCCACGAGCCCGGTCGGCGGGGGAGCGTTCAGCGGACCGCGGGACGGCGCGCTCGCGTACATCGACGCGCTGAACGCCCAGGGCGGCGTCAACGGGCACCGGGTGGAGGCGGTCACCTGCGACGACGGCGGCAGCGGGGTGGGCAACAACGAATGCGTACGCCGACTTGTCGACCAGGACAAGGTGTTCGCCCTGGTGGCGACCAGTGCCCTCGACTACGCCGGAGCCTCGTACGTGAGCGGCAAGGGCGTCCCCGACATCGGCGGCATCCCCATCGGCACGGCGTACGACACCTATCCGCACCTGTACGGGATCTACGGGAGCGACGCCCCCCGCGGGGGCACCCCCGGCTGGGGCGGCACGCTGTACGCGGGCACCGAGGTCTACCGCTGGTTCAAGGACCGGCAGCAGGCCAGGACGGCCGCGGTCGTCCACTACAACCAGTCCGCCTCGGCGCGGTACGCGCAACAGCTCCTCCAGGGGCTGCGGGCGGAGGGATACAAGACGATCAGTGAACAAGTCGACTTCGCCTTGCCCAACTTCCGCGCCGTCGCCGCCGATCTGCGGGCCCGTGGTGTCGACATCCTCTTCGACGCCATGGACACCCACGGCAACGGCCAGCTGTGCCGGGCGATGCAGGCGGCCGGTGTGACGGTCTCCGCCAAGGTCACCAACGTCCAGAACTGGGCGACGACCGTGCCCGCCGACTACCAGGGCGCGGCCGGCTGCCGGAACGCGCTGTGGGCGACCTCGGGCAGCCGCAACTACGACGAGACCGGGCAACCGGCCGTCGACGCGTTCCGTAACGGCATGGCGGCCTGGCAGCGCGCGCACGGCAAGGACGCCGGGCAGTTCTCGCAGTGGCAGCTGGAGGGCTGGGCCGCCGCGATGTGGTTCACCGACGCCCTCACCGGCTGCACCGCCGGCGGGGCGGCCCCCGACCGCGGCTGCGTCGAGCGGTTCATGGGCCGCGCGCAGCCCTACGACGCCCGGGGGCTGCTGGCACCGGTCACCTTCGCCGCGCTGCCGGATCCGCCCGCCACCCGCCGCACCTGTCTGTCCGTCGCCCGCTGGTCGGACGCGGCCCAGGACGGCCACGGCGGATGGGTCACCCAGGGCGGGGACCCGGCCGGCAACTGCCTCACCGTGCCCCAGTTGCCGTACAGCCCCTGAGGCTGTGTCGGGCCACCGTCGCCCTGGACGCGGCAAGTGACGCCTGGACGCGGCAGGGACCCCTGGGCCCGGCAGGGACCCCTGGATGCGCCAGGGACCCCTGGACACAGCAGGGGACAAAGGCCAGATCTTGCTATCGTCCGTCTGACGTCCGTCTGTCGTCCGCGGACGGCAACGGGCGGGGAATCCGCCGGGCAACCGGGAGACACGGAAACGCATGCGCATCTCATTCCTGATCCACAACGCGTACGGAATCGGTGGCACCATCCGTACGACGTGCAACCTCGCCGGCAAGCTGGCCGAGCGGCACGATGTGGAAATCGTCTCCGTCTTCCGGCACCTGGACGAGCCGCAGTTCGTCTACGACCCCCGCGTCCGGCTGCGGCACCTCGTCGATCTGCGCCAGGACAGCCAGGACTCCGACCTCGACGACCCGCGGCGCGCCGTCCCCGCCACGGTCTTCCCGGCGTCCGACCGCCGCCACGACCACTACAGCGCCCTCACCGACGAGCGCATCGCCCGCCACCTGGCGCAGCTCGACGCGGACGTCGTCGTCGGCACCCGCCCCGGGCTCAACGTCCACATCGCGCGGCAGGCCCCGCGCACCATGGTGCGCGTCGCCCAGGAGCACCTCACCCTCGACACCCACTCCACCAAGCTCGTGCTCCTGCTGCGCCGGCTGTACCCACGGCTGGACGCGGTGGTCACCACCACGGCGGCCGACGCCGCCGCCTACCGCCGCCGGATTCCGGGAGTCCGGGTCACCCCGGTGCCGAACAGCGTCCCGGCCTCCGACGACGACCCTTCGCCGTGCACCGAACCGGTCGTGGTCGCCGCCGGCCGGCTGGCACCCGCGAAGTGCTACGACGACCTGATCCGGGCCTTCGCCAAGGTCGCCGCCGAACGGCCGGACTGGACCCTGCGGTTGTACGGCGCGGGCGCCGAGCGGAAGAAGCTGGCCGCCCTCGTCGTCGAGCTGCACGCGCAGGACGCCGTCCGCCTGATGGGCCCCGCCTCGCCGTTGGAGCCGGAGCTGGCGAAGGCGTCGATCCTGGCCGTCTCCTCCAGCATGGAGTCGTTCGGCATGACGATCGTCGAGGGCATGCGTGCCGGCCTTCCCGTCGTCAGTACCGACTGTCCGCTCGGCCCGCGGGAGATCATCTCCGACGGCGTGGACGGCCTGCTCGTACCGCCGCGCGACATCGACGCGATGGCCGCCGCGCTGCTGCGGCTGATCAACGACGACGAGCTGCGCGTCACGATGGGCCGCGCGGCGTCGGTCAAGGGCGAGCAGTACGACCCGGACCGGATCGCCCGGCTGCACGAGACCCTCTTCCAGCGGCTGCTCGACGCCCGCGCCCGGCGCGGTGGCCGCGGGCGCGCCGCCGTGATGTCGGCCGGCGGACAGGTGCTGGGCGCCGCGTACGCCCTCGGCGACGTGGCAATGGCGGCGGGGCGCAAGGCCCGGCGGACGCTGGGCAAGTGACGCCTGGTCGGTGACGCCTGGTAATTGATGCCTGCTCAGTGACGTTTGGTCAGCGACGTTTGTCCAGCGACACTTCGTCGGCGTCCAGCGCCGACAGCGCCCCGGCCGGCACCTCCGGGTGGTGCAGATCGAAGGCGGGGGATTCGGAGCGAATCCTCGGCAGCGTCGTGAAATTATGCCTGGGCGGTGGGCAGGAGGTGGCCCACTCCAGGGAGCGGCCGTATCCCCAGGGATCGTCGACCGTCACCTTCTCGCCGTATTTCGCCGTCTTCCAGACGTTGTAGAGGAACGGCAGCGTCGACATTCCGAGCAGGAACGCACCGATCGACGAGATCGTGTTGAGCGTGGTGAATCCGTCGGCCGCCAGATAGTCGGCGTACCGGCGCGGCATTCCCTCGACGCCCAGCCAGTGCTGCACCAGGAACGTGATGTGGAAGCCGAAGAACAGCGTCCAGAAATGGATCTTCCCCAGCCGCTCGTCCAGCATCTTCCCGGTGAACTTCGGCCACCAGAAGTAGAAACCGGCGAACATCGCGAACACCACGGTCCCGAACACCACGTAGTGGAAGTGCGCCACGACGAAGTAGGTATCGCTGACATGGAAGTCCAGCGGCGGGGAGGCGAGAATGACTCCGGTCAGCCCGCCGAAGAGGAAGCTCACCAGGAATCCGATCGACCACAGCATCGGCGTCTCGAACGACAGTGAACCGTTGATCATCGTGCCGACCCAGTTGAAGAACTTCACACCGGTCGGCACCGCGATCAGGAACGACATGAAGGAGAAGAACGGCAGCAGAACGGCGCCGGTCACGAACATATGGTGGGCCCACACCACCATCGAGAGACCGGTAATGGCCATGGTCGCGCCGACCAGCGTCAGATAACCGAAGATCGGCTTGCGCGAGAACACCGGGAGGATCTCGGAGATGATCCCGAAGAACGGCAGCGCGATGATGTAGACCTCCGGATGGCCGAAGAACCAGAACAGGTGCTGCCACAGCAGCGCCCCGCCGTTCTGCGGCGCGAACACCATCGAGCCGAACCGCCGGTCCGACTCCAGCACCAGCAGCGCCGCGGCCAGCACCGGGAACGCCATCAGGACCAGGATCGACGTGAACAGCACGTTCCAGGTGAAGATCGGCATCCGGAACATCGTCATGCCGGGCGCGCGCATTCCGATGATCGTGGTCAGGAAGTTCACCGCGCCGAGGATCGTGCCGAAACCGGACAGTGCCAGTCCCATGATCCACATATCGGCGCCGATTCCGGGGGAGCGGGTCATGCTGTTCAGCGGCGCGTAAGCGAACCAGCCGAAGCTCGCGGGCCCGTCCGGGACGAGGAAACTGCCCAGGACGATCAGCCCGCCGAAGAGATACAGCCAGTACGAGAACATGTTCAGCCGCGGAAACGCGACATCGGGCGCGCCGATCTGCAACGGCATGATCTCGTTCGCGAAACCGGCGAAGGCCGGAGTCGCGAAGAGCAGCAGCATGATCGTGCCGTGCATCGTGAACAGCTGGTTGAACTGCTCGTTCGACAGGAACTGCAGTCCGGGACGGGCCAGCTCGGCGCGCATCATCAGCGCCATCAGCCCGGCCGCCAGGAAGAACCCGAACGACGTGATCAGATAGAGATGGCCGATCTTCTTGTGATCGGTCGTGGTGAGCCAGTCCACCACCACGCTGCCCGGCTGCGGCGCACGCGCCGGTTCGGCAGCGGCCTCCTCCTTCGCAGGTGCCGTCATTGGCTTCCTTTCGCTGTCCGATCGCCGCCAACCGTTCCACGACGCACGTCAGTTAAACCGCCATGAGCCCATCATGCTCGCCGACCTGACCATCACGCGAGAGTGCGCAAGCCATCTGGCCGAGCCGGTTCACTAGCAGTAGCGTGCGCCGCATCAGCTCTCGGCATCATCAAAAGGAGCAGGCTCATGACGGTCTATCAGCCCCCCGGAAACTCTGGCAGCCCCGCCTCCTTCCCCTCCCGCTACGAGAACTGGATCGGCGGAGAATGGACGGCCCCCGCCGCCGGGGGATATTTCGAGAACCCGACGCCCGTCACCGGCCAGGCGTTCGTCGACATAGCCCGCTCCACCGCGGCGGACGTCGAACTCGCCCTGGACGCGGCGCACTCGGCGGCCCCCGCCTGGGGGCGCACCGCCCCCGCCGAGCGGGCGTCCGTCCTCAACCGGATCGCCGACCGGATGGAGCAGCACCTCACCGAACTGGCCGTCGCCGAGGTCTGGGACAACGGCAAGCCGGTCCGTGAGGCGCTGGCCGCCGACCTGCCGCTGGCCATCGACCACTTCCGGTACTTCGCGGGCGTGCTGCGCGGCCAGGAGGGGTCGATCTCCCAGATCGACGAGGACACCGTCGCCTACCACTTCCAGGAGCCGTTAGGAGTGGTCGCGCAGATCATCCCCTGGAACTTCCCGATCCTGATGGCCGTCTGGAAGCTCGCCCCGGCGCTCGCCGCCGGCAACTGCGTGGTCCTCAAGCCGGCCGAGCAGACCCCGGCCTCGATCATGTACCTGATGGACCTGATCCAGGACCTCATCCCGCCGGGCGTCGTCAACGTCGTCAACGGCTTCGGCACCGAAGCCGGCAAGCCGCTCGCCTCCAGCCCCCGCGTCGCGAAGGTCGCCTTCACCGGCGAGACCACCACCGGCCGGCTGATCATGCAGTACGCGAGCCAGAACATCGTCCCGGTCACCCTCGAACTCGGCGGCAAGAGTCCCAACGTCTTCTTCGCCGACGTCGCGGCAGCCCCCGACGAGTTCTACGACAAGGCCCTCGAAGGCTTCGCGATGTTCGCCCTCAACCAGGGCGAGGTCTGCACCTGTCCGTCCCGCGCCCTCATCCAGGCGTCGATCTACGACAGCTTCCTCGGCGACGCCCTGGAGCGCACCCGCTCGATCCAGCAGGGCAACCCCCTCGACACCGGCACGATGATCGGCGCCCAGGCCAGCAACGACCAGCTCGAGAAGATCCTCTCCTACATCGACATCGGCACCGCCGAGGGAGCCAAGATCCTCACCGGCGGCGAACGCGTCGACCTCGGCGGTGCCCTCTCCGGCGGCTACTACGTGGCCCCGACGATCTTCGAGGGCGACAACAGCATGCGGATCTTCCAGGAGGAGATCTTCGGCCCCGTCGTCTCCGTCGCCCGCTTCGACCAGTTCGACGACGCCGTCTCCATCGCCAACGACTCCCTCTACGGACTCGGCGCCGGCGTCTGGACCCGCGACATGAACACCGCGTTCCGCGCCGGCCGCGCCATCCAGGCCGGCCGCGTCTGG
The DNA here is from genome assembly GCF_010548325.1 of Streptomyces sp. SID13666. Taxonomy (NCBI): domain Bacteria; kingdom Bacillati; phylum Actinomycetota; class Actinomycetes; order Kitasatosporales; family Streptomycetaceae; genus Streptomyces; species Streptomyces sp. SID13666. Next base: position 184,441 of record NZ_JAAGLX010000011.1, on the reverse strand, counting down.
ACCAACTGCTACCACGCCTACCCGGCCCACGCGGCCTTCGGCGGCTACAAGAACTCCGGCATCGGCCGAGAGAACCACAAGATGATGCTCGACCACTACCAGCAGACCAAGAACCTGCTGGTCAGCTACAGCCCGAACGCGCTGGGCTTCTTCTAGCCGCTCACGACCCCCGGTCCGCAGAATGCGGTCCGGGGGTCTGCGGGGCGCACGGAGGTCGCAGGTCGGGTTCGAGACAGGGACGGTGAAGCATGGATGTGGCAAACCGGGTCGAGGTGACCGGGATGGCGGCGGAACTGTTGCGGCGGCTGGCCGACGAGCACGGTCCGCTGATGTTCCACCAGTCCGGCGGGTGCTGCGACGGCAGTTCGCCGATGTGCTACCCGGCGGGCGAGTTCCTGACCGGGGACTCGGACGTGCACCTGGGGGACCTGGGCGTGGCGGGCATGGAACCGGTGCCGGTGTGGATGGCCCGGGACCAGTTCGCGTACTGGAGCCATACGCATCTGACGATTGACGTGGTGCCCGGGCGGGGGAGTGGTTTTTCCCTGGAGGCACCGACGGGAAATCGCTTTCTTATCCGCTCCCGGCTGTTGACGGACGAAGAGTTGAAGGCATTGCGGACATGATGTGCGCGAGCCATGCGCATGCTGTGTCCACGGTGAATTAACCGCTTTCCGAACATTTCCGCGAGAGATCAAACTCCTCAGCGGATTCTGTGACAGAAGCGTGACGATCAATGCCGGGTACTGCCCGTACGCGCCTTCCCGGATGTACGCCGCGTGCTTACGGTGGGGTATGGCACCGATACCGACACCTGGACCCCGGACCCCGGACGACCCCGCGAAGGCCTACACAGGGCTGCCGAAGGACGAGGCGGAACGGCGCGCGAGAGAGCACGGCTGGACCACGGTCCGTTCCCTTCCGGAGGGGGCGATCGTCACCATGGAGTACGTCGCGGGACGGCTGAACTTCAGCGTCGCGGACGGCAGAGTGACGCGCTGCTGGCAGGGCTGACCGACGGGAAACGGCGGGAGGCCGTGCGAACCGCTCCGGCGGTTCGCACGGCCTCCCGTGGTCGTTGGAGTCGTCGGAAGCGGCGCTAGCTGCCTGCGGCGCCGCGCCCGCGCACCTGCTGGTGGGCGAGCGGGATGGGGCGGACGGGCCGTTCCGCGGGCGGCCGGCGGCTGCCGGTCGGGGTGACGGGGGTGCGCTCGTGGCGGGCGGCCGGCGGCCGTCCCGGAGCGTGCGGCATGGTGGCCGCATGGCCACCCGTGGCGGCGCCGACGGGCTCCAGCGCGGGCTGGCCGCCCGTCTGGGAGGCCCGCTGGGTCACCAGGCCGGGGCGCTGCCCGAGCGTGCGGGCCGGGACGGGAGCGAGTCCGGAACCGTGCCGGAGCCGGTGCCAGGCGGCCACCAGGAAGTCCTCGGCCCAGGCCATCGCGGGTTCGAACCAGGGGAGCGCGAGCAGCACCAGCAGGCCGGCGGCCCAGCCGAGCAGCACGTCACTGACCCAGTGGGTGCCGAGGTAGATGGTGGTCATACCGACCCCGAGGGCCAGCAGCGCGGCGATGACCGAAGCCCACCGGCGTACCCGTGGCGTGGTCGCCAGATATGCCAGAACGCCCCAGGTCACGACCGCGTTCGCGGTGTGGCCCGAGGGAAATATATCGCCGCCGGCGAAGAGTTCGGGGGATCCCACGGCGGTGGCGTAGTGCGGGCCGAGCCTTCCGAGCCCGTACTTCACGGCGCCAACGGTGATGTTCAGCAACAGGAGGGAGGCGCCGAGGGCCAGCATCGGGTGCAGGCTCCGCTGCCGCCAGGCCTGCCCGCCCAGCCAGGCCGCGACCATCACGGCCGTCGGGCCGCGCTGTCCCAGGACCACGAAGTAGTCCAGGGCCGCGTGGATCTGGGGCCACTGCTTGTAGGGGCGCCACAGCATCACCTGCCAGTCCAGCGTCACGAGCTTGGAGGAGGTGACGACGCCCACGACGATGGCCACGTAGACCGCAAGCGTCGAGCCGAACAGCCAGAGGCGTGTTCGGCTCATACGCGGTAGGTCGCGTGTGGTCGGGTACTCCGCCGGTCGGTGGAGCTTCTCATCGGTACGCACCGAATCGACGTTACAGCGTGTGACAGCAGTGATCGGCCGAACGAGCGTCTTTGTAATGACGATGTGATGTGGAGTGCGTCTCACCCGTTCCTTTGGCACTCACGGATTGAGTGAAAATTCGGGAACTCTGGATTTTATGTTCGGGTGTCGATACTCACATCACAACCGCCTTTTTATCGGCTATTACCCTCAGGGATGCACTGCGTTTCCCGTCCGAATGGCGGGACGCCGCGGTGATCATGGGTCCCGGAACGTGCGATAGCGTTTGGGGCCGCCTCGGCGGTACCCGCGTGACCTGGGCCTTCGGGCCCGCCGGGCGCGGCAGGTAACGCAGCGTCAGGATCGAAGCGCAGGACGAACCAGAGGAGCACGCCGTGGTCCGCCCCGGGAGGCAGCCGGCACTCGTCGTCGCTGTCGTGTTCACCGCAGCGGCGGTCGTCCAGCAGATCCTGCCGGCCGTCGGCGTCGGCGGCCCGCTGCCGGGCTGGCAGCCCCTTCCGTTCCTGCTCGTGGCCGCTCCCGCGTGGCTGCTGGCCCGCCCCTGGGCGACCGCCGGGCGCAAACCGCCGTACGTGCTGTCCTGGCTCGTGGTCCGGCTGCGCCATGTCCCGTCCTGGGCGCTGCCCGCCGCGGTGCTCGCGGCGGCCGCCGTGGTCTGGGCCGCGCTGCAGGACCAGGAGCCGTACCTCGGGCATGAGGAGGCGGTCTACGCGAACAAGGCGCGGTCCTGGCTGGACGGCACCCCGGACGCGGGCTGGGGCACCTACCGGCCGATCGGACTGCCGGTGCTGGGCCGGCTCGCGCTGGGCCTGAGTGACACCGTCGGGGCGGTCAGGGCGGTGGCGCTCGTCCTGGCGCTCTTCACCCTCACCGTCACGTACGTCGTCGCCGCCCGCTGGACGACCCCGCGGCGGGCGGCCGTCGCGGCGCTGCTGGTGCTGGGCGGGCTGGGCTTCCTGCGCCGGCTCCCCGAGTTCCTCAACGACATCGGCTCCACCGGCCTGTTGCTGATCGTGGTGTACCTGCTGACGAGGGCGCAGGAGAAACCTTCCTCGCGCGCCCTGCTCTGGGTGCCGCCCGTCGCGCTGGCCGCGTTCTACCTGCGCTACGGCGTCGCCGGGAACCTCGTCGCGATCGCGATCGCCGCAGTCGCCGCCTACGGGCCGCGCGCCTGGCTGGAGCAGCGCGGCCGGCTGGCCGTGGCGGCGGCGGTCTTCCTCGCCGGCCTGGTGCCGCACTTCGTCTACGCGACGAAGGCGGCCGGCTGGCCGCTGGGGCTGATCTTCTCCGCCACCTCGCACGCGAACCGCGCCTACGTGGGCGACGGATTCGTCTACTACCTCGGGATCTTCCCGTACCGGCTGGCCGGCGACCTCGGCGCGGTGGTGATGGCGGCCGGCCTCTACGCGGCGGGCGCCGCGTTCCGGCGGCGCCTGAGCACCGGGACCGAGGGCCGGACGGCCCGCCGGAAGGTGTTCCTCGGGTCGACGGCCGTGCTCGTCGTCGTCCTGCTCGGGATGGCCACCGACGGGGAGCCGCGCTTCATTTACCTGTCGGTGGTGCTGCTCACCATCCTCGGAGTGCAGGCGATCGCCGACCTGACCGGCCGCTGGTCCGCGCACGTCCTGACGGCCGTGGCCCTGCTCGCCGCCATCACCGTGCCGGCGACCGCCATGTCCGTGGCCCGCGGGGCGATGCCCGCACCGAACGCGGAGCGTGACTCGACGGTTCCGGTGGCGGAACAACTCGCCTCGGACGGTCCGTGCCTGCTGGTCACCGGGTACGAACCGGAGATGGGCTGGTACTCGGGCTGCGACGCGATCACCTACGCCCAGGCGGCGGAAACGGACTTCCCGGCGGGCACCAGGGTCAGTTTCGTGCTCTTCCGGCACGGCCGGCTGCAGCCCGGCGCCGCCGCGCTGCGCGACCTCATCGACGGCCACTCCGTCACCACCCGCACCATCCGCACCACCGGGTCGCTGGGCACCGCCACCGTCATCACGCTGCGCTGATCCCGGTCCTGGCCAGGCCCCGCAAGGGAACCGGCGCACCGTCCCGCCGCCGCCCCCGGAGCGGGTCATTCCGTCAAGGTGAGGTGGGCCACATGACCAGACCTCCACCTGGCGTACTCTGTCGTCTCACTCGCCTTTACCGCCGGTCAACCGGAATGGTGTAGCGACGTCCAGTTCCGAGGTAGTGAGAGCACCCCGCTGGGAGGTACGTAGATGACTGGGACGACAACGGTCGGCTCGGTGAGGCCGGCAGCCGTCCCACCGCATCAGCGTCCGGCCGGACGCTGGACCGTCCTGGTGGTCCTGTGCGTGAGCCTGCTGCTCGTCGCGCTCGACGCGACCGTGCTGCACGTCGCGGTCCCCGCGCTCACCGAGGACCTGCACCCGGGCGCGATACAGCTGCTGTGGATCGTCGACGCCTATCCGCTGGTCGCCGCCTCGCTGCTGATCCTCTTCGGCACCCTCGGCGACCGCGTCGGACGGCGAAAGATCCTGCTGATCGGCTACGGGCTCTTCGGCCTCGCCTCGGCCCTCGCCGCGTTCGCCACCGGCGCGCACGTCCTCATCGCGGCCCGGGCGCTGCTCGGGGTCGGCGGCGCCATGATCATGCCGGCGACGCTGTCGATACTCCGCCAGGTCTTCCCCGACCGCCGGGAGCGCGCGGTCGCCATCGGCGTGTGGAGTGCCGTCGCCGCCGTGGGCGCCGCGGTCGGACCGGTACTGGGCGGCTTCCTCGTCGAGCACTTCTGGTGGGGATCGGTCTTCCTCATCAACATCCCGCTGATGGCCGTGATCCTGCCGCTCTCGCGCTGGCTGCTCCCCGAGTCCAAGGGCGAGGGCTGCGGCCCGTGGGACGTCCTCGGCGCCCTCATGGCGGCGTTCGGCGTCCTCGGCGTGGTCCTCGGGGTCAAGCGCCTCGGCGGCGGTGCGAGCCTGCTCGACCCCGGGGCGATCGGTCCCGTCGTGGTCGGCGCGGTGCTGCTGGTGCTCTTCGTGCGCCGGCAGAAGCGCCGCGAACACCCGCTCATAGACATCGGCATGTTCTCCCGCCCCACCTTCAGCACCTCCGTCGGCTGCATCGTCCTGGCCATGCTCGCGCTCGTCGGCCTCGAACTGATCGCCGTGCAGTACCTGCAACTGGTGCTCGGCCTCAGCCCCTTCGCGACCGGGCTCCGCCTGCTGCCGCTCACCTTCGCCGCGATGGCGGCCGGACTGTGCGGCTCGCGCCTGCTGCACCGCTTCGGGCCACGCGCCATGGTCGGCACCGGGTTCGTGCTCACCGCCGTCGCCGTCCTGTCCCTGACCCTGATGGGACAGACCGACCGGCCGATGCTCCTCACCGGCGCCTTCGTGCTCCTCGGATTCGGCCTGGAGACCACGATCTTCGGCGCGTACGAATCCATGCTCAGCGAAGCCCCCGCCGCTCAGGCGGGCGGCGCCGCGGCCATCGGCGAGACCTCCTACCAACTCGGCGCGGGCATGGGCATCGCGCTGCTCGGCAGCGTGATGAACGCCGCGTACGGCCCCGGCGTGGCGCACGTCCCCGGCGTCCCGTCCGCCGACGGCGCCGCCGCGGGGAACTCGCTGGGGGAGGCGTACGACATCTCCGGCCGGCTCGGCGGCCCGGCGGGAGCCGCGCTGCGGCAGGCCGCCCGGCACTCCTTCGTGACCGGGCTGCACGTCACGCTCGTCGTCAGCGCCGGCCTGCTGCTGCTGGGCGCGCTCGCCGCGTTCCGCCTCCCGCGGGTGATGGACTGCGGCGCCCTCCTCCTGAAAGCGGAGGGATTCGCAGAAGTCGAGACCCCCGCCCACGAGGTGTCCGCCGCGGAACGCCGGCCGTCCCTCGCGAAGCACCCGGACCACTCCGGCCACCACCCGGACCACTCGGGCCACCCGCTGCCCGCTCAGTACCACGCGCCCGACGCCGAACGCCTGGTGTCCGCGGGCGAACAGCAGGCGGGACTTTACGTGGCGGGAGCACGCACGTAGCGTCGTCCACGACCTTGTAGATCACCTCGTAGCTCACCCAGGAGACCGTCATGTCCGGGAGCGCGCTGCCGCCGTTCGATCCGTACGATCCGCTCGGGATCGACGATCTGCTCAGTGACGAGGACCGCGCGGTGCGCGAGACCGTCAGGAACTGGGCCGCGGACCGCGTACTGCCGTACGTGGCGGGCTGGTACGAGTCGGGCGAGCTGCCCGTCATCCGGGAGCTCGCCCGGGAACTCGGCGCCATCGGCGCGCTCGGCATGTCCCTCACCGGCTACGGCTGCGCGGGCGCCAGCAACGTCCAGTACGGCCTGGCCTGTCTGGAACTGGAGGCGGCCGACTCCGGGATCCGCTCGCTGGTCTCCGTACAGGGATCGCTGGCGATGTACGCCATCCACCGCTTCGGCTCCGAGGAGCAACGCCAGGAGTGGCTGCCGCGGATGGCCTCCGGCGAGGTCATCGGCTGCTTCGGCCTCACCGAGCCCGACGTCGGCTCCGACCCGGCCGGGATGCGGACGTACGCCAAGCGCGACGGTGGGGGCACCTCCCGGACGGAGTCCGGGGGGGACTGGGTGCTCAACGGCCGCAAGATGTGGATCACCAACGGCTCGGTGGCCGGGGTCGCCGTGGTCTGGGCCCGCACCGACGACGGCATCCGCGGCTTCGTCGTCCCGACCGACACCCCCGGCTTCTCGGCGCCGGAGATCAAGCACAAGTGGAGCCTGCGCGCCTCGGTCACCAGCGAACTCGTCCTGGACGACGTCCGGCTGCCCGCCGGTGCCGTGCTCCCCGAGGGCGCCGGCCTCAAGGGCCCGCTCAGCTGTCTGAGCCACGCGCGCTACGGCATCGTCTGGGGCGCGATGGGCGCGGCCCGCAGCAGCTTCGAATCGGCGCTGGAGTACTCGAAGACCCGCGAACAGTTCGGCCGGCCCATCGGCGGCTTCCAGCTCACCCAGGCCAAACTCGCCGACATGGCGGTCGAACTGCACAAGGGCATCCTGCTCGCCCACCACCTCGGGCAGCGGATGGACGCCGGGCGGCTGCGCCCGGAGCAGGTCAGCTTCGGCAAGCTCAACAACGTGCGCGAGGCGATCGAGATCTGCCGCACCTCGCGCACCATCCTCGGCGCCAACGGCATCTCGCTGGAGTATCCGGTGATGCGGCACGCGACCAACCTGGAGTCCGTGCTCACCTACGAGGGCACCGTGGAGATGCACCAACTGGTCCTGGGCAAGGCCCTCACCGGACTCGACGCCTTCCGGTGAACGCCGTCGCGGTCAGCGTCCTGCCGGAGCCTGCGGAGTCACTCCGCTCCTGCCCGGTGGATGGGCATCAGGGGTGGTGAACGTGTAGCCGGCCTCGATCAGCCGCGGCAGATAGTTCTTCAGCGCGGCCACCGTCTGTGAGCGGTCGCCGCCGCTGCCGGGCGCGGGATCGTCGTCGCCGCCCTCGGTGCCGTCGTGGTTCAGCACGATGGCACCGGTGGCCGCACCGCCGACGACCCGGTCGGCGATGGTGCCGGTGCCGGGGTTGGCCCAGTCCGTCGGGTCCACCGACCAGGAGATCGGGCGCAGCCCGAGGTCGGCGCAGACGGCCAGCGAGGCGTCCGCGAAGTCGCCGTAGGGGGCACGGAACAGCACCGGCGCCCGCACACCGGTCTTCGTGACAGCGTCCTGGGTGCGCTGCATCTGGTCGCGTACGTCCGCGGCGGACAGGTCACTGAGATGAGGGTGGGACCAGGTGTGGTTTCCCAGCGAGTGCCCCTCCGCGGCGATGCGGCGCACCACGTCCGGGTACAGCCCGACGTTGTCGCCGCACACGAAGAACGTCGCATGGACGCTGTGGGCGCGCAGGACGTCCAGCACCTGCGGCGTGTACTGCGGACTGGGGCCGTCGTCGAAGGTGAGGGCCATCACCATGGAACCGGCGTTGACCTCGGTTTCCGGTGCGGTGACCCGCCGGGCACGCGCGGCCGCCGGCACCGCCGCGGCACCGAGGCCGAGCAGAGCTGTGGCGCTTACGGCGAGGAAGCGGCGGCGGGGCAGCGGACTGCGGGGCTTTGGCATGGGACCATCTTGAGCGGCCGACGGCCCGGCTCGATGAGGGACGCGCCGAGTCCGGGCGGATCAAGGGCGAAGCCGAAGAGGGCACACGCCAAGGCTCTGACCGTCGGATGCGGCATCAGCTCCGGGCCGCCTGGGGGCCGTCCGAGGGTGACCAGGGACGACTAGCAACGACCGTCTACGACGGCTCCCAGGCTGCTCACAGCGTTGTCCATACCGTGCTTCCGTGGTGCTGAGCGTGGTTGATCAGTTCTGGTTGAAGAATCCGTCGGCGCCGCGCTTCGACTCGGCGTTGAGGACCATGTAGTCGGCGGGGGTCAGCAGGAAGACACGGGTGGCGATGCGCTCGATCGAGCCGCGAAGCCCGAAGGTGAGACCCGCCGCGAAGTCGACGACGCGCTTCGCGTCGCTCGACTCCATACCCGTAAGGTTCACGATCACCGGCACGCCCTTGCGGAAGAGCTCGCCGATGCCGCGGGCATCCCGGAAGCCGTCCGGGGTCACGGTGGCGATCTGGCGGCCCTGTTCCTCGGCCGTCTCGCTCGCCACCTGGACCCTGGGGTCGGTCACCCAGGTGTCGCCGCGCTCGGATCCCTCGCCGTAGTCGGCGTACTCCTCGTCGTAGTAGCTCTCGTCGCCGTTGTCGTCGACGAGGCCCAGCCAGGCACTCGCCCGTCGAACCGAACCCATGGACGCCTCCTCTCACACGCGGTCAATATCGTCCGCACCCCTATGGTCGTCCATGATGCCGATGATGCGCCAAGCGGATAGCCGCCACCCAGGGGACTTGTGACGGTACTGGTGCACAAGATAGGTGTCGGGGAGTCAGGTAGCCATAGGCATACGGATGGTGACGAAGTGATGGGAGCGCTCCCCTCTTCCGGGTGACGCCGCACGGCCGGACGGCGGTACGCCAGTCATGAGATCGTTCCATCGGTAGCATGTCGGGCCGATCGTACGATGAAGCCGCTGGGGGAGCGTTGTTCGGAATTATCAGGCCGTGTCGCCACCGGATGTCGGAGGGACTCGCCACTTCCTGGATGGCGCACCTGTGCGGGCTGTGCCTCGCGTTGCGCGACGACCACGGGCAGCTGGCCCGCATCGCCACCAACTACGACGGGCTGATCATCTCGGCGCTGGTCGAGGCCCAGGTCCCGGGCGCGGCGGCGTCGGCGAAGTGGCGGCGGACCGCCGGGCCCTGTCCGTTGCGCGGGATGCGCACCGCGCCGGTGGCGACGGGCGAGGGCGCGCGGCTGGCCGCCGCCGTCTCGCTCGTGCTGGCGTCGGCGAAGATGCGTGACCATATCGACGACCGGGACGGCGCCATGGGGCGGCGGCCGGTCGCGGCGGCGGCGCGGACCGTCGCCCGGCGCTGGGACCGGGCCGGCGCGCGGACCGGCGGCGGGCTCGGGTTCGACACGGCGGTGCTGGTGGACGCGGTGGACCGGCAGTCCGGGATCGAGGCGCTGGCCAGGACGGGCACCCCGCTGCTGACGGTCACCGAGCCGACCGAGACCGCGACCGCGGCCGCCTTCGGCTACACGGCGGTCCTCGCCGGACGGCCCGGGAACCGTGCGCCGTTGGAGGAGGCCGGCCGGCTCTTCGGCCGGCTGGCGCATCTGCTGGACGCGGTCGAGGACCAGACGGCTGACGCCGCGTCGGGTGCGTGGAACCCGCTGACGGCGACGGGCACCGGCCGCGACGAGGCCCGGCGGCTGTGCGACGACGCGGTGCGCGGGGTGCGGCTGGCACTGAAGGACACCGAGTTCACCGACGGCCGGCTCGTCCACGTCCTGCTCGCCCATGAGCTGCGGCGCTCGGTGGACCGCGCCTTCGGCGGCACCTGCGCGCACACCCACCCCAACGCGCTCGAAGGGCAGGGTCTCGGCCGGGCCCAGGGTCTGGACCTGGGGCAGCTGGAGCTGCCGCAGCTGAGCGGGAATCCGTACGGTCCTGGTCAGAGCCCGTACGCGCCCGGTGGGCCGGGCTTCCCGCCCAACGGTTTCCCGCCGCCCGAGCCGCCGCGCCGGCGAGGGCTGATCGCCGGGTGCGCGCTGTGGAGCGGGCTGTGCTGCACCTGCCAGCTCTGCTGCCGGGACCACTACGAGGACCCGTGGAACGGCAGGCGCCGCGAGGGCTGGTGCTCGAACTGCGACTGCGACTGCTGCGATGGCTGCGATTGCTGTGATGGGTGCGACTGCTGCGATTGCGGTTGTGACTGCGGGTGTTGAACGGGAGATGAAGAGTCCTTCTCGAACTCGAAAGGTGCGTAACGAGGGAGGGAGAGAAGGTGGCGTGGGTGCGGGAAGGAAGACCGGGCTGACGGGGAGAGCTACGGGAGAGCCTGAGGTGAAGCGGCCGCGGCGGGAGTGGGACAGTGCGCGCGGGCGGGCGGAGCCAGGGCCGGCCGAGCAGGCCCTAAAGGGTCAGCGACAACACGAGGACGACCACACCCGACCGAAGTCGATGTGGTCGCGGGTGACCAACTGACAGCTGCGCATGGGGTCAGTGGAACAGCCGCTGTCCCCATCCGTCAACCACGCTGAGACGCGGTGCCCACCAGTTGGACATGCTTGACAGTGGGCGACGCTGTGGGATTAGCCTCGGGCCACGGTCATGACGACCCGGTCGCGTTGAGGGACGCGGCGTGCGTGAAGGCAACTCCCGTGCTCCTCCAGTGTGTCCACGGAGTCTCCGCATGCCCGAAACCCCTCCAGGCCATCGGCCCATCCGCCCGCTGCACCTGGCCTTCGCGATCGACGGCCGGGAACGGCATCCGGAACCGTACGAGGCCTCCTCCTGCATCGAGCTCGCCCGGCTCGCCGAGCGCGGCGCGCTGGACTTCGTCACGCTCGACGACGTCCCGGCGCCGGCCGACGGCGGTGCCGGACGGCTCGACGCGCTCGCCGTCCTCACGCGGGTCGCACCCGCCACCGACCGGATCGGCCTGGTGGCCGCCGTCACCGCCACGCACCACGGGCCGGTCCCCGTCCCGGCGGCGCTCGCCACCCTCGACCGGGTCAGCCGCGGCCGGGCCGGCTGGACGCCGCTGCTCCCCGACGCGGACGCCCTGCTGCGGGACGGCTGGGCGGACGCCGCCGGATTCCCTGACGTGACGTCAGTCGAACCCGGACCGTTGGAGGGCCGGCCGGTGCTCGCGGTCGACGCGACGCTGGAGGCGCCGCGCGAGACGGCCGCGCGGCACGCGGACGTGGCGTACGTACGGGTCGGCGGTCCGCACTCGGAGCGGCTGGCGTACGAAGCCCGCACTGACCTGCGACGCCGGGCGGCGGCGTACGGCCGGGACCCGGACCGGCTCACGGTCCTGGCCTCGCTCGCCGTCGAACTGTTCGATCCGGCCGACGCCGTGGTCCTCGCCGACCTGTTCGGCGACTGGCACCGCGACGGGATCACCGACGGCTTCCACGTACGGCCCGCCGATCCGCGGCGGGATCTGGCCCGGCTGGTGAACGCGACCGTGCCCGTGCTCCAGCAACGCGGACTGTTCCGCCGCTTCCAGCCCGGCACGACGCTGCGCGAACACCTCGGCCTGGACCGTCCGGTGAGCCGCCCGGCGACCGCACGGTGAGCGGAACGGTGAGCCGCCCGGTGTGCGGCACGGTGGGCCGTCCGGTCGGCTGACCGCCGCCGGCGATACGGACGGGCCAATTCCGGCCACTGCCCCACCGTCCGGCTGGAGGGCAGCCGCCGACCGGAGTACGGGGAGCACGACGCCGCGCGATCATCTCGGCCTGCGGCAGCCGCTATGGAAGGTTGATGACCATGAGTTCCGAGACTGAGCAGGACTGGAAGAACTGGCGCGAGCGGCGCGCCGAGTCGGTCGCCGCGCCGTACGGGCCACTGGCCCTGACCGGCACGTACTGGCTCGCCGACGCGGCGGACGGGAAGATCCCCGGGCTGCCGGGGGAGTGGCGGGAGCAGGACGGCTCGGTGGTCCACCAGGGCGATGGCGTCTTCGGGCGGCTGGAACCCGAGGGGGAGCCGGTGCTGTTCGGCGAGAAGCGGATCGTGGCGATCGACCGCGAGGGGCTGCTCGCCCTCCGGATCTGGGACCCGGCCTCGGACGCCCGGCGTGATTTCGCGGGGATCGGCGCGTTCGACTACGACGAGCGGTGGGTGTTGCCGGCGGTCTTCCGCCCGTACCCCGAGGGACGCGCCGTGCGCGTGCCGCACGCCGACGGCCGGGAGCGCGGACTCGGCGTCAGCGGCGAACTGGCCTTCACCGTGGACGGCGCTGAGCACTCGCTCGCGGTCGCGGTGGAGGAGGACGGCACGCTCTGGGGCGTCATCGCCGATGCGACCAGCGGAAGGAGCAGCTACCGCTTCCGATTCCTGCGGACCCCGGCGCCCGCCGCGGACGGCCGCGTGGTGCTGGACTTCAACCGGACGCTGCTCCCGCCGTGCGCGTTCGCCGACGCCTTCGTCTGCCCGTTCCCGCCGCCCGGCAACACGCTGCCCTTCGCACTCGAAGCGGGCGAGAGCAAGGTGCTCACCAGCTGAGACCCGGCTCGAAACCCGGTTCGAAACCCGGTGGGACCGGCTTCGGTGGCTGGTTCCGGTTCCGGTTCGAGATGCTCCGGCCGAGGTCCGTTCGAGAGACGGCCGCGGCCGGTTGAGATGTCGTCAGCACGGGTGTGCCTCGGTGGTCCTTACGGTCGCCGGGGCGCCGTCGCGTCCGAACGGCGCGGCCGAAAGGCGCCCTTGTGTGTTCCGCGCGGGCTCTGAATACTCCCGTCCAGTGCTTGTCAGGGTCACGTCGAGTTCGTTAATCGGTGCGGCGCTGACAGGCCGAGCTGACCTCCACCCCCCACAGGAGGAATGAATGAAAATCACCCGACGCGCCGGCCTGCTCGCTGTGACGTCCGGCCTGGTGGCCGTCACCGCGCTCACGCTGCCCGCCGCCAACGCCGCCCCCACGGCGACGGCAACCCCGGAGGCCGCCGCAGCGGTCGCCACCTCGCTCGGCACCGCGGCCACCGCGGGCAGCTACTACGACGCGGCGTCGAAGACCACCGTCGTCAACGTCACCTCGGCCAGGGCCGCCGACGCCGTACGGGCGGCCGGAGCGACACCCAGGACCGTCCGGTTCAGCTCGGCAGTACTCGACAAGGCAGGCGAGGCCGCCAGGTCCGCCGACATCGCGGGCTCGGCGTGGTCCGTCGACCCGCTGACCAACAAGCTCGCCGTGAGCGTCGACAGCCGGGTCACCGCCGCCCAGCTGGCCAAGCTCACCAAGGCCACCGCGAGCTACGGCGACGCCGTGAGCATCAACCGCGTGGCCGGGAAGTTCAGCAAGCTGCTCTCCGGCGGGGACGCCATCTACACCAGCCAGTGGCGCTGCTCGGTCGGCTTCAACGTCCGCAGCGGCAACACGTACTACTTCCTCACCGCGGGCCACTGCACCGAGGGCTACCCGGCCTGGACCACGTCCTCCGGCACCTCCATCGGCCCGACCACCGGCAACAGCTTCCCGAACAACGACTACGGGATCGTCCGCTACGACAACTCCTCGATCGCGCACCCCGGCGCCGTCGGCAGCCAGGACATCGCCAGCGCGGGCAACGCCTACGTCGGTGAACCCGTCAAGCGCCGCGGCTCCACCACCGGCATCCACAGCGGCTCGGTGACCGGACTCAACGCCACAGTGAACTACGGCGGCGGCGACATCGTCTACGGCATGATCAAGACCAACGTCTGTGCCGAGCCCGGCGACAGCGGCGGTTCGCTCTACAACGGCTCCATCGCGGTCGGCCTCACCTCGGGCGGCAGCGGCAACTGCTCCTCCGGCGGGACGACGTTCTTCCAGCCGGTCACCGAAGCGCTCAGTGCCTACGGAGTCAGCGTCTACTGACGCACCACCACCGACACCGGCGACGGCCTGCAGCGAACAGGACGGAGCCCCCGCCGACCCTGCCGGCGGGGGCTCTGCCATGTGCCCGTACAGAGGTGCCGTACCCCCGTGGACCCCCGTGGATTTCGGGTGCCGTGCACCCGTGAACCTCCGCCCCATGCGGTCAGTGGCTGTCCGCGACGGCTGGCAGACTGACCGCATGTTGGAGACCTCGGCGCGGCTGCTGCGTCTGCTCTCGCTCCTCCAGTCCCGGCGGGACTGGTCCGGCCCCGACCTCGCGGCGCGCCTGGACGTCACCGCGCGCACGGTGCGCCGCGACGTCGACCGGTTGCGGACCCTCGGCTACCCGGTGCACGCCGCCCCCGGCACGGCCGGCGGCTACCGGCTCGGCGCGGGCGCCGCGCTTCCACCGCTGCTGCTGGACGACGAGGAGGCGGTCGCCGTCGCGCTGTGCCTGCGCACCGGCGTGGGCGGCACCGTCGCCGGGATCGAGGAGGTCTCCGTCCGGGCGCTGTCCAAGCTGGAGCAGGTGCTCCCGTCACGGCTGCGGCACCGGGTCCAGGCCATGCAGGCGATCACCGTCCACGCGCCCCCGCCCGGCCGGGCGACCGTCGGCCAGGACGTGCTGACCGCCATCGGCGCGGCCTGCCGCGACCGCGAACGGCTGCGCTTCGACTACAGCGACCACCGCGGCACCTCCAGCCGCCGCACGGTCGAGCCGTACCGCCTGGTCAACCACGGGCGCCGCTGGTACCTGCTCGCCTGGGACACCGGCCGGGAGGACTGGCGGACCTTCCGCGTCGACCGGATCGACCCCAAGTCACCCACCGGACCGCGCTTCGCACCGCGCGAACCCCCGGAGGACGCGGCGGCGTACGTCGCCAAGGGGGTCACCACCAGGGCCTACCGCTACCAGGCGCGGGTCACCCTGCACATGTCGGCGCAGGCGGTCGCCGACTTCGGCTGGACGGGCTTCGGCACGATCGAGGCGATCGACGACAAGACCTGCGAACTGCGGACGGGCGCCGAGTCACTCGACGGCCTCACCGTCTTCATCGCCCTCCTCGGAGCGGAGTTCGAGGTGCACGAACCGCCCGAGCTCGCCGAGCAGCTGAGAGTGGTGGCCGCCCGGCTGCTGCGCGCGGCGGACCGTACGCCGCCGGACTGACGGGCACGGCTCGGGCGGGCGGTGCGGTGCGGCGGACGGCGTGGTGCGGCGGTGCGGTGCGGCGGCGCGGAGAGGGTCCGTGCGGTGCGGCTGCCCCGTGGGACCCCGGCGCCCCTGCCGTGCGCCGCCCCGCCCGTACGACCGGCGCTCGTCGGGGGTTCCCGCAGTACGCTGGAGACACTGCACGTGTATACGGCAGGGGGCCGAAATGATCGTGGAGCTGGTGTCCGCCGTCCTTGCGGCCGGGGCCGTTTACGGGGTGGCCGCCGCCCGGGTGGTGCGGCAGTACGAGCGGGGTGTCGTGCTGCGGCTGGGCCGGCTCAGGTCGGAGCCCAAGGGTCCCGGATTCACCATGGTCATTCCAGGGGTGGACCGGCTGCGGAAGGTCAATCTGCAGATCGTGACGATGCCCATTCCCGGGCAGGACGGCATCACCCGCGACAACGTCTCGGTCAAGGTGGACGCGGTCGTGTACTTCAAGGTCATCAACGCCGTCGACGCCGTCATCCAGGTCGAGGACTACCGCTTCGCGGTGTCCCAGGTCGCCCAGACCTCGCTGCGTTCGATCATCGGCAAGAGCGATCTGGACGAGCTGCTGTCGAACCGGGAGAAGCTGAACGAAGGCCTGGAAGTGATGATCGACAGCCCGGCGCTGGGCTGGGGTGTGCAGATCGACCGGGTCGAGATCAAGGACGTGTCGCTGCCGGAGGCGATGAAGCGGTCGATGTCCCGGCAGGCCGAGGCGGAGCGTGAACGGCGCGCCCGGATCATCAACGCGGACGCCGAACTGCAGGCGTCGAAGGTGCTCGCCCAGGCCGCCAAGCAGATGGAGGACAACCCCTCCGCCCTCCAACTGCGCCTGCTCCAGACGGTGGTGGCCGTCGCGGCCGAGAAGAACTCGACGCTGGTGCTGCCGTTCCCGGTCGAGCTGCTGCGCTTCCTGGAGCGCGCCGCGCCCACGCCGCCGGCACCGGCCGCCGAGCCCGCCGCCGTACGGCCCGCCGCGGATCCCGAGCCCGCCGCCGCACCCGTACCACCTGCGAACGAGCCCGTACCCGACGTCGTACCCATCCCCCCGGTCCCCCCGATCCCTCCGCTCGCCGCCGTGCCGACCCCCGCTGATCCGACGCCCGCGCTGACGTCGGCGCCGCCAGCGCCGGTCGAGAGCAACTCCCAGGCCAAGAACGAGGAGTAACCACCGCGGTCGAGCGAGCGACCGACGCGACGGAACGGCGACCGATGGACCGAACGGTCCGCCGGCCGCCGCTGTTCGTCGCTCGCTGTCCGCCGACGGCGCCGCTCACCGCACCGGCGTCCCGGCCCCAGCCGTAGACCTTGGTGAGTGCCGCCCGGATGCCGCTTGTTCCGCCCTGTCGGGCCCGTTGCCGTCATGACTCCCAAGCATTAGATTGGGAGTCATGACGGCCTGGGGGGTCCTGCGCGACCGCGACGCGGGAAGGTATCTGGCCGGGGTGCTGGTCTCCGGCTTCGGCAGCTCGGCGATGATGCTGGCCGCCGGTATCTGGGTGAAGTCGCTGACCGGTTCCAGCAGCCTCGCCGCGCTGGTCGGCGTCTGTCTGTGGACCCCGACGCTGGCCGGTCCGCTGCTCGGCACCGTGGTCGACCGGGTGCGCCGCCGCCCGCTCCTGGTGCTGGTCAACGCCGCGATGGCCGCCCTGCTGCCGCTGCTGCTCGTGGTCCGTACGGCGGACCTGGTCTGGATCCTCTTCGCCGTGCTGGTTCTGTACGGGACCGCGTCGGTGCTCTGCGACGCGGCCGAGGCCGCCGTCGTCACCGCCACCGTCCCCGGCGAACTGCGCGGCGACTTCAACGGACTGCGGATGACCGCCAACGAGGCGATGAAACTGCTCGCCCCGCTCGCCGGCGCCGGCCTGTACGTCCGCTACGGCGGCGGTTCCGTCGCCGTGCTCGACGCCGTCACCTTCGGGCTCGCCGCGGCCGTCTTCGCGATGGTCCGGGTGCGGGAGGAACCGCCCGCCCCCGCTACGACGGGCTGGCGCGAACAGACCGCCGAGGGCATCAGGTACCTGCGCCGGCATCCGCTGCTGCGCCGTCTGGTGGCCGTCGGTTCGATCGCCATGCTGCTCTCCGCGCTCGGCAGCTCGGCGATCTACGCGGTGGTCGACGCGGGCCTGCACCGTTCGCCCGCCTTCGTGAGCGTGCTGTACGCGGTGCAAGGCGCGGGCTCGGTCGTCGGGGGAGTGGTCGCGGGGGCGTTGCTGCGGCGGATGCCGGAACGGGTCTTCGCGGCCACCGGCATGCTGCTGTTCGCCCTCGGGGTCGCCGTACGCGCCACTCCGTGGGTCTCCGCCGCCCTGGTCGGCGGCGCGGCGATCGGAGTCGGGCTGCCGTGGGTGCTGATCGCGGCGCTGACCGCCGTCCAGCGGGAGACGCCCGCCGCACTGATCGGCCGGGTCGCGGCCACCGCGAGCACGCTCGTCTTCGCGCCCACCGCGGTGGGCGGACTGGTGGGCGCCGGCCTCGTCGCGGTCGTCGACCACCGCCTGCTGCTCGCCGCCGTCGGTACGGCGGGAGTGCTCGCCGCGGCGTACTGCCTGTTCCAGGTCCCGGCGGCGGAAGCGGACGAGGTGACCTCCGCTGCGGACCGGGGTGGCCAATTCTTTACCGACGCGTAACTAGCCGCCCTTTGCTACTGGCGCGTAAGTTGACGTGAACGTAACAACCTTGTGATCCGGATCACAGCGTGGGTGGAGTCCCAAGACTTCCCTGACCTGCGAGGAGATCACATGAGGCTGCCCTGGAAGCGCATGCTCACCGCGCTGGCTCTGGCATGTGCGGTGACGGCCGCACCGACCGCCGCCACCGCCGCAACCGCACATTCGGCCCCGTCCAGCGGATGGAACAACTTCTCGTGCCGGCCGTCCGCCGAGCACCCCCGGCCGGTCGTGCTCGTGCACGGAACGTTCGGCAACGGGACCGACAACTGGCTCGGGTTCGCCCCCTATCTGGTGGCCCGGGGCTACTGCGTCTTCTCCTTCGACTACGGTCAGCTGCCCGGCATCCCGTTCTTCGACGGGCTCGGTCCGATCGCGGACTCCGCGCAGCAGCTGGCGGACTTCACCGACCAGGTGCTGGCGGCCACCGGGGCGCCGAAGGCGGACCTGGTCGGGCACTCCCAGGGCGGCATGATGCCGCGCTACTACCTGAAGTTCCTCGGTGGCGCGGCGAAGGTGAACGCCCTCGTCGGCCTGGCTCCCGACAACCACGGAACCACCCTCAACGGGCTGGCCAACCTGCTCCCGTACTTCCCCGGAGCGGCCGACGCGATCCACTCGATCGTCCCCGGACTCGCCGACCAGGTGGCCGGATCGGCCTTCATGCAGACCCTCAACGCGGGCGGCGACACCGTCCCCGGAGTGCGCTACACCGTCATCGCGACCCGTTACGACGAGGTCGTCACGCCGTATACGTCGCAGTTCCTGTCCGGGTCGAACGTACGCAATGTGCTGCTGCAGGATCTGTGCTCGGTGGACATCTCCGAGCACGTCGCGATCGGCCTGACCGACCGGATCGCCTTCCATGAGGCGGCGAACGCCCTCGACCCGGCGCACGCCACCCGGACGACCTGCCTTTCCGCGCTCAGCTGACCCATGGCGGTGAGATGCGGGAGCCATCGGCGAGGACGGCCTCCAGGCCCACGCTGGTGGTGACCCACATCGTGGCCGGTTCCTCCGTGGGATTGCTGACGCCCAGGGAGGAGCCGGCGGGCGCGACGGCGGCGTCGCCCGGCGCCAGGGTGGACACCTCGCCGTCGATGCTGAACCGCACCGTGCCGCTCAGGACGAGGAAGACCTCCTCGCGGGTGATGGTGTGGGCGAGCCCCGCGGTGCCGCCGGGTATCTCGCCGCGCCAGGCGCACAGCTCCTCGCTGCCGTGCGCGGGCAGGATGTACGAGACGAAACGGACGCCGTGCATCTCGTGGACGACGGCTTCGGTTGCGGTGACAACAGGCATGGCATACCTCCATATGGTCAACCTGCTTGAGCAAGTTGCTTGACAATATAGTCAAGCAGCTTGCGTAGTGTGTCAAGCTGTTCCCGTGAACAACGCTGACGCCATGAGCCTGACCGCGACCCTGCTCGCCGCGGCCGGCGGTCTCACCGCCGTGATCCACGAAGGTGTTGTCGCCCGCGGCTTCGACGACCTCAGGCCCGCCCACGGGTTCGCCTTCGCCCGGCTGGCACCGGGCGGCGCGACCGCCGCCGACCTGGCGGAACACCTCGGCGTCAGCCGCCAGGCGGCGAGCCAGATGGTCGAGGAACTCGTCGGCAAGGGCTACGTGGAGCGCCGCCCGCACCCGGACGACGCCCGCGCCCGTCTCGTCGTTCTCACCGACCGCGGCTGGGCCTGCACCCGCGCCGCGGAGGCAGCCGCCGCCGACGCCGTACGCCCCTGGGCCGCCCTCCTCGGCGAGCGCCGGCTGCAGGCCCTGCGGGACGACCTGGCCCGGCTGGCGCCGGGCGGCCCGATCCGTCCCAACTGGTAGCCGACCAACCGGTAGCCGACCGCTGCGGGTGCCCATGACACAGCAGTGCCGCTGCCCGTGGGGAGGCAGCGGCACCGGATCAGGGGGAGCGGTCGTCAGGAGCGGCGACGTCCCGCCGCGGTAGCCCTGCGACGGACGGTCGCGAGCAGCACCGTGGCCCCGGCCGCGATCACCGCGGCTCCGCCGATGGCGAGCGGCCCCGTACTGCTGGAGCCGCCGGTCTCGGCGAGATTCGTGCCGGCGGCAGGCGTGGTGGGCGCGGCGGAGCCGTCGGTCTGCGGCGCGTTGCCGCCCGCGGCGGGCGTGGTCGCCGCCGTGTGGTCGAGGTGGACGGTGGACTTCGAGGCGCCCGCGGCTATCTGCGCCTCGGACGGCGCGGACGCGGCCGCCGACGGCGCGATGGTGGCCGGCGCGCTGTGCGTGGCGCTGTGCGAGGGAGTGGCCGGCGCCGGCGCCGAGCCGCCGGAGTCCTTGCCGAAGACTACGTCCGAGCAGGTGTAGAAAGCCTCGGGGCTGTCCGAGCGCTGCCAGACGCTGTAGATCAGATGGCGGCCGGTGCGCTGCGGCACCTTGCCGGAGAACGTGTAACTGCCGTCCTTGAGCGTCGGATCGGTGACGGACGCGAACGGCTTCGCCTCCAGGTCGGACCACTTCAGCGGCTTCGACGGGTCGTAGCCGTCCTTGGTGATGTACAGGTCGAAGGAGCCCTTGTGCGGGGCGGTGGCCCGGTACTTGAAGGTGAAGGAACCACTCTTCATGGCCGTGGCGGGCCAGTCCGCCCGCGCCAGATCGAGCCCCTTGAACTCCGTGTTGCCGGCGCTGCACAGCTTTCCGTCCGGCACCTTGGACCGGCTCCGCCCGCCCGCCTCGCCGTCCCGGATCCCGTTCCAGTCGTAGAGCGCCTGCGTCCCGCCCGCCGCGACAGCGGCCTTGCACGCGGCGGACCGCGGACTCTCCGGACCCTCCGCGTAGCAGGCGGACACCCGGCTGACCGGGTTCGACATCGAGCCGTGCGCGCTCGCGGGAGCGGAGGCCAGGCCGGTCAGCACCAGCGGCCCGAAGCCCATGACAGCGACTGCGGCAGCCTTGCGACGTACGGTCATTCCGGGGGTCTCCTTCGACGGTGGCACGGGCCCAACGAGCAGCACGCTAGCCCCGAAGAACCGTCAGAACCCCGCCGCCAACTGCGAAAACCCGATCTTTATGGGCGCGTTAAGGGGCCCCTGAGAGCTGATTAAGAACGCGCCCCGGTGATCGGCCGTGGCAGGGTGGCGGCATGACTGAACCGAGCCGACGGCCTGCCGCGCTGGAACTGATCGAGGCCGTCGTCGACGCAGGCAGCTGGCGTCGCTGGGACGAGCCCGTCACCGTGCTGCCCGAGGCGGCGGAGTACCGGGCCGATGTGGAGAAGGCGCGGCTGCGGACCGGACTCGATGAATCCGTCGTCACGGGTGAGGGACGGATCCGGGGTCGGCGGGTGGCGCTGATCGCGGGGGAGTTCGGGTTTCTCGGCGGGTCGATCGGGGTGGCGGCCGGGACGCGGCTGGTGACCGCGGTGGAGCGGGCGACGCGGGAGCGGCTGCCGCTGCTCGCGTCCCCGGCCTCCGGCGGCACGCGGATGCAGGAGGGCACCATCGCCTTCCTGCAGATGGTCAAGGTCGCGGCCGCCATCACCGACCACAAGGCGGCCGGGCTGCCCTACCTCGTGTACCTGCGGCATCCGACCACGGGCGGGGTGCTCGCGTCGTGGGGATCGCTGGGCCATGTCACGGCCGCGGAACCGGGAGCACTGATCGGGTTTCTCGGTCCGCGGGTCCATGAGGCGCTGTACGGCGAGCCGTTCCCGGCCGGTGTCCAGGTCGCCGAGAACCTGCTGGCCAACGGCCTGGTCGACGCCGTGCTCCCGGCGGGACAGCTGGCCGGGGTCGCGGCGCGGGCGCTGGACGTGCTGTGCGGTGAGGCGGGTGATGACGTGGAGGCTGTTTCCGGTGCCGACCGGCGGGCGGGCACGGTTGCTGAGGTCTCCACCGCCGACTCGATCCGGCGCTCGCGCCGCCCGGACCGGCCGGGACTGCGGGCGCTGCTCGAAGGAGCCGGGCGGGAGGTCACCCCGCTGAGCGGCACCGGCGCGGGCGAACGTGACCCCGGACTGCTGCTCGCGCTGGCCAGGTTCGGGCCGACGCCGTGTGTCGTGCTCGGCCACGACCGGCGCCCGGACGAGGCGGGGCCCGCCCCGCTGGGTCCGGCCGGGCTGCGGGAGGCGCGGCGCGGTATGCGGATCGCGGCCGAACTCGACCTGCCGCTGCTCACCGTCATCGACACCGCGGGTGCGGCGCTCAGCCGGGAGGCGGAGGAGGGCGGCCTCGCGGGGGAGATCGCCCGCTGCCTCGCCGACCTCGTCACCCTCCGGGCACCGACCCTCTGTCTGCTGCTCGGCCAGGGCGCGGGCGGCGGCGCCCTGGCGCTGCTGCCCGCCGACCGCGTCATCGCCGCCCGGCACGCCTGGCTCTCGCCGCTTCCGCCGGAAGGCGCGTCGGCGATCCTCTACCGCACGACGGACCGGGCGTTCGAGGTCGCGGAGCGGCAGGGCGTGAGTTCCGCCGATCTGCTCGCCAACCGGATCGTCGACACCATCGTCGAGGAGACTCCCGACGCGGCGGACGACCCCGGCGAGTTCCTCACCCGCCTCGGCGCTCTGCTCGGTACCGAGCTGGCCGCTCTGCGGGCCCGTGACCGCGGCGAACGGCTGGCCGCCCGGCGGGCCAGGTACCGCAACCTCGGGCTGCCTTCGTGAGGCTCGCGCCCTAATGAGAGAGCCCTTCTCCCTCATTAGGGGCCGTAGGCTGGGATGAGGTCGTCGAACGGCCGGATCCGCGGTGGAGAGGGGAGATCCATGGCACGTCAGCTGGCGTTGGAGCTGGTGAGCACCGTCCGGCACGACGGGGACGGCGGCGTCGCCGACGACCTCACCACCGTCGAGGAGACGACCCGCTGGATCCAGGAGCGGGCCGGCCTGCTCTCCGTGCACAGCGCAGCCGGCGCGGAATTCGCCGCGGACGAGGAGCTCAGAGACCGTGTCGTCGCCCTCCGACAGGCGGTCCGGGCGCTCTTTGCCCTGGCCGTGAGCCCCGCCCCGCCGAGCCGCGCGGACGCCGACCGCCTCCTGCCCGCCGAGCAGGCACTCGACCGGCTCAACTCCGCGGCCGCGGGTGAACCGGTCGCCCCTCAGCTGGTCTGGCTTCAGGATGAGACTCCGGCCGTCCGGCTGCTGTCCACCGCAGACGACCCGGGGGTGCGGATCGTCGCCGCTCTGGCCCGTGCCGCCATCGAGTTCCTGGCGGGTCCGCAACGGGAACTGCTGCGGGCCTGCACGGCACCGCGCTGCGTGCGCTACTTCGTCAAGGGACACGGCCGGCAGGAATGGTGCAAGCCGGCGTGCGGCAACCGGGCCCGGGTCGCCCGCCACTATCAGCGCACGCGCAGCGGGGCGGACACGGAACCGGACCGGAGCTGACGCGCGCCGACCTGGTCGTGGGTGAACTCGTCGGCCGGGCCCGTTGTGCCAGGATCGCCGCCATGAGCCTGAGGATCACCGTCGCCGCCGACGCGGCCACCGCCCCCTTCGAGCAAGTGCGTGAGCAGATCGCCGATCAGGCGCGCACCGGCCGACTCCCCGTCGGCCACAAGCTCCCGACTGTCCGGGGCCTCGCCGAGGAGCTGGGCCTCGCGGCCAACACGGTCGCCAAGGCCTACCGCGCCCTCGAGGCCGACGGCGTCGTCGAGACCCGCGGCCGGAACGGCACCTTCGTCGCCGCCGCCGGCGACGCCGCCGAGCCCGCCGCCGCTGCCGCCGCCGCGGAGTTCGCGCAGCGCGCCCACCGCCTCGGGCTGGACCGCGCGGCCGCCCTCGCCGCCGTCCAGGAAGCGCTGCGCGCCGCCTACGACAGCTAGGCCCCCTCCGACGGGCACGCCCCCTCCGACGGCCAGGACCCCGCCGTTGGGCAGGTCCTCGCTCCGGGGCGCGCGCCGCACCTGCGACGTCCGCGACACCCGGCCGAAGCCCCACCCGAACCCGGTACCGATCAGAGGTACAGACCGTCCGACGTCGGGGCCGGAGCCGGGATGGTGGAGCCGGCTCCGCGCCGCAGCGCGTACAGTTCGGCGAGGGTGGCGCCCTCGCGCCCGATGCCCTCGGTGGTGCCGAGCCAGGCGGCGGACTCGTCGCGGGTCAGCGGGCCGACCTCGATCCGCGACAGACAGCGGCCCGGCCGGACGACGGCGGGGTGCAGCCGTTCCAGGTCCTCGTTGGTGGTGATGCCGACGAGCACGTTGCGGCCCTGGCCGAGCAGGCCGTCGGTCAGGTTGAGCAGCCGGGAGAGCGCCTGGCCGGTCTGGTGCTTGGCCTGACCGCGGATCAGTTCGTCGCAGTCCTCCAGGAGCAGCAGCCGCCAGCGGCCGCCGGCCGTGCCGTCGTCCTCGCCGATGGCGATGTCCATCAGATAGCCGACGTCGTTGAAGAGCCGCTCGGGGTCCAGGACGCAGTCCACCTGGCACCAGTCGCGCCAGGAGCGGGCCAGGGTGCGCAGCGCCGAGGTCTTGCCGGTGCCGGGCGGGCCGTGCAGGAGCAGCAGCCGGCCGGTGATGTCGTCCTTGGTGAGTTTCATGAGGCCGTCCATGGCCTCGGCCACCGGGGCCGTGTAGTTGCCGCGGAGCTCTTCCCAGGTGGCGGCGGAGATCTGCCGGGTGGTGCGGTGCGGGCCGCGGCGCGGTGAGACGTACCAGAAGCCCATGTTCACGGTCTCGGGCTGGGGTTCGGGCTCGTCCTCGGCGTCCTCGACGGCCCGCGCGAGCACCTGCTCGGCCAGTTCGTCGGTGACGGCGGCGACCGTGACGTCCGCGCCGCGGTTCCAGCGGGAGATCAGGATCGTCCAGCCGTCGCCCTCGGCGAGCGTGGCGCTGCGGTCCTTGTCGCGGGCCTGGCGCAGCACGGCGGCGTCCGACGGGATCAGCGTCAGGCCGGACTTGACGTTCTCCAGGGACGCGCCGCGGGAGTACGGCTGCTCGCCGGAGGTGAAGCGCCCGAGGAAGAGCGCGTCGACGACGTCGGACGGCGAATCGCTGTCGTCCAGGCGCAGATGGACGGGTACCGCGCGGTGCGGCGGGCGCGGGGCGTGCCGGGCGTGTGCGGGGTCGGGCAGGCTCTGCGGCACAGGCCTCCTCGGGTCATGGGGCTTTGCGGACATGCGGCCCATGATCCGGCACGGGGGCCGCATCCGCCCAGTGCTTTTCCGGGCCGGAAACCAACCCCTGAACCGGGCCGGGAACGAGCCGCGGAACGAGGCCGGAACGAGGCCTGGAAGAGGTTTGGACGCGGCCTGGTCGGCGTGGAGTTGAGGCGTTACGGACGTTTCATATGAATGCAATGCACACGACAAAGATTCATGGTCAGGACACTTCCCCCCGTGGGTTACCGGCGGGTACAACAGGTCTCGCAGAGATCCTGCCCAGGGAGGTTCCATGAGACTGTCCCGGTTGGCATCAGCCGTATCCGCGCTGATCCTCACCACTGGCCTCGCGCTCATCGGCGCGGCCCCCGCGCACGCCGCGGCGCCCTCGTACGCAGCCCTCGGAGACTCGTACTCCGCGGGCGTCGGCGCCGGCAGCTACGACAGCTCCAGCGGTGACTGCAAGCGCAGTACCAAGGCCTATCCCGCACTGTGGGCGGCGGCCCACGCCCCGTCCTCGTTCGCCTTCACCGCCTGCTCCGGTGCCCGTACCGGTGACGTCCTCAACAACCAGCTCGGTCCGCTCAACGCGTCCACCGGACTGGTGAGCATCAGCATCGGCGGCAATGACGCGGGCTTCTCCGACGTCATGACCACCTGTGTGCTCAACTCCGAGAGCACCTGTCTGGCCCGGATCGCGCAGGCTCGCACCTACGCGGACAACACCCTCCCCGGTCTCCTCGACAACGTATACGACGCGATCCACGCCAAGGCCCCCAACGCCCATGTGGTCGTGGTGGGCTACCCGCACTTCTACAAGATCAACGGAAATTGCTGGGGCGGGCTCAGTGACACCTCCCGTGCCGCGATCAACGGCGCGGCCGACGAGCTCGACACCGTGACGGCCAAGCGCGCCGCCAACCACGGCTTCAGCTTCGCCGATGTGCGCGGCACCTTCACCGGGCACGAACTCTGCTCGGGATCACCCTGGCTGAACAGCCTGACGTTCCCGATCGACGAGTCCTACCACCCCAAGGCGGCCGGCCAGTCCGGCGGCTACCTGCCCGCGTTCAGCTCCGCCGCCTGATGCGCTGACCGATGCGCTGACCGATCCGTACCGTTCACCCCGGCCGCCGGCGTCGTCGACGCCGGCGGATCCGGTCGGCAGTCCACCGTGAACGACACCGGGTCCGACCGGAACTGCTTCGGGGCCCCGACCTCCACCACGATCCGGTCGGTGCTCTGCTTGCCCGCCTCGAACGACAGCTCGGTGTGCTGGTACGTCCGGGACTTCGGGCCGTCCGCGGCGAACTCGGCGGTCTTCCACCCGGGGTCGGAGTTGCGGCCGCTGTCCGTCGTCCAGCGGAACACCACCGTCGCCGGGGTGCGGTCCACTGTGATCACCGCGGTGAACTCCGGTGCCTGGCCGGACGGCGCCGGGCACGGCCCCGTATAACTGTCCCGCTCGGCGGTCACCTTGATGGTGACCTTGACGACCGGAATGCCGGACGACGAAGGGGACGCCGTGGTCGTCGTGACCGTCGGACCCGCCGTGGTCGTCGGCGGAGTGGTCCGGGTCGTGGACGTTCCCGTGCCGGTGGACGGGGTACTGCTGCTCGAACTCGCTCCGGCCCCGCCGGTGGACGCCTTGTCGTCCTCCGTCCCGTGGTCCAGCAGCGTCCAGGCCACCACGCCCGCCGTCAGGGCGAGCACCAGCGCCCCCGCCGCCAGCACCGTCGCGACCCGCCGGCGCCGCGTCGGATCCGGCTCGGCGCCGTAGGACGAGGGCCCCGGCCCGTACGGGGATCCGTACCCCGGGACGGTCGGCGGTGTCGGGCCGCCGGTCCCGCCGGACGGCACCGGCTGCGGCACCGGTCGCGGCAGCGGTTGCGGTAGCGGCTTCGTCCGGGGCGAGGAGCCGGAAGCGGCCGGGGGATGCCCGGTGGACGGCGGCCCGGTGCGGCCGGCCGCAACAGCGTCCAGCATCTCCTGGGCCTCGCTCCCGCTGATGCGGTCCGCCGGGCGCTTGCGCAGCAGCCCCTCCAGCACCGGACCCAGCGTCCCCGCCCGGCGCGGCTCGGGCAGTTCGTCGTCGACGGCCGCGCGCAGCGTGCTCAACGCCGAATCGCGGCGGAACGGCGACGCCCCCTCCACCGACCGGTAGATCAGCACCCCCAGGGACCACAGGTCCGACTCCGGCCCCGGGGCGTTCCCCATGGCCCGCTCGGGTGCCAGGTATTCCGGCGATCCGATCAGCTCGCCGGTGCGGGTCAGCGCCGCGGTGCCCTCGATCATCGCGATGCCGAAGTCCGTGAGGACGACCCGGCCGTCATTGGCGATCAGGACGTTGCCGGGCTTCACGTCCCGGTGCAGCACCCCCGCGGCGTGCGCCGCGCGCAGACCTGCCAGGACGTGCGCGCCGATGTCCGCCGCCCGCCGCGGGGTCATCCGGCCGTCCGCGTCGAGGACGTCGGCGAGGGTCAGCCCCCGGACGAGCTCCATGACGATCCACGGCGCGCCGCCGGCCACCGCCACGTCGTACACCGTGATCACGTTCGGGTGGATGATCCGGGCCGCGGCCCGGCCCTCCTGCTCCAGGCGGGCGTACAGCTGCCGCACCTCGCGCTCGTCGAGGCCGGCGGGCGCCCGCACCTCCTTGACCGCGACCTCCCGGCCGAGCAGTTCGTCGCGGGCCCGCCACACGACGCCCATGCCGCCGCGGCCGAGTTCGCCGATCAGCCGGTAGCGGTCCGCGAGCACCCGCTCACCGCCCGTGCCTTCGCTCATGTGCGAACCCCCGCCCGTAACCGGAGTGATTCGGAGGAAATCTACCTCAAGCACGCGTGGTTGAAGCCGGTCCCGGCGATGATGGTGGGAGCGGCCGGGGGTAGGCTCCGGCTGTCGGGTGGCCGCCAACTGCCTTGCGTGCGGCGGCAATTCGCTGTTCAGTCGTCAACACCCAGGACCGGAAGGTGAATCCGGGACCTGGGATGCGCAGGTGACGCGTCGGGGCGATAGGGTTACCCTGCCCGGGCCGGGTGCCCTCGTACGGGTGGGGAGTGTCATGGAACAAATAGCTATGCGAAGCAGGCCGAGAGTGCCTGCCATCAACTGCGGAAGCAGCACGACCAGCACACGTCTGGACCGTCATCTCGCGATACTGGGCGGCCCTGCCGTACCGCACCGCGAGAGTGCGGAGGCGACGTTGCTGATGCGGGAGCTGACATCGCGGGATTCGGCGCGCACCAAGGCGAGCCGCAGTGCACGGGTGTCGCTGTTCGCGCCTCTGCGGCGCCTGCGGCGCTCGCTGTTCGGCAGCCGCGGCTGATCCCACCTTCCGGCGGTCACACCGTCCCGGCACAGCGCTGCGGCCAGCGGCGTTGCGGTGTGCTCGCCGTGAACGGCAGGAGCTCTACGCGCGTCCGCGTGCGTTCGGACACCTGTGGCGACCACCCGCGCCGTCCGAACGTGCCACCGTGCGAGCCGACCTGTGCGCCTCGGCCCACGGTTCACAGCAACGCGAACTGACCGTCCGGCCCTTCCTCGTGATGGTCCAGCACCGAGGCGGGGCGCCGTGCTCCCGCGGGAGCGGGCAGCACCCCCGCGAGGCGCAGCGCGTCGGCGGAGATCCCCGCCGCGCGCGCCCGCCGCGACCCCGGTTCCGCCGCCAGCCGCTCCGCCAGCTTCCGCCGCTCCGGACGGAGCGCGGCCAGCAGCGTGAGCACGGTGACGAGTTCGAGCAGCTCCGTGGTCGTCTCCCGGGTCCAGCGCGCGGGGCGGAGCGCCTCCAGCGTCCCCGGGGCCGCGACGGCCGTCCGCCGCTCGTACCAGGCCTCCAGCACCCGCACCCCGCCCGCGTGGAACTCCCAGGCGGCGGCCGGCACCGGTGAGACCAGCCCGTCCCCGATCCGCAGCGCCTCCTCCTCCGGGTCGTACTCCAGCTCCCCGGCCCGTGGCGGGGCGGGCAGCGGCGCGCGCACGTACGGCCGCCGGCCGCCGGGCAGCCGGGGATGGCCGGCGGGCCGGCCCACGGCGGGATCCGCGCAGCGCTCGCCCCGGGTGTGCAGCCAGATCGACGTACGGCCCAGCTCGACGGCCGCGAGCCAGAGTTCCGGGTCGCGGGTGAGCGGCACCACGACACCGTCCCGCTGGTCCCGGGCCGGCAGGCCCGCGACGGTGATCCAGGCGAGGAGGTCCTCGGCGCCCACCGGCAGACCCAGGAGCTCACCGAGCAGTTCGGTCAGGCCGGGCGCGAAGTTCGGGTCCTGCCCGCCGGGCCGCCGGTACAGCGGCCGGATCCGGCCCGGTTTCCCAGCGGGGGACCGGCCGTCGGGCAGCACGGCGCCGAACGCCAGTGCGGGACCGGGGACGTTCGGGAGCCTGGCCTGCTCCACGGCGAAGATCTGCCGCTCGTCGGCGACCCGCCACAGCTCCGGGCGGGCGGCGTCGATGAGCCGGTGGTCGGGGATCAGCCACTGCAGGTCGAAGGCGCCGTGCAGGACGCGGACCGGATCAGGGCACGGCCCGCTCTCGCGGGCGAGCCGGGTGGTGGCCGCAGGCGGCCCGTCCCGTCCCGGGACCGCGAGCTGGGGCGCCGGGGTGTGCAGTCCGCGGGCCCGGCTCGGACGCAGCAACCGCTCACGTTCCGCGTCGTCCGGCGCCGCCAGCAGCGCGTCCCAGCGGGCCCGGAGAGCCTTCGCGTCGGGCGCCACCGCCCAGGACCGCCCGTACAGCAGCGGCGGCACGGACCACGGCATCAGATCGGCGAGCACGGGAGCGCCATGGCCCGCCCCGGAGTCGGAGCCGGCAGCTCGTGGCGGTGTCACGTCACGGGCCTCCCCAGCGCCTGGATTCGCGGATGCGCTTCCCACCGTCGGCATCGTACTGAGCCGCGCTCGCGGCCGCACCGCCACCCGGGAAGCGCGACCTGTGCGGATTGCCACCGACAGCAAAGCGACGGGCGCCCGGTGTCAGCGCGCCTCCATCGTCACGGTGAACGAGAACCGGTCCCCCCGGTAGTGGATCCGCACCACGTCCACCGCGCGGCCCGAATCGTCGTACGTCACCCCGGTGTAGTGCAGGATCGGGCTGAGCAGCGGGACCTGGAGCAGCCGTGCCGTCTCCGGGTCCGCCAGCCGGGCCTCCACCGTGTCGGTGATCCGGCTGATCCGCACGCCGAGCGCGTCCCGCAGGACCTTCGTCATCGGCCACCGTTCGAGATCGGCCAGATCGATGCGCTCGGCGAGTTCCGGACGGACGAAGTTCTCCGCCCAGTTGGTCGGCTCGCCGCTCTCCTCGCAGCGCAGCCGCCGGAAGAAGGCCGCCTCCGCCAGATCGGGGAAGTGCTCGGCGGCCCAGGACGGCACCGGCGCGGTCCCGTGCCCGAGCACCGCGGTGTGCTCACCCGACTGCTGGGCCACGATCGCGTCGACCGAGCCCAGCAGCCGGACCGGCGCGCCGCGCAGCGCGGTCGGCTCGATGAAGGTGCCGCGCCGCCGGTGCCGGCTGATCAGCCCCTCCGTCTCCAGCTCCTTGAGGGCCTGCCGCATCGTCAGCACGCTCACGCCGTAGTGGCCGGCCAGGTCGTCCTCGGTCGGCAGCCGCAGCGGGGCGTCCGGCCGGCGGCCCAGTATCGAGGCGCGCAGCGACTGCGAGACCTGGTACCACAGCGGCAGTTTGCGGTTGAGGACGATCGAGTCCGGGGCGAAGGCGGTCATGAGGTGGGGAAGTGCCGCTCAAGGCCCTGCCACACCTCGTCGTAACCCTCCTGCCGGTGATCGGCGGCGAGCGCGCCGCTGGTCGGTACGACGGGCCAGCGGGTCTCGAACATGAACGCCAGCCCGTCGTCGACCTTCTGCGGCTTCAGCTCGGCGGCGCTGGCCTTGTCGAAGGTGGCGCGGTCCGGGCCGTGCGCCGACATCATGTTGTGCAGCGAGGCGCCGCCCGGGACGAATCCCTCGGCCTTCGCGTCGTACGCGCCCTCGATCAGGCCCATGAACTCGCTCATGACATTGCGGTGGAAGTACGGCGGGCGGAAGGTGTCCTCGCCGACCAGCCAGCGCGGCGCGAAGACCACGAAGTCGGCGTTGGCCAGCCCGGGGGTGTCGGAGGGGGCGGTCAGCACGGTGAAGATCGACGGGTCCGGGTGGTCGTAGCTCAGTGACCCCAGGACGTTGAAGCGCCGCAGGTCGTAGACGTACGGGACCAGGTTGCCGTGCCAGCCGACGACATCGAGCGGCGAGTGGTCATAGGTCGCGGCCCAGAGGTTGCCGCCGAACTTGTTGATCACCTCGACCGGTTCCTCACGGTCCTCGAAGGCGGCCACGGGCGCCAGGAAGTCCCGTGCGTTGGCCAGCCCGTTCGCCCCGATCGGGCCGAGGTCGGGGAGCCGGAACGCCTGCCCGTAGTTCTCACAGACATAGCCGCGGGCCGTCGGGTCCAGCAGTTCCACCCGGAAGCGCATCCCGCGCGGGATCAAGGCCACCTCGCCGGGGCCGGCCTGGAGCAGGCCCAGCTCGGTGCGGAGCAGCAGGGTGCCGTGCTCGGGCACGATCAGGAACTCGCCGTCGGAGGACGAGAAGACCCGGTCCGCCATCGACGTGTTGGCCGCGTACCAGTGGATGCCGATGCCCTCGCGGCGCAGCACGTCACCGTTGCCGCCGACGGAGACCAGGCCCTGGACGAAGTCCGTGGGGACGTCCGGCAGCGCGGGCGCGCTCCAGCGCAGCCGGTTGGGGTCCGGTTCCACGTCGAGGAAGGGCGCGCTGCGCAGCGCGCCGTTGTCGACCCGGCGGAACGGCGGATGCGCGGCCGAGGGGCGGATCCGGTACAGCCAGCTGCGGCGGTTCTGGTGCCGGGGCTCGGTGAACGCGGTGCCGCTGAGCTGCTCCGCGTACAGGCCGAGCGGGGCGCGCTGCGGAGAGTTCCGGCCGATCGGCAGTGCTCCGGGCACCGCCTCGCTGACGTGCTCGTTCCCAAAACCGGGGGAGTACGTGAGGTCCGTGTCGTGCGTGTTGCCCATCGTGCGCTCCCGGTGCCGTTGTCCCATTCCTATGGTCGACCATAGGAATGGGACCGGCGAACCGTCAATGACCTTGGACCCCGCCGCCGCTAGGGTGGCCGGAAAAGGAGGGTGTGCCGTGACCGGCCAAGGGCTCCGCCGAACCCCGGTGCAGCAGCGCAGCACCGAACGCCTCAGCCGCATCCTCGACGCCTGCGCCCAGCTGCTGGACGAGGCCGGGTACGAGAGCCTCAGCACCCGCGCGGTCGCCGTACGCGCCGGCGTCCCCATCGGCTCCGTCTACCGGTTCTTCTCCAACAAGCGCGCGATGGCCGACGCCCTGGCGCAGCGCAACCTCGACCGGTACCTGGACCGCGTCACGGCCCGCCTCGCGGAACCGGGAGGCGGGGCGGCGCCCGGGGCGGGCGCCGGTGCCGGACCGCTGTCGCTCGATGTCGCCGTCGGGGTGGTCGTCGACGAGTACATCGCGATGAAGGGCGTCACCCCCGGCTTCGAGCTCGTCGACTTCGGCATCCCCGGCGAATCCGAGCCCAATCGCCACGTCGCCGACCGGCTGCTGGAACTGCTCGCCGGGCGGCTGGGCCTCGACCCGGCGGACGCGTACGCCCGGCTCACCTTCGTGATCAGCGTGGAGGCCGCCGACGCCCTGCTCCAGCTGGCCTTCCGTACCGATCCGGCGGGGGATCCGGCCGTGATCGCCGAGACGAAACGCATGCTGCGCGCTTATCTCGCACGGTAGGCCGCCTCTCTTGGACGGCAGGCCGGTTCGTCGAGCCCTCGCCCCGATTGGGGCCGTCCTGGGGGTTCCCACATGCATACCGGTCGGTATGCTCGCCTGTACGTGCGCTGCCGTCGTCCCAGGAGAGCCCGATGACCCGTACCGCCCTGCGTATCTGCCCGCTGTGCGAGGCCACCTGCGGTCTGACACTCACCCTTGACGGTGACACGGTCACGAGCGCCCGCGGCGACCGCGACGACGTGTTCAGCGCTGGCTTCATCTGCCCCAAGGGGGCGACCTTCGGCGCACTCGACGCCGACCCCGACCGGCTGAGCCGCCCCCTCGTACGCCGGGACGGCCGGCTCGTCGAGACCGGCTGGGCCGAGGCGTTCGCCGCCGTCGCCGCCGGGCTCGGCGCGGTCACCGCCGCGCACGGGCCCGACGCCGTCGGCGTCGTCCTCGGCAATCCCAACGTCCACACCGTCGCGGGCGGCCTCTACCCCGCGCAGATCGTCGGCGCGCTGCGCAGCCGCAACATCTTCTCCGCCAGCACCCTGGACCAGATGCCCAAGCACGTCGCGTGCGGCTATCTCTTCGGCGACCCGAACGCGATCCCGGTTCCCGACCTGGACCGTACCGACCATCTGCTGATCATCGGTGCGAACCCGCTGGTCTCCAACGGCAGTCTGGCCACCGCCGCCGACTTCCCCGGCAAGCTGAAAGCGCTGTGTCGGCGCGGCGGACGGATCACCGTGATCGACCCCAAGCGCACCCGCACCGCGGAGGTCGCCGACCGGCACGTCTCGCTGCGGCCGGGCACCGACGCCGCGCTGCTCTTCGCCGTCGTGCAGGTGCTGTTCGCCGAGGGCCTCACCGATCTCGGCGCGCTCACGGACCAGGTGACCGGCGTGGAGGAGGTACGCGCGCTCGCCGCCGCCTTCACCCCGGAGGCCGTCGAGGGCGTGTGCGAGGTGCCGGCCGCCGAGATCCGCGCCCTCGCCCGCGAACTGGCCGCCGCGCCCAGCGCCGCCGTCTACGGGCGGCTCGGCAGCACCGCCGTCGAGTTCGGCACCCTGTGCAGTTGGCTCGTGGACGTGCTCAACGTGCTGACCGGCAACCTCGACCGGCCCGGCGGCGCCATGTTCCCGCTCTCCCCGACCGCACGGGCACCCCGGCCCGCCGCGCCCGGCAAGGGCTTCACCGTCGGCCGCTGGCACAGCCGGGTCTCCGGCCACCCCGAGGTGAAGAGCGAACTCCCCAGCACCGCCCTCGCCGAGGAGATCGACACCCCCGGCGAAGGCCGCGTCCGGGCCGTCATCGCCCTCGCCGCCAACCCGGTGCTCTCGGCGCCCGACGGCCACCGTCTCGACCGGGCGCTGGCGGGGCTGGACTTCATGGTCAGCGTCGACCCGTACCTCAACGAGACCTCCCGGCACGCCCACGTCGTCCTGCCGCCGCCGCGGCCGACGCAGAGCGCGCACTACGACTTCGCCTTCTCCACGCTCGCCGTCCGCAACACCGTGCGGTACAGCCGCCCGGTCGTGGAACTGGAGGACGGCCGCCCCGGCGAGCCCGAGATCTACGCCCGGCTGGTCCAGATCCTGTCCGGCGCCGGGCCGGACGCGGACCCCGCCGCCGTGGACGAACAGGCCATCGTCCGGCTGCTCGCCCGCGCGACCGCCGACCCGCTCTCGCCGCTGCACGGCGGCGACCCGGCCGAGCTGGCGGCCCGGCTCGGCGGCCGGACCGGATACGAGCGGCGGCTCGACCTCATGCTCCGCCTCGGCCCGTACGGCCTCACCCTCGACAAGGTCCTCGCCCAGCCGCACGGCATCGACCTCGGTCCGCTCGCCCCCCGCATCCCCGAGGTGCTCCGCACCCCGTCGGGCC
This sequence comes from Streptomyces sp. SID13666, assembly GCF_010548325.1. NCBI lineage: Bacteria > Bacillati > Actinomycetota > Actinomycetes > Kitasatosporales > Streptomycetaceae > Streptomyces > Streptomyces sp. SID13666. The sequence goes on along the minus strand of NZ_JAAGLX010000011.1, from coordinate 149,845 downwards.
GGATCGAACTCGCCCCGGCGCCGATCGCCGCCGACGTGCCGCGGCTGCTGCGCTCGCTGACCGAACGGGCGGCGGGGCCCGTCCTCATCGGCCGCCGCCACCTGCGCTCCAACAACAGCTGGATGCACAACCTGCCGGCGCTCTCCGGCGGCACCAACCTGTGCACCCTGCAGGTCCACCCCGAGGACGCGGCCCGGTTCGGGCTCGCGGACGGGGGGACCGCCCTGGTGAAGGGCGACGGCGGCGAGATCGAGGCACCGGTCGAGGTCACCGACGCCGTACGCCCGGGCGTCGTCAGCCTGCCGCACGGCTGGGGCCACGACCGCGGCGGCACCCGGCTCGCCACGGCAGGGCTGCACCCCGGGGTCAACGTCAACCAACTCCTGGACGGCAGCCGCCTCGACCCGCTCTCCGGCACGGCCGTCCTCAACGGCTTCCCGGTGCAGGTCTCGGCGCTGCCGGGTGTGCCGGGTCTCCCGGGTCTCCCGGGCGGTGACTGATCTCCGTCCGGCGGGCGTGGGCGGTCGCCCGATCCGTCCTGTCAGGGCGGCGCGCGGGCGTGGGTCCGCACGTGAGCCAGAGCACGGAAGGGCCTCTGGCGTGCGAAAACTAACGGCGCTAGTTTGGGTGGGTCAGGCAAACCCGCCCCCTACCGGGAGGACGACGACGTGAAGGCTCACGACGGCATGTACATCGACGGGGCCTGGCGCCCCGCCGCCGGGCACGAGTCGATCGAGGTGGTCAATCCGGCGGACGAGCAGGTCATCGGATCCGTGCCGGCCGGCACCTCGCAGGACGTCGACGCCGCCGTACGGGCCGCGCGCGCCGCGCTCCCCGCGTGGGCCGCGACCGCCCCCGCCGACCGCGCCGCCCTCATCGGCGCGCTGCGCGACCGGCTGGCCGCCCGCCGCGAGGAGATCGCCGGGACGATCAGCGCCGAACTCGGCGCCCCGCTCGGCTTCGCCGCCGCCGTCCACACGGACCTGCCGATCGCCGTCGCCGGCTCGTACGCGCAGCTCGCCGCGTCGTACGCCTTCGAGGAGAAGGTCGGCAACTCCACCGTCCTGCAGGAGCCGGTGGGCGTCGTCGGCGCCATCACGCCCTGGAACTACCCGCTGCACCAGATCGTCGCCAAGGTCGCCCCCGCGCTCGCCGCCGGCTGCACGATCGTCCTCAAGCCCGCCGAGGACACCCCGCTCACCGCGCAGCTCTTCGCCGAGGCCGTCGACGAGGCGGGCATCCCGGCCGGGGTGTTCAACCTGGTCACCGGCCTCGGCCCGGTCGCCGGACAGGCGCTGGCCGCCCACGACGGCGTGGACCTCGTCTCGTTCACCGGCTCCACCGCCGTCGGCAAGCAGATCGGCGCCACCGCGGGCGCCGCCGTCAAGCGCGTCGCCCTCGAACTCGGCGGCAAGTCCGCCAACGTCATCCTGCCGAGCGCCGACCTCGCCAAGGCGGTCAACGTGGGGCTCGGCAATGTCTTCGCCAACTCCGGCCAGACCTGCAGCGCCTGGACGCGCATGCTCGTCGACGCCGACCGCTACGACGAGGCCGTGGAGATCGCCACGGCCGCCGCCGCCAAGTACGTGCCGGGGGACCGGCTCGGGCCGGTCGTCAACGCCAAACAGCGCGACCGGGTCCGCGGCTACATCCGGCGCGGCATCGAGGAGGGCGCCAGGGTCGTCGCGGGCGGGCCCGACGCCCCCGAGGGCTTCGGCGACGGCTACTACATCCGGCCGACCGTCTTCGCCGACGTCACCCCGGACATGACCATCGCCCAGGAGGAGATCTTCGGCCCGGTCGTCGCGATCCTGAAGTACCAGGACGAGGACGACGCCCTGCGCATCGCCAACGGCACCGTCTACGGTCTCGCGGGCGCGGTCTGGGCGGCCGAGGAGTCCGAAGCCGTGGCCTTCGCCCGCCGGATGGACACCGGGCAGGTCGACATCAACGGCGGCCGGTTCAACCCGCTGGCGCCGTTCGGCGGGTACAAGCAGTCGGGTGTCGGCCGGGAGCTCGGTGCCCATGGGCTGGCGGAGTACCTGCAGACGAAGTCGCTGCAGTTCTGAGGTCCGGTTCTCCGGTCCGGTGCTCAGGTCCGGTTCCGAGGGCCGGTTCCGGGTCCGGCCCCCGTCCGGTGTTCCGCGGTGATTGAGTACCGTGCTTCCGGCTGCCCGAACACCGTCAGAGCCGGGTGACCCGAGCAGTCCCAGCAGAGAGTCCGAGAGGAACCCCGTGGTCCGCGCCGCCGTCCTTCCCGCCGTCAGCCAGCCCCTGATCGTCACCGAGATCGAGATCCCGGCACCGGGCCCGGGCCAGGTCCGGGTGCGTCTCGCCGCCGCGGGTGTCTGCCACTCCGACCTGTCGCTGTCCAACGGGACCCTGCGCCAGCCCGTCCCGGCCGTCCTCGGGCACGAGGGCGCTGGGACCGTCATCGAGGTGGGCGAGGGGGTCACGGCGGTCGCTCCTGGCGACCGCGTCGTCCTCAACTGGGCGCCCTCCTGCGGGGCCTGCCACTTCTGCGCCCTGGACGAGCCCTGGCTCTGCGCCAACGCCGGCGCCGCCGCCACCGTCCCGTACGCGAAGCTCTCCGCCGACGGCAGCGAGCTGTACCCGGGCCTGGGCACCGCCGTCTTCGCCGAGGAGACGGTCGTCCCTGAGAACGCGATCCTGCCGCTGCCGGACGGGATCCCGCTCACGGACGCCGCCCTGCTCGGCTGCGCGGTCCTCACCGGTTACGGGGCCGTCCACCACGCCGCGCGGGTCCGCGCCGGTGAGTCGGTCGCGGTCTTCGGGGTCGGGGGCGTCGGGCTGTCCGTGCTGCAGTCCGCCCGCATCGCGGGCGCCGGGCCGGTGATCGCCGTCGACGTCTCGCCGGCGAAGGAGGAACTGGCGAGGGCGGCGGGGGCCACCGAGTTCGTGCTCGCCTCCGACGACTCCTCCGGCACGTCGGACACCGCGAAGCGGATCCGCAAGCTGACGGGCGGGTACGGGACGGACGTCGCGATCGAGTGCGTCGGCCGCGCCGACACCATCCGGACCGCCTGGTCGGCGACCCGCCGCGGCGGGCGGACGACGGTCGTCGGCATCGGCGGCCAGGACCAGCAGGTCACGTTCTCCGCGCTGGAACTGTTCTACTTCGGCCGTACCTTGTCCGGCTGCGTGTACGGGAACAGCGACCCGGCCAGGGACCTGCCGGTGCTCGCGGAACACATTCGGGCGGGGCGTCTCGACCTGGGCGCGATGGTGACGGAACGCATTGGCCTGGACGGCATCCCGGCGGCGTTCGAGGCTATGACGGCTGGGCGGGGTGGCCGGGCCTTGGTGGTTTTCGACTGATGGTGCGTGGTGGGTGCGGTGCCCGGGTCCTGCGGGGCGGCGGTTCGAAATCGACTGCCGCGCCGTCTCTACTCGACCTGGGCGAGCCACCCGCGGTAGGCCGTGGTGAACGGCTCGGCTCCGTCGCCTACTTGCTGCATGAGCCATTGCGCCGCTCCGGCGGCCTGCTCGATGACGTCGGCCGGATATCCGTAGCGCACCTGATGCTCGGCGAACTCGTCCTCGTCCACCAGGAGCGGTGTCGGCTCGCCGCGCTTGCGGATGACGTCGAGATCCAGGTCGATCATGGTGACCTCGGTGGGGGAGAGCCACTGCGGCGGGGTGGTGACGTCGCAGTAGATCTCGGTGCGGCGGGGTGCCGCGTTGAAGGTGCCGGTCCACCACGCTTCGCGGGGGAACAGCAGCACGTACGCGTCGGCGAACACGATCTCCGGGCCGTGGCCCTTCCGCGAGACGCTTCCCTTGGGCGCCCCGAGCCAGACGCCGTGCTCGTCCTCGCCCAGTCGGCGCATGGCCATGTTCCAGTGCAACGATCCGTCGTACTTCCGGTACTCCACCCGCACGTCATCAGACATGCGGGGCATCGTAACCGCCGTCCTTGAACTGGATGGAGAGTCCGTCGACCAGGGCCTGCAAGCCCTGGTCGAAAGCCCCCTCGTCGACCTGCTGCTGATGTTCCGCCAGCAGATGCGCGCTGCCCAGGTGCGGGTAGTCGGCCGGGTCGTACGCTCCCGCGTCGTCGACGAAGCCGCGGGCGAAGGAGCCGAGCGCCGAGCCGGCCACGAAGTACCGCATCAGCGCGCCGATGCGGGTCGCGTGGGCGGGGGGCCAGCCGGCGTCGACCATGCCGCCGAAGACGGCGTCGGCCATGCGGAGGCCGGCCGGCCGGCGGCCGGGGCCCTGGGCGAGGAACGGCACGATGTTGGGGTGGGCGGTGAGGGCCGCGCGGTAGGAGCGGCCCCATTCCAGGAGCGCTGTCCGCCAGTCGGGGCCGCCCTGGAACATCGACAGATCGACCTGGGAGACGACCGTGTCGGCGACCGCGTCCAGGATGTCGTCCTTGACCTTGAAGTGGTTGTAGAGCGACGGCCCGCTGACCCCGAGTACGGCCGCGAGCCGCCGGGTCGAGAGCGCCTGCAGGCCTTCCGTGTCCACGAGCGTGAGCGCCGCGGCGACGATGAGTTCGCGGTTCAGGAGGGGCTTGCGAGGGCGGGCCATGCCACGCATAGTAGGGCCTGCGTACTGAAAACTAGCGGTGCTAATTTATGGGAGGTGCCCCCCGTGGACCTTGCGCTCTCGCAGGAGCAGACCGCCGTCCGGCAGCTCGCCAGGGACTTCACGGAGCGCGAGATCACGCCGCACGTGGTGGCGTGGGACCGCGCCGAGAGCGTGGACCGGGGGATCGTCAAGAAGCTCGGCGCGCTCGGGTTCCTCGGGCTCACCATCGACGAGGAGTACGGCGGCTCGGGCGGTGATCATCTCGCGTACTGCCTCGTCACCGAGGAGCTGGGGCGTGGCGACTCCGCCGTGCGCGGCATCGTCTCGGTGTCGTTGGGGCTGGTCGCCAAGTCGATCGCGTACTGGGGGAGCGAGGAGCAGAAGCGCGCGTGGCTGCCGCGGCTCACGTCCGGTGAGGCGGTCGGCTGCTTCGGGCTGACCGAGCCCGGTACCGGCTCGGACGCCGCGAACCTGACGACGCGGGCGGTGCGCGACGGGGACTCGTACGTCATCACCGGCTCGAAGATGTTCATCACCAACGGCACCTGGGCCGATGTCGTGCTGCTCTTCGCGCGCACCGGCGACCCCGCGACGGCGCCGGGTCACAAGGGCGTCAGTGCCTTCCTGGTGCCCACCGACACCCCTGGGCTGACCCGCACGGAGATCCACGGGAAGCTCGGGCTGCGCGGTCAGGCCACCGCCGAGCTGGTGCTCGACGGTGTCCGCGTACCGGCCTCCGCGATGATCGCGCCCGAGGGCAAGGGCTTCTCGGTCGCGATGTCCGCCCTGGCCAAGGGCCGGATGTCGGTCGCGGCGGGCTGTGTCGGGATCGCCCAGGCGTGCCTGGACGCGGCCGTGGCGTACGCGGGGGAGCGCGAGCAGTTCGGCAAGCCGATCGCTCACCACCAGCTGGTGCAGGAGCTGATATCCGACATCGCCGTGGACGTGGACGCCGCCCGGCTCCTCACCTGGCGGGTCGCCGACCACATCGACCGCGGGCTGCCCTTCGCCACCGAGTCCTCGGTGGCGAAGCTCTACGCGAGCGAGGCCGCGGTGCGCGCCGCCAACAACGCGCTGCAGGTGTTCGGCGGGTACGGGTACATCGACGAGTACCCGGCGGGGAAGCTGCTGCGGGACGCGCGCGTCATGACGTTGTACGAGGGCACCAGTCAGATCCACAAGTTGCTCATCGGGCGCGCCCTGACCGGGGTCTCCGCCTTCTAGCCCGGTCCGATTGACCGACCGGCCGGTATCTAAGCGCTTGCTCACCTTGGCTGTAGGGTGTCGGCCATGGATGTGGAGGCAGGAACGCCCGACGCGTGGAGCGACGTCACCCCCGATGCGGCCCGTCGGCTGGTGATCGCCGCGGTCGAGGCGTTCGCCGAGCGCGGGTATCACGCGACGACGACCCGCGACATCGCCGGGCGCGCCGGGATGAGCCCCGCCGCGCTCTACATCCACTACAAGACCAAAGAAGAGCTGCTCTACCAGATCAGCCGGGTCGGCCATCTGCGCTCGGTCGGGCTGCTCGAAGAGGCCGCCAACGGCGCCGGCGCGCCGGGCGAGCGGCTCGCCGTCGCCGTCCGGGCCTTCGTCAGCTGGCACGCGGAGCGGCACACCACCGCGCGCGTCGTGCAGTACGAGCTGGGCGCCCTCGCCGAGGACCACTACACCGAGATCGTCGCTCTGCGCCGTAAGTCCGAGCGCGCGGTCCGCTCGATCATCGAGGACGGCGTACGGACCGGCGAGTTCGACGTGCCGGACGTCGCCGGTACGGCGCTCGCCATCCTGTCGCTGTGCATCGACGTCGCCCGCTGGTTCAACCCCGACGGACGCCGTACGCCGGACGACGTCGGCGTGCTCTACGCCGATCTCGTCGGGCGCATGGTCGGCCCGCGGCAGCCGTAGGGCTCTCAGAGGTAGAAGCGGGCCACCGTCTCCGCGACGCACACCGGCTTGTCCCCGCCCTCGCGCTCGATCGTCACCTTGGTGACGAGCTGGACGCCCCCGCCGACCTCGGTGACCTCCGCGATCTGCGCGGTCGCCCGCAGCCGGGAACCGACCGGGACGGGCGCCGGGAAGCGGACCTTGTTGACGCCGTAGTTGACGCCCATCTTCACGCCCTCGACCCGGAAGAGGTCGGGCGTGAGCGACGGGATCAGCGACAGCGTCAGATAGCCGTGCGCGATGGTGGTGCCGAACGGTCCCTGCGCGGCCTTCTCCGGGTCGACATGGATCCACTGGTGGTCGCCGGTGGCCTCCGCGAACAGGTCGATCCGCTTCTGGTCGATCTCCAGCCAGCCGGTCGTACCGAGCTGCTCGCCGACCGCCGCCCGGAGATCGTCCAGCGAAGCGAAGATCCTGGCCTGCGACATCTGATGCCTCCTGTGCCCAACTGTCCGACGGGTTACTAAGCGCTTGCTCAGCATGGTTCCGCGCGTCGGCCATGTCAACGCCCGGACGGCGGACACAGGAGGGTTCAGCGTTGCCTGACGGGTCCGCTCACCACATCGAGGGACGCCGGTGCGCCCACGGCCGGGCCGCCTCCAGCTGCGCCGACAGCGCGATGAGGGTGGCCTCGTCCCCGTACCGGCCGCCGAACATCACGCCGATCGGCAGACCGGCCGGCGTCCAGTGCAGCGGCACGCTCACCGCCGGCTGGCCGGTGGCGTTGTAGAGCGGGGTGAACGGCGTGAAGGCCGCCAGGCCGGCGAACTCCGCCTCCGGGTCGGCGTCGTTGCGCAGCCCGCCCACCGGGGCGGGCGGCTGGGCCAGCGTCGGGGTCAGGATGACGTCGTACGAGGACAGCAGCGCGTCCGCGATCAGCTGTCCCAGCGCGCGGAACGCGTACAGCGCCGCCGCGAACTCCGCCCCCGTCACCCGGCCGCCCTGCTCACGCAGATGCCGGGTGAGCGGCATCAGCAGCTCCTCGTGCTCCGGGGCGACCGGGTAGACGGTCGACATCACCCCCCACGCCTTGCTGAACGCGTCGCGGATGCTGTCGTCCACCGGCAGTTCCATCTCGTCCACCTGGTGGCCGAGGCCCCGCAGCAGCTCCGCCGCCGCGTCGTACGCCGCCCGGCAGTCCGGGTGCAGCTCGACGCCCGGCACCGGCGGGGTCGGCAGCGCCACCACCCGCAGCCGCCCGGGCTCGGCCCCGGCGTACGAGGCGAAGCTCGCGCCCGGCGGCAGCGAGGGCGCGGCGTACGGGGCGCCCGGCATCGGGCCGGCCAGGATGTCGAGCAGCGTGGCGGCGTCCGCGACGCTCCGGGCGATCGGCCCCGACGTGCTCAGACCGCTCACGTCGTGCTGCACGGGACCGCCGCTGATCCGTCCCCGGCTCGGCTTGATGCCGAACAGCCCGCAGACCGACGACGGGATGCGGATCGAGCCACCGCCGTCACTGCCCTGCGCGATCGGCGCCAGCCCGGACGCGACCGCCGCCGCGGCGCCACCGCTGGAACCGCCGGCGGACAGCTCCAGGTCCCACGGGGTGCGGGCGGGCGGCGCGAGCTGGTTCTCGGTGTAACAGGGCAGCCCGAACTCGGGGGTGTTGGTCTTGCCGAGCAGGATCGTCCCCGCCTCGCGGAGCTTCGTCACCACGTGGTCGTCGATGTCGGGAACGTGGTCGGCGTACGCCCGCGAGCCGAGCGTGCAGCGCACCCCCGCCACGAAGTTGAGATCCTTCACCGGCACCGGAACCCCGTGCAGCGGCGGCAGCTCCCGCCCCTCGCGACGCGCGGCCACCGCCTCGCTCTCCGCGTCGGCCGCCTGCTTGCGGGCGATCTCGGGGGTCACGGTGATGTACGCACCGACGGTCTCGTTCAGCCGCTCGATGCGGTCGAGATAGTGCTCGGTCAGCTCGACCGGCGAAATGGATCCGCCTCGTACCTGTTCCGCCTGCTCCACCGCGGTCAGATCGTGCAGCTGCGCCATGGCTGTCCCGTCCTCTGCTTGTTCGACGTCACGTCACCGTGCGTCGCGATCCTCGCACTACCCGCCGGTAGCGACCAGACCCCGCCCGAAGCCGCCGCCCGGAACCGGCCGCGCACCGGCCGGTCAGCTCTCGGCGGAACGGCGGGGCGCGGGACGAGCCGGGCGTGAGGATGGCCGGATGAAGGGTGATGCGGCGGTGCGGCGGCTTGATCTCGGTTACTTCGTCCGGCCCGCGGAGGAGGCCGGGGAGGCGTATCCGCGGGTCGAGGCGGTGCTCGGGTATCTGGTGCGCAGGGATGAGGGGCTGATCCTGTTCGACACCGGGATCGGGGACGCCGGTCCGGAGACGGAGGCGCATTACCGGCCCAGGCGGCGTCCGCTGGAGGAGGCGCTCGCGGCGGCCGGGGTCGCGGTGGGGGACATCGCGCTGGTGGTCAACTGCCATCTGCACTTCGACCACATCGGGGGGAATCCGCTGCTGGCGGGCAGGCCGGTCCTGGTGCAGGCACAGGAGCTGGCGGCCGCCCGGCACGGCGGGTACACGGCCGGTCAGCTCGTGGACTTCCCGGGCGCGGTCTACGAGGAGTTGACGGGGGAGGCCGAGATCTGGCCCGGGGTCCTGGTCGTGCCGACGCCCGGGCACACCGACGGGCACCAGTCGTTGGTGGTGCGGCAGGGCGACGGCACGGTCGTGCTCGCGGGGCAGGCGCGCGATGCCGCGTCGCACTTCACGGCGGACCAACTGGCCCGGCGTGCCGCGCTCGACGGCGTGGCGCACCCGCTGCCGCCCTACCCGTCGTGGCTGGACCGGATCTGCGCGTTGGACCCGCGGCGGGTGCTCTTCGCGCACGACGGGTCGGTGTGGGAGCCGGCCGGCGGAGGCGACGTGATTGGGTGAACGGCATGACTGGTACCCCTGCCTTCCGTATCGAGTTCGACGGCCACCCCGCCACCGCCGAGACCCTGGCGCGCTTCGTTATGGTCAGCAGCTACGGCCACTTCACCGCCATGCAGGTCAGAGGGCGCGCGGTGCGCGGTCTCGACTTCCATCTCGACCGGCTGGACCGCGCCACCCAGGAGCTGTTCGGTACCGGCCTGGACGGAGGGCGGGTGCTGGACGCGGTCCGGCACGCGCTGGGTGACGACGTCGACGCGTCGGTGCGCGTCAATGTCTTCCGCCCCGACGAGGCCGGCGACGTCTCCCTCATGGTGACGGTCCGGGGTCCGGGACCCGCGCCGAGCGGTCCGCAGAGCCTGATGTCCGTCGACTACCAGCGGCCTGTGGCCCAGGTGAAGCACGTCGGAGGCTTCGCCCAGGGCTACTTCGGCAACGCCGCGCACGAGGCGGGGTTCGACGAGGCGCTGCTCGTCGGACCCGGCGGCGTGATCGCCGAGGGTTCGATCACCAACGTCGGCTTCGCGGACGGCGACACGGTCGTCTGGCCCGACGCGCCCGCCCTGCACGGCATCACGATGCGGATCATCCAGCGGGAGATGGACGCGGCGGGCCTGCCGTGGCGGCACCGGCGGGTCACGGTGGCGGACGTGGCATCGTTCGACGGCGCCTTCGCCTGCAACTCCCGGGGGATCGCTCCGGTCGGCCGGCTGGACGAGCTGATCCTGCCGACGGATGTGGATCTGGTGAAGCGGGTGATCGGGCTCTTCGACTCCGCCCCGTGGGACGCGCTCTGAGCGGTGGTCCGAAACGTCGGTCCCGACTGCGTACTCAACGGCGGTCCCAACCGCCCTCCCAGCGGCGGACGTCCTCTCCTACCTCCCGGTACGGCTGTTGCTTGTCGGTAAACCCGTTGGCGGCTGGAAAAGCCGAACAAAAAGGTGACGCATGTTCACCTTCCGGCGTGAGCGTACCGGCGGTAACCTCCGGCGCATCGGCCTCCGGGAGGAGCAGGAATGCCACAACGCAACGGCAGACTACGCACCGGCAAGGTAGGCACCCGCAAGGGCGAGGCAGTCACCCGCACGTTCAGAACGGTGACCGCCGCGGCGCTGCTCGCGCTCGGCGTCACCCTCGTCGTACCGCTGCCGCAGGCGGCCCAGGCGGCGGACCCCACCACCGACTACTGCCAGGGCCAGTGCGGCGACATCCTGCCGCCCGGTGAGAACGGCAACGCGACGCTCGCCGACATCCTCGCCCACAAGGTCTTCGGCACCCGGCCGGTGCACGCCGCCGACCAGCTCGGACCGTACGCCAACCTGGCCACGGGCTATCCGTCGCTCACCGATGCCACCATCACCAACTTCTTCAACGACGCCTCCTTCGGCGTCCCGTCCGGCCAGGTCGCGTCGGTGACGACACCGCGCGCCGACGTCACCATCACCCGCGACAAGAAGACCGGCGTCCCGCACATCCAGGGCACCACCCGCGACGGAACGGAGTACGGCGCGGGATACGCGGCAGCGCAGGACCGGCTGTGGCTGATGGACCTGTTCCGGCACGTCGGACGCGGTCAGCTGTCGTCCTTCGCGGGCGGCGCGGCCGCCAACCAGCAGCTGGAGCAGGAGTTCTGGCGGGCCGCCCCGTACACCGAGGCGGACCTCCAGGCGCAGGTCGACCAGATCACGGCGGGCAACGGCGCACGCGGGCAGCAGGCGCTGGCCGACGTGACGGCGTACGTCAACGGCATCAACGCCTACATCACCCAGTCCAAGAACGGCCGTTACTTCCCCGGCGAGTACGTGCTGACCGGCCAGATCGACGCGATCACCAATGCCGGCGAGATCCAGCCATTCAAACTCACCGACCTGATCGCTCTCGGCTCGGTCATCGGCGCGCTGTTCGGCTCCGGCGGTGGCGGTGAGGTGGAGAGCGCGATCTCGCTGCTCGCCGCGCAGCAGAAGTACGGAGTCACCCAGGGCACCACGGTCTGGGAGACGTTCCGCGAGCGCAACGACCCCGAGGCCATGCTCACCGTGCACGACGGATCCAGCTTCCCGTACGCGGGCAAGCCGGCGAACCCGCAGGGCGCGGCGATGCCCGTGCCCGGAACGGTCGTTGCGGAGCCGCTGGTCTACGACCGGACGGGCGGCGCGGCGACCGCCGCCAAGACCCCGGTCAAGGCAGGCCCGCTCAAGGACGCGCAGGGCATCTTCGACAACGGGGCGCTGCCGGCGAACCTGTTCTCCACCAAGAAGGGCATGTCCAACGCGCTGGTGGTCAGCGGCGCGCACACCGCCAGCGGTCATCCGCTCGCCGTGTTCGGCCCGCAGACCGGCTACTTCGCACCTCAGCTGCTGATGCTCCAGGAGCTCCAGGGCCCGGGGATCAGCGCGCGCGGCGCCTCGTTCGCCGGGCTCGGGATGTACGTGGAACTCGGCCGCGGCCAGGACTACGCCTGGAGCGCCACCTCGGCCGGCCAGGACATCACCGACACCTACGCCGTCGAGCTGTGCCAGGACGCCGTGCACTACGTCTACCACGGTGTCTGCACGGCCATGGAGAAGCTGGAGCGCGTCAACTCCTGGAAGCCCACCGTCGCCGACTCGACCGCCGCGGGCTCCTACCGGATGCAGGTCTACCGCACGGCGTACGGGCCGGTGGAGTACCGCGCGACGGTCGGCGGCAAGGCGGTCGCGTACACGACGCTGCGCAGCTCGTACCGGCACGAGGCCGACTCGATCATCGGCTTCCAGATGCTGAACGATCCCGGCTTCGTCCATGACGCGGCCACGTTCCAGCAGGCCACCCAGCACATCAACTACACCTTCAACTGGTTCTACGCGGACTCGCGGCAGACCGCCTACTACAACAGCGGGACGAATCCGGTGCGCGCCGCCGGCGTGGACCCCTCGTTCCCGGTGAAGGCGGAGGCCGCCTACGAGTGGCAGGGCTGGGACCCGGCGTCGAACACCGCCACCTACACCCCGCCCGCGCAGCACCCGCAGTCCGTCGACCAGGACTACTACGTCTCGTGGAACAACAAGCAGGCCAAGGACTTCACCTCGGCCGGCTTCGGCAACGGCCCCGTGCACCGCGGGGACCTGCTGAATGACCGGGTGAAGAAGCTCGTCGCCGCGGGCGGGGTGACCCGGTCCGCGCTCACCAAGGCGATGGCCGACGCCGCGCTGACCGACCTGCGCGGTGAGGACGTCCTGCCGGAGCTGCTGCGCGTGCTGCGCAGCGCACCGGTCACCGACCCGCAACTGGCCACCGCCGTCCAGCAGTTGTCCGACTGGGGCACGGCGGGCAGCAAGCGCAAGGAGACCTCCGCGGGCTCCCACGTGTACGCGAACGCGGACGCGGTCCGCACCATGGACGCGTGGTGGCCGCTGCTGATCGACGGCGCGTTCCGGCCCGGTCTCGGCGACGGCCTGTACACGGCGCTGACCGCGAACCTGTCGATCGACGAGTCACCGTCCGCCGGCCACGGGCCGACCGGAGCGCACGCGGGCAGCGCGTTCCAGTACGGCTGGTGGAGCTACGCGGACAAGGACCTGCGGACGGTCCTCGGCGACCCGGTGCAGGGCTGGACGCCGCAGGCCTTCTGCGGCGGCGGCACCCTCGGCGCCTGCCGTGACGTGCTGCTGGCCACGTTGAAGCAGGCGGTCGCGAAGCCCGCGACCACCGTCTACCCGGCCGACGCCAACTGCTCGGCGGGCGACCAGTGGTGCTCCGACACGATCATCCAGCGGCCGCTGGGCGGGATCACCCAGGACAAGATCAGCTGGCAGAACCGGCCGACGTTCCAGCAGGTCGTGGAGTTCCCCGCGCACCGGTAGCGGTTCCGGTCGCGGTTCAGGAAGCACGTGCACGCCGCGGGACGGGGACTCAGTGCGAGATCCGTCCCGCGGCGAGCACCACCCGCGCCAGTTCCTCATGGCATATGTCACTGTGCGCGCCCGCCGGCGGAGAGCCGCTGCACACCACGGCCGACACGTCCACGCTCACACACCCGGCCGCCGGGAACCGGCCGGCCCGGGCGTCCTCGATCGTCGCCCGCCGGGTGCCGTCGACGGCCTGGATGCCGTCGTGGCCCATCGCGCCCCAGCGGTCGCCGAGCCCGATGAGCGAGGAGTCGTCGCGCGACAGCCGTGACGCGAGCGGGTAGATCACCCCGAGCGCGGTGTCGTGGCTGGAGAAGCAGGACACCACGGGCCCGTCCACCCGGTTCTCCGCGTCGCGCAGCGCCCCCGAGTGCGACGCGTCGCCGGGCAGCCGGCGCGCGTACGCGTAGTGCGAGAACGCGCCCTGGAGCAGCGTCACGGACTTGACGTTGTGCGCCCCGGCGGGCAGTCCGAGCAGCGCGAACGACACCAGGCGGGCGCCGAAACTGTGCCCCACCAGGTGCACCCGTACCGGTCCCGCCGCCTGCGACAGCCGGCCCAGCGCCGGGCCGAGACCGTGCTGCCCGACCGTGCCGGCCCGCCGCTTCATCGCGAAGTACGTGGCCTGCCGCAGCAGTTCGTGAGCGCCGTTCCACAGCTTCTTCCCGAGCCCGCCGAACAGTTGCTGTTCGCCGGGTTCGTCGGGCCCCAGATCGACACCGGTCTCCTGGAGCGCCGCGGTGAGCTCCGCGCAGAGCCCGACCGGGTCGTCCGCGAGGATCGCCGGGTCGGGCTGCGGCCCGCCGTCGCCGGAGTCCGCGGCGAACGCGGCGGCGGGGCTGCCCGCCGGCAGTGCCACGAGGTCGCGGACCAGCCGCGCGAACTCCCCTAACGCCTCGGGGGAGTCGGGACACTCCACCAGTAGCTCCGCCAGTCGCCGCACCGTCGCGTCCTGGCCGGGGAACGTGCCGGTCAGGGCCCGGCAGGTCTCCTCGCTGAGCTCCGTCCGGCCGCCGGGGGCGGCCGGGACGGTCGCGGTGGCTGGGAGGGGGGCGATCAGCGAGGGCGTGAAGTCCGGGATGGGCTCGTCGCTGAACCGCATGGCGGGCCACAGCACGCCGACGTAACCGAGCCGTACCCGCGTGCCGGTGCCGAGCAGCCCGGGGAAGGGCGCGAAGAACCGGTCGTAGAGCCAGGTCGCCATGGACTGGTCGTTGTTCCAGCCGTGCGAGAACATCACCAGATCGGTGACCCCCTCGGCGGCCACTCCCGCCAGTAGTTGATCACGCTGCCGGGTGTCCACGTCCCCGTCCGCGTCGAAGGTCAGTTCCCAGTAGGGCTGCACACTCATCGCTGTCACGGCGGTCCCCCTCGGTCGTATCGCCGAAGTCCCTCTCCCAGCCACCGCTGGGAGGTGCCCCCAGCCGGCGCGGCCTGCCACGCCCGCTCGTGGCCTCGATCCGCGCCATGTGCGCGCATCATCCCGAACAGGGAGGAGACCGGCCATACCCCGCGCAGACGATTTTGCTCTTCCGTCGACCTGACCGACCGCTTAGTATGCGAGAGGAGCCGTAGCCAGTCGAGTCGAAGGAGACACGATCGTGGTCGTGGAAACACTGCGCGATGCCCGAGTGGTCGTCACCGGGGCAGGTGGCGGCATCGGTGCCGCGCTGGCCCGCAGATTCGCCGCCGAGGGCGCGCGGGTCGTGGTCAACGACCTGAACGCCGGAGCCGCGCAGGCCGTCGCCGACGAGATCGGCGGCATCGCCGTACCGGGCGACGCCTCGGGCATCGTCGGCAAGGCGCGCGACGCGCTCGGCGGCACGATCGACGTCTTCTGCGCCAACGCCGGTATCGGCACCGGCGGCCCCGACGCCACCGACGAGGAGTGGGAACGCTCCTGGGACGTCAACGTCATGAGCCACGTCCGGGCCGCCCGCGAGCTGCTGCCCGAATGGCTCGAACGCGGCAGCGGCCGCTTCGTCGCCACCGTCTCCGCCGCCGGGCTGCTCACCATGGTGGGCGCCGCGCCGTACTCGGTCACCAAGCACGGCGCCTACGCCTACGCCGAGTGGCTGTCGCTCACCTACCGGCACCGCGGCATCCGCGTGCACGCGGTCTGCCCGCAGGGCGTGCGGACCGACATGATGCGCGCCGCCGGCACCGCGGGCGAGCTGGTGCTCGCGCCCACCGCGATCGAGCCGGAGGAGCTCGCCGACGCCGTCATGGCGGGCATCGCCGCCGAGCAGTTCCTGATCCTGCCGCACCCCGAGGTCGCCGGGTACTACGCGGCCCGCGCCGCGGACCCGGAGCACTGGATCGACGGAATGAACCGCCTGCAGCAGAAACTGGAGCACATCACGGGCTCAGAGGGCGGGGACCGCACGTGATCTCGTACGCGGCCAAGCCGTGGCTCCAGCACTTCACCGAGGAGCAGCGTGCACTGCCCGACGCCCCGCCGAGCGTGCTGCACGCCTTCCGCGCCTCGGTCGCCCGGGTACCGGACCGCGCCGCCCTCGCCTACTTCGACGGACGGCTGTCCTACCGCGAGGTCGACGAGCTCTCCGACGGCCTGGCGAACCATCTGGCGGAACGCGGCTTCGCACCCGGCGACCGGCTCGCGGTCATGCTGCAGAACATCCCGCAGTTCGTGATCACGCTGCTCGGCGCGTGGAAGGCCGGCGGCACGGTCGTGCCGGTCAATCCGATGTACAAGACGCATGAGCTCGCCCACATCCTCGCCGACGCCGGGGTCCGGGCGATCGTCTGCTCCGACCGCGCCTGGGACGGCTACGTCCGGGAGACCGTGGCCGGCTCGCAGGTCTCGATCGCGCTCGTCACCAGCGAGCTGGACCTGCAGACGCGCGACGACCACCGCGTCCTGCCCGGCGACCGGTTCCCCGCCACGGATGCCGAGGACCTGCTCACCGCGGCCCGCGCCGCCGCGGGACCGCCGCCCACCGCGGCCCCCGAGCGCCACGGCACCGCGCTGATCAGCTACACCTCCGGAACCACCGGCGCCCCCAAGGGCGCGATGAACACCCACGGGAACATCTCCTACAACGCCGACCGGCAGCGCTGCATGCTCGCCCTGCCCGACGGCTCGGTGATCTTCGCGATGGCGCCGCTGTTCCACATCACCGGGATGGTCGCCCAGCTCTCCTCGGCCATCGCCAACGGCGCCACCCTGGCGCTCACCAACCGCTTCGAGGCGGGCGTCGTCCTGGAGGCGTTCCAGGAGTACCGCCCCGCCTACACCGTCGGCCCCGCCACCGCCTTCATGGCGCTGATGGCCCGCCCGGAGGCCACCCGGGACCACTTCGCGTCGTTCCACTACATCTACTCCGGCGGCGCCCCGCTGCCGCCCGCCGTCGTCGAGGGCTTCCGCGAGAAGTTCGGGCCCTACATACGCAACGGCTACGGGCTGACCGAGTGCACCGCGCCCTGCGCGAGCGTCCCGGCCGGCCAGGAGGCACCCGTCGACCCGGAGTCCGGCACGCTGTCCGTCGGCGTCCCGGGTCCCGACACGGTGGTGCGGATCTTCGACGAGCTCGGCGCGGACGTACCGTTCGGCACGCACGGCGAGATCGGCGTCCGCGGCCCGATGGTGGTCCCCGGCTACTGGAACCGCCCCGAGGAGTCGGCGGCGGCCCTGCCCGGCGGCGAACTGCGCACCGGCGACATCGGCTTCATGGACGAGGCCGGCTGGCTGTACGTCGTCGACCGCAAGAAGGACATGATCAACGCGTCCGGCTTCAAGGTCTGGCCGCGCGAGGTCGAGGACGTGCTCTACACCCACCCCGCCGTCCGCGAGGCCGCCGTCGTCGGCATCCCCGACGCCTACCGGGGCGAGAGCGTCAAGGCGTACGTCAGCCTGCGGCCGGACCGGACGGCCGAACCCGCGGATCTCATCGCGTACTGCAAGGAGCGGCTCGCCGCGTACAAGTACCCGCGCGAGGTGGAGATCCTCGAGGAGCTGCCCAAGACCACGAGCGGCAAGATCCTCCGGCGCGAACTGAAGGCCCGCGCCGGATAGGGTCCATACCGGTCGGAATGTTCGGCCGGCGCATCGGTACGGAGAAAGGGCAGGCCATGGCACGCAGCACGACCACCAAGGCAACCGCGGTCCCTGAGCGGCTGCTCGCCGAGGCCACCCGCCTCTTCGCCGAGCGCGGCTACGACCGCACCTCGGTGCAGGAGATCGTCGAGGCGGCCGGGGTGACGAAGGGCGCGCTCTACCACTACTTCGGCTCCAAGGACGATCTTCTGCACGAGATCTACGCCCGCGTGCTGCGGCTGCAGACCGAGCGTCTCGACTCCATCGCCGCCCAGGCCGCCCCCGTACCCACCCGGCTGGCCGAGGCCGCCGCCGACGTCGTCGTCACCAGCATCGAGAACCTGGACGACACCAAGATCTTCTTCCGGTCGATGCACCAGCTGAGCCCGGAGAAGCAGAAGGCGGTACGCGCCGAGCGCCGCCGCTACCACGAGAAGTTCCGGGCCCTGATCGAGGAGGGCCAGCGCGAGGGGATCTTCCGCGTCGAACTGCGGCCCGACCTCGTCGTCGACTACTTCTTCGGCTCGGTGCACCACCTCGGCACCTGGTACCGCGCGGACGGCCCGCTGTCCGCCACCACGGTCGCCGAGGACTTCGCAGACATGCTGCTGCACTCGGTGCGGCAGCCCCGATAACTGGAGGTACCTGGTGAAGGCATGGCGCGTGCACGAGAACGGGGAGCCGCGCGAGGCGATGCGCCTCGACGAGGTACCGGACCCGCAGCCCGGCCCCGGTGAAGTGCTGGTGCGGGTACGCGCCGCGAACATCAACTTCCCCGACGCCCTGCTCTGCCGCGGCCAGTACCAGATCCGCCCGCCGCTGCCGTTCACCCCGGGCGTCGAACTGTGCGGCGAGATCCTCGCCCTCGGCGAGGGCGTGACGGGCCTCGACATCGGCGCCCGCGTCATCTCCCCGGCATCCCTGCCGCACGGTGCCTTCGCGGAACTCGCCGTCATCAGCGCCGCGACCGTACTGCCCGCCCCCGACGCCCTCGACGACGCCGAGGCCGCGGCCCTGCACATCGGCTACCAGACCGGCCTGTTCGGACTCCACCGCCGCGCCGCCCTCCAGCCCGGCGAGACCCTCCTGGTGCACGCCGCCGCCGGCGGCGTCGGCAGTGCCGCCATCCAGCTCGGCAAGGCCGCCGGCGCCACCGTCATCGGCGTCACCGGCGGCCCCGACAAGGCGAAGGTCGCCCGCGACCTGGGGGCCGACCTCGTCGTCGACCGCTACAGCGAGGACTTCGTGGCCGTCGTCAAGGAAGCCACCAACGGCCGCGGCGCGAACGTCGTCTACGACCCGGTCGGCGGCGATGCCTACACCAGGTCGACCAAGTGCATCGCCTTCGAGGGCCGCATCGTCATCGTCGGCTTCACCAGCGGCACGGTCCCGACCCCGGGCCTCAACCACGCCCTCGTTAAGAACTACTCGATCCTCGGCCTGCACTGGGGCCTCTACAACACCAAGGACCCCCAAGCAGTCCTCCAGGCCCACGAAACCCTCACCCGCCTCGCCACCGAGGGCAGCGTCAAGCCCTACATCAGCGAGCGGGTCCCCCTGGCCGGGGCGGCGTCCGCCGTACAGCGAGTAGCAGACGGCAAGACCACCGGCCGCGTGGTCGTCGTCAACGACTGACCCGCCCACGGTCGCGCAGCGGTCCCGCCCACTGAGGGCGGGACCTTCCGCGCCCCCGGCTACCGGGCGCCGTGCCCCGTCGCTGCTGCTTCGATACGCCGGGCGAGCTCGATGTCGTGCTCCGCGACATACCCGCCGATGTCGCTCGAACTAATCGACACATGCACGGTCCTGTAGCCGAGCGTCGCGTCCGAGTGGTGGCCCAGGTCGTCCTGGATGGCGGCGATGTGCACGATGAAGGCGGCACCCTGGATGTGCGGGATCGAGTACGAGCGCTCCACCTTGCGGCCGTCCGTCGACCAGCCCGTCATGCCCTTGATGCGTTCCTCGATCTGCTCCGTCGACAGTGCCTCAGCCACGGTCAAACCCTCTCGCCGATGGGCGCCAGCACCTCCGCCAGGTCCTGGCCGATCGGTTCAGCCTGCCACGGCTGCATCGCCGTCTCTACGGCGGCGAGTACCCGCCGGGTCCGCGCGGAGCCGGTGAGGAGCGCGATGTCCACGGCCTGCCGGGTCAGCTCGACGGCCCGCTCCGGTTCCCCCACGGTCGCGGCGGCTACTGCCTGGCGGGCAGACCACACGCCGACGTCCCTACGCGACGCCGTGGGTGCCTCAGGGATGATCTGCTGCCACACCTGGTCTGCCTCGCGGGCCAGCCCGAGCCGGCCGTAACAGGTCGCGCGCTGCACCTCCACGTAGTGGGTGGTGCGTAGGCATGACGTTCCCCATTCCTCGGTATGCACTCGGTTGACGAGACGGCCGGCCTTGTCGAGGAGCATGTCGACCTGTGAGCGATCGCCCAGGAGGGAGGCGCCGTGGGCGTGCTGCTGCAGCGCGAACACCTTCAACTCGGCGGGGAGATGGCGGGCGTCCATCATGGCGCCCTCGCACAGGTCGATGACGGCCCGGCCGGCGCCCTGGTCGGTGCGTGCCATCGCACGGTCAACGAGAGCGCACGCAACGGCCTGCCGGTCATGGGAGCGGTGCGCGAGCTCCTGCGCGACGTCGTGGCACTGCAGCGATGCCGCGGGATTGCCCGCGTCGAGGTAGAGCCACGCGGCGAACGTGGCGTAGGAGACCCCGACCTTGGCCATCCTCCGGCGCGTGGGACCGTCAGCCCGGTCGATCAACTGCCCGATCAGGTCGCATTGCGCGGTCACCGTGCTGATGAGCGCGCCCGGACCGAGGAGCATGTCCGCCCGGTAATGACCCGCGAGCTGCTGCTCGAAGTACGTCACGAGCGCAGGGTCCACATGCTGCGGGGCGGCAAGACCTGCGAGTGCGCCCGCGGCTGTTCCCGCAACGAATGTGCGCCGGTCCACGGAGACCACCTCTCCCGTCAGCGCTTCGGTCTCCGGTGAGCCGCTACGGCCTTGCCGAGCGACGCTCACGGCCCGGTCCAGCATGCTCAGCGGCACACCGAACACAACGGCCAGGTGCCTGCGCGTGTGCAGCGTCGGAAGGCGTGTGCCGCGCTCCCAGCGGCCCACCTCGCGGGCGTCCTTGGTCATGGTGCCGGACGCATCGCAGTACGCGTCTGCCACCTGCTGTTGCGTCCAGCCACGCTCCCGGCGCAGCCGGACAAGTAGCCGACCGATGGATTCTGCTGCCATGGAACCTCCCCGTCCGGCCCCCATTCTGGCCCCCCGCATGGACGGTGCGCTGGCTCCTCCACACACGGGGACACGGCGCTTTGCTTGATCCATGGACACCGACGCATCGGCGGCGCCTACGACGCCGGCCATGGACCCCGAGCGGCTGACCACCGACCAGCTGCGCGGCCTGAACTGCGCGTACTGCAAGACCCGGCTGTACCGCGCCCGGTCGATCGGTACCGTCCGCGTCGGGCCCGTCGTCATCGCTGAGGACGTAAGGCTGTACGCCTGCGCGCCGGCTTGCAATCCCGCCATCGCCCTGGAGCCACACGGCTGGTGCTTCATCTGCCACGACCCCGTCGACAAGGAGACCGCCATCACCGTCGGGTTCGTCGAGTCCCTGCCCGCGCCCGGCCGGCCCACCTACGCGGATGACAAGTGCTTCGTCGCCTACCGGCTCTACCGGCTCGACGAGCACCCTGCGGGCACCGACGGCAGGCCCCGCTACCGCGACCGGGAGCCCTTCGCTCCGCGTTTCCGCTGATTCCGCGCCGTCCGGCGGCCGACTCCCCGCTGCGGTCCGGCAACCGGGTCGAGCCGGCGGGCCCGAACGCGAGGGGCCGGGATCGCAGCTGGGGGCACCCCCGGCCGGAGGTTGGGGGAGGGTTCGAAATGCTGCCGAGCTGTTTGTGAGCCGCTGGGGGCACCCCCGGCCGAAGGTCGGGGGATCGGAAATAGTCGATTTCGAACCCTCGCGCCGGAGAGCCCGGCCCCGCCCCACGACGGACCGCCAACTACGCGTACTTCCTCAGCTCACGACGCGCCAGCGACCGCTTGTGCACCTCGTCCGGCCCGTCCGCCAACCGCAACGTCCGCGCAGCCGCCCACAGCTCCGCCAGCGGGAAGTCCTGACCCACGCCCCCCGCGCCGTGCACCTGGATCGCCCGGTCGATGATCGCCTGCACCGCGGCCGGAGTAGCGATCTTGATCGACTGGATCTCGGTGTGCGCGCCCCGGTTGCCGACCGTGTCCATCAGCCAGGCCGTCTTCAGCACCAGCAGCCGCAGCAGTTCGATCTCGACCCGCGCCTCCGCGATCCACTCCTGGACCACACCCTGCTCGGCGATCGGCTTGCCGAACGCCACCCGGTCCGTCGCCCGCCGGCACATGAGCTCGAGGGCGCGCTCCGCCATGCCGATCAGGCGCATGCAGTGGTGGATCCGGCCCGGTCCGAGCCGTGCCTGGGCGATGGCGAAGCCGCCGCCCTCCTCGCCGATCAGGTTCTCGGCCGGCACCCGGACGTCGGTGAAGACCACCTCGGCGTGGCCGCCGTGGTCACCGTCGTCGTAGCCGAACACCCGCATGCCGCGGCGTACTTCGACGCCGGGGGTGTCACGCGGCACGAGGATCTGGCTCTGCTGGCGGTGGCGTTCCGCCGACGGGTCGCTCTTGCCCATCACGATCATGATGGCGCACTTGGGGTTCATCGCCCCGGAGATGTACCACTTGCGGCCGTTGATGACGTACGAGTCACCGTCGCGCTCGATCCGCGTCTCGATGTTCGTGGCGTCCGACGAGGCGACGTCCGGTTCCGTCATCGCGAACGCGGATCGGATCTCACCGGCGAGCAGCGGCTCCAGCCACTGCTTGCGCTGCTGCTCGGTGCCGAACTCGCTCAGCACCTCCATGTTCCCGGTGTCGGGCGCGGCGCAGTTCAGCGCGGGCGGCGCCAGGTGCGGGCTGCGGCCGGTGATCTCGGCCAGCGGCGCGTACTGCAGGTTCGTCAACCCCGCCCCGCGCTCGCCGGGCAGGAAGAGGTTCCACAACCCCTGCCGCTTGGCTTCCGCCTTCAGCTCCTCCACGACGGGCGGCGCGGACCAGCGGGCGTCGCCCTCGGCCTGCTCGCGCTGGAGGGCGAAGACCGGCTCCGCCGGGTGGACGTGCTCCTCCATGAACGCGGTCAGTCGCGTCCGCAGTTCCTCGGTACGGGCGTCATAGGCGAAATCCATCAGTCCTCAGTCCTCCTGGGGCTGGAGCCGGAGCTTGAGCAGCCCGCGGTCGATGAACGCGGGGACCAGGGAGCCGATCCGATCGAAACCGGCACCGACGGTCTGGCCCAGCGTGTAGCGGTAGTGGATGCCCTCGAGGATCACGGCGAGCTTGAAGTACGCGAAGGCCGTGTACCAGTCGATGGCGGAGGTGTCGCGGCCGGACCGCTCGGCGTACCGCTCGACCAGTTCCTGGGCACTGGGGTGGCCGGGCGCGTCGCCGGTGGTGGACACGGGCGCGTCCGGGACGGTCTCCTGCTCGCTGTACATCACCAGCAGGCCGAGGTCGGTGAGCGGGTCGCCCAGCGTCGACATCTCCCAGTCCAGGACGGCCCGGACCTGGTCGTCGTCGCCGACGAGCACGTTGTCGAGCCGGTAGTCGCCGTGCACGACGGTGGGCGCGGGCGAGACGGGCAGCGCCTTGCCGAGGGCGGCGTGCAGTTCCGCGATACCGGGCAGCTCCCGGCTGCCGGACGCCTCCAGCTGCTTGCCCCAGCGGCGCAACTGCCGTTCCAGGAAGCCCTCAGGACGTCCGAAGCCGTCGAGACCGGCTGCTGCCGGGTCCACCGCGTGCAGGTCCACCAGGGTGTCGACGAGCCCCAGCACGACGGCGCGGGTGCGCTCCGGGCCGATCCCGGCGAGCTGCGCGGAGGTGCGGTACGGGGTGCCGTCCACGAAGTCCATGACGTAGAACGGCGCGCCGATCACCTCGGGGTCCTCGCACAGCAGCACGGTGCCGGGCACCGGAACCGGGGTGTCGCTCAGCGCGCTGATCACCCGGTGCTCGCGCGTCATGTCGTGCGCGGTGGCCAGGACGTGCCCGAGCGGCGGCCGCCGCACCACCCACCGCGAGACGCCGTCGGTGACGGCGTACGTCAGGTTGGACCGGCCGCCCTCGATCAGCCGGGCGCGCAGGGCGCCGCGCACCAGTCCCGGCCGCTCCCGGTCCAGATGTTCGCGCAGCCGACCGAGGTCGAGCCCCGGTGGATCGGCCGGTGGATTGTCCGGCGAACCGGCCGGGGGATTGCCCGGTGGATTGTCCGTACCGCTCATCGTCTGCTCCTCACCACCCGGCACACCTTGGTCCTGGCGTTCCTGCCATCATGCCGACCAGTCGGTATGTCGTCCAGTAGGGATCCGGAATCCGGTGTTGTGGGCCGGTTCCGGCTGGGAGACTGGCGGCCCGTCCATGCCCTCCGAGGAGCCTAGATGTACATCCCCGCCGCCGCCCTGGACTCGCTCCACGGACTCGCCCACGGGGACGCCTTCGGCGACCGCTGGTTCTCGATGCTCCGGCTCGCGGGCCCCGAGGCGCTGGAGAAACGTGTCCTGCCGCCGCAGGACACCTGGTTGTGGAGCGACGACACCGCGCAGGCGCTCGCGCTCTTCCGGGAGCTGTCGGAGAGCGGCGGCGCGGTCGACCAGGACCGGCTGGCGCGCCGCCTCGCCGACGAGTACGCCGCCGACGACCACCGCGGCTACGGTCCCTCGATGCACGACGTGCTCCGCCGGATCGGTGCGGGGGAGCCGTGGCAGGCCGTGGTGGGCGAGCAGTTCGAGGGCCAGGGCTCCTGGGGGAACGGGGCCGCCATGCGGCTGGCCCCGCTCGGCGCCTGGCACAGCGGCGACCTGGACACGGTCGCCGAACTGGCCGCCCGCCAGGCCGCCGTCTCGCACCACCACCCCGAGGCCGTCGCCGGAGCCGTGGCGGTCGCGGTCGCCGCCGCGCTCACGGCCCGCGGCCGGGGTGGTCCCGCCCCCGCCCGTGCCGAGTTCCTGAGCTCCGTCGCGGACCGGCTCGACGTCTCCGACGTCCGCTCCGGCCTGCGCACCGCCTCCCGGATGTCCGAGTACGCCTCGGTCCGCCATGCCGCCGAAGTGCTCGGCTCCGGATACCGGGTGTCGGCCCCCGACACGGTCCCGTTCGCGCTGTGGTGCGCGGGAAACCACCCCGACGACCTCCAGGAGTGCCTGTGGGCCACCGTCTCCGGCCGCGGCGACATGGACACCACCTGCGCGATCGCGGGCGGTGTGGTCGCCGCCCGCACCGGGGTCGCGGCCCTGCCGGCGGCCTGGCACGCGGCCAGGGAGGCGCTCCCGGCGTGGGTTGACGCGGACTCGGCCCCCGCCTAGCCTCTGGACTTATGGGTGAACGGGATTCACATACGCAGACAGCAGCGGCGAACGCCAGGACACTGAGGGACTCCGGGGCACTGACGGTGACGGAGGTCAGGCTCACCCCGATCCTGATCGCCGATCCGCCGCTGCTCAACACCCAGGGCGTGCACCAGCCCTTCACCCCGCGCCTGATCATCGAGGTGGTCACCGCCGACGGCACGGTCGGCGTCGGCGAGACGTACGGCGACAGCCGGTACCTGGAGCTGGCCGCGCCCCTGGGCAAGGCACTGCCCGGCCATGCGGTCAGCGATCTGAACGGGCTGTTCACGCTCGCCGAGCAGGTCTGCGGCGACCCCGACGACGTCTCCGACTCCGTCGACGTCGGCGGGCTGCGCGGGGTGCAGACGGCCGACAAGCTGCGGCTCTCCGTCATCTCCGGGTTCGAGGTCGCCTGCCTCGACGCGCTCGGCAAGATCCTCGGGCTGCCCGTGCACACCCTGCTCGGCGGCAAGGTCCGCGACACCGTCGAGTACAGCGCGTACCTCTTCTACCGCTGGGCGCACCACCCCGGCGCGGACACACCCCGTGACGACTGGGGCGCCGCGCTCGACCCGGCCGGAGTCGTGGCCCAGGCCCGCCGCTTCGCCGACACGTACGGGTTCGCCTCCTTCAAGCTCAAGGGCGGCGTCTTCCCGCCCGACGAGGAGATCGCCGCCGTCAGGGCGCTGGCCGAGGAGTTCCCCGGTCAGCCGCTGCGGCTGGACCCCAACGGCGCCTGGTCCGTGGAGACGTCGCTGCGGGTCGCCGCCGAACTGGGCGACGTCCTCGAATACCTGGAGGACCCGGCCAGCACCACCGCCCGCATGGCGGAGGTCGCGGCCGGCACCGATGTGCCGCTGGCCACCAACATGTGCGTGACGACCTTCCCGGAGATCCGGGAGGCCTTCGCGACGGGCGCCGTCCAGGTCGTGCTGTCCGACCACCACTACTGGGGCGGGCTGCGCAACACCCGTGAACTGGCCGCGATCTGCCGCACCTTCGGCGTCGGCCTGTCCATGCACTCCAACACCCACCTGGGAATCAGCCTCGCCGCCATGACCCACGTGGCCGCGACCGTCCCCAATCTCGACTACGCCTGCGACTCGCACTACCCCTGGCAGACCGACGACGTCATCACGTCTCGGCATGTCTTCACCGACGGCCGGCTCACCGTCTCCGACGCCCCCGGCCTCGGCGTCGAACTCGACCGGGACGCCCTCAAGGTGCTCCACCAGCGCTGGCTGGACGACGACGGCACGATGCGGGACCGCGACGACGCGGCGGCCATGCGCGAGGCCGACCCGCGGTGGCGCACGCCGTCCGTTCCGCGCTGGTGACATTGCCGCCGGGCGGCACCTTGCGGCCCGATAGACACCGCTGAGGCCCGTCCGGCCGATCACGCGCGGCCCCACCCGGAACGGCGGCTCCCGGTGCCGCCGAGGACCGGTCACCGCCGCGTGAACGGGTGCCGGGGGAGCCGCCCGTTCTGCCGCGACGGGCCACCTGCCGGCCGGAGACCGGCTGGACCGGACAGCCATGATCCGCCGGAAGGGCACTACGCGTGGCAGGCCACCGGCACGCCGCCGTTCATCTCCGTCATGTCGGCGAACGCCGCCGCCACGTCCAGCGGGGCGCCCGGCGCGATGCCGTCGAGTTCGGCGTAGACCCGGTGCAGGTTGGCGACCAGCCGCTCGGACTCACGGAGTTGGGCGAAGGCCCCGAGGTCGGCGGCGCGGGCGGTCTGCAGCGGGGTGTGGCCGGCGGCGCGGCCGGTGTCCGCGAGACAGCCGAGGTTGCGCAGATACCGCTCCATGGTGTCGTAGACGCCGGGGTCGGTGACCGGGCCGTGCCCGGGGACGACGATCTCGGCGTCCAGCGACCGCAGCAGGTCCAGCGCGCGCAGCGACCCGGTCAGGGACCCCATCAGGATGAACGGCGTGCCGCCGTTGAAGACCAGGTCACCGGTGAAGACGATGCGCTGGCGCGGCAGCCACACGATGGTGTCGCCCGGCGTGTGGGCCACCCCGGGGTGGAACAGCCGTATTTCCGAGCCGGCCGTGTGCAGCCGCATCGATTCGGAGTACGTGACGGTGGGCGCGGTGATCTCGATGTCGCCGTAGTCGACGTCGGGCCAGACCCCGTGCAGCTGGCGGCCGGCCGCCAGCAGCTCCCGGCGGCACGCGGTGTGCCCGACGACGGTCGAGCCGCCCGCCGCGAACAGGCCGTTGCCGTAGGTGTGGTCGCCGTGGTGGTGGGTGTTGACCACGTACTCCGGATGCGGCACGCCCGCCGTCGTGATGGCGTCCCGCAGCAGCCGGGCACGGCGCTCGGTGGCGGCGGTGTCCACGAGCAGCGTGCTCGTGCCGTCGCTGACGAAGCCCGCGTTGCTCAGGCACCAGCCGCCGTCGGGCTGGCAGAACGCATGGACGTCCGGAGCCAGTTCCATGAGATACGGCTCCGTGCCCGTTGTATCGACAATCGCCGTCGTGCCCATGCATGCCCTCCCCAGGACTGTCCTCTGACGCCGCCTCGCACTACAGAACGAGCGAGAGCAGCAGGACGAAGCCTAGGGCCACCACCGAGATCACTGTCTCCATCGTCGACCACGACTTGAGGGTCTGCGGGACATCCATCCCGAAGTACTCCTTCACGAGCCAGAACCCGGCGTCGTTGACATGCGAGAAGAACAGCGAGCCGGCTCCGACGGCGAGTACCAGCAGCGCCGCATGAGTTGTCGACATGTCGGCCGCGAGCGGTGCCACGAGGCCGGCCGCGGAGATCGTGGCGACGGTCGCGGAGCCGGTGGCGACCCGGATGAGGACGGCGATCAGCCAGGCGAGCAGCAGCGGTGAGATGTTCCAGCTGTCGGACCAGTTGAGGATCATGTTGCCGACCCCGGCGTCGATCAGCGTCTGCTTGAACCCGCCACCCGCGCCGACGATGAGCAGGATGCCGGCGATCGGGGCGAGCGACTTCTCGACGGTCGAGGAGATCCGTTCCTTGGTGAACCCGGCCGCGCGGCCCATGGTGAACATGGCCAGGACGACGGCGGCGAGCAGCGCGATCAGCGGCGTGCCGAGCACGTCGAAGGTCCGGTAGACCAGGCTCTGCTGGTCGTCGACCATGACGTCCACCAGCGCCTTGGCGAGCATCAGCGCCACCGGCAGCAGCATTGTGCACACCGTCGCGGTGAAGCTGGGACGCCGCTCGAGGTCGTCCGAGGCGCGGGCCGGGGTGAGGTTCTCCGGCGGGTCGACCTTCACCCAGCGGTCGGCCACCCGGCCGAAGAGCGGCCCCGCGATGGCGAGAGTGGGCAGCGCGACGAGGACACCGAGCGCCAGGGTGGTGCCGAGGTCGGCGTGGATGGCGTCGATGGCGGCGAGCGGCCCGGGGTGCGGCGGCACCAGGCCGTGCATGACGGAGAGCCCGGCCAGCGCCGGGATGCCGACCCGCATCAGCGAGTAGTTGCCGCGCCGGGCGACCAGCAGGACTACGGGTATCAGCAGCACGATGCCGACCTCGAAGAAGAGCGGCAGCCCGATCAGGCCCGCGATCCCCGCCATGGCCCATGGCATCCGGCGTTCGCTGGTGCGGGCCAGGATGGTGTCGACGATCTGGTCGGCTCCGCCCGAGTCCGCCAGCAGTTTGCCGAGGACGGCACCGAGCGCGATGAGCACGCCGACCCCCGCGACCGTCGAGCCGAGACCCGTCGTGAAGCTCGTGACGGCCTTCGCCAGCGGTGCGCCCGCCACCGCGCCGAGCACGAGCGAGCCGATGGTGAGGGCGAGGAAGGCGTGCACCTTCCAGCGGGTGATCAGCACGATGATGACGGCGATGCCGACGAGTGCGGCGATGCCGAGCCGGGTGTCACCGGCGGAGGTGATGGGCGGCGCGGTCGTCGCGGCCAGCAGCTCGACGCTGAGTGCAGACACGTTCGTACTCCAGGGGGACGGCGGCGGATGTGGGGGTCAGCGGGGGAGCGCGGCGTACGCGCGCTCGGCGATCTGCTGCGGGCCGCCGTCGATCGTGACGACGGCACCCGCCTCGTCGGCGTCCAGCGGCTCGAGGGCTTCGAGCTGCGAGCGCAGCAGGCCGGGCGGCATGAAGTGCTGCATGCGGGCCGCGAGCCGCGCGGCGATCAGCTCGGGCGGGCCGTCCAGGTGCAGGAAGAACAACCGGGGGGCGGCGGCGCGGAGCCGGTCGCGGTAGCGGCGCCGCAGGGCGGAGCAGCTGACCACACCGCCCAGCCCGTCGCGTTCGGTGACCCAGGCGGCGATGGCGTCCAGCCACGGCTCGCGGTCGGTGTCGTCCAGCGGATGGCCGGCTGACATCTTGGCGATGTTCGCCGGCGGGTGGAAGTCGTCCGCCTCGGCGTAGGGGACGCCCAGCCGTTCGGCGAGCAGGCCGCCGACCGTGGACTTGCCCGATCCGGACACGCCCATGACGACGACGACCGGGGGGCTCGGCTGGTGCTGCGGCTGGTGCTGCGCGGGTTCGGCAGTCATGCGCTCGTACCTCCTTGTGCAAGCGGCTGGCACCAATAAACGCCATAGGTACTACTTATTCAAGAGCTCGATATGAAAACGTCATACCAAGGTGGTGGCACATAGGCTGTCACCCATGCCTCAGCAGGGAGAGAGCGGCGGCCTGCACGCCCGCGTACTGGCCGAACTCGGGCCCGCCATCGCCTCGGGCGGCTACCCGCCCGGCACGGTGCTGCGCATCGACGAACTCGAAGTGCGGTACGGGGTGTCACGCACCGTCGTCCGTGAGGCCGTCCGCGTCCTGGAGGCCATGCACCTGGTCGAGACCCGCCGCCGGGTCGGCGTCACGGTGCGGCGCACCGAGGAGTGGAACGTCTTCGACCCTGCGGTCATCCGCTGGCGGCTGGCCGGCGCCGACCGCCCCCGCCAGCTGCGTTCGCTGACGATGCTGCGCACAGCCGTCGAGCCGGTGGCCGCCGGGCTCGCCGCGCTGGCCGCCACCCCGGGCCAGTGCAGGGAACTGACGGTGCTCGCGTCCGACATGGCCGCGGCCGGCCGGGCCGCGGATCTGGGCGAGTACCTGGTGCACGATGTCGCGTTCCACCGCGTCATGCTCCAGGCCTCGGGCAACGAGATGTTCGCCCGGCTCGGCGATGTCGTGGCCGAGGTGCTGACCGGCCGTACCGAACACCACGTGATGTTCACCGCTCCCGACCCCGAGGCGGTCACGCTGCACGTACGGGTCGCCGAGGCGGTCCGGGCGCGGGACGCGGCCGGCGCGGAGAGCCTGATGCGGGAGATCTGCCTGGGCGCGCTGCGTGAACTGGACATCCTCGCGCCGTAGCCGGCCCTCGCCGGCCGTGGCCGGAAAACCGGATGACCCGGTCGGCCGGTGGTGATCCACTGGGGCGTATGCCCGCTCGACCGACCGCGTCCCCCGCCGCCCCGCCGCAGCCGTTCCGCTGGAACCTCGCCACGTCCGCGGGTGCCGGCCCGGACCGGCTCGGCACGCTCACCGAGGGCGCGCCGCCGGTCCGGCTCCGCTATCTGCCGTCGCTCACCGAATGCGCCGCGAAGGTGCTGGCCCGCTCCGACGGCGCCGACCTGTGCTTCGTCGGACGGTCGCTGGACAGCATGTACGACCTGCTGACCGGCGCGTTCGAGGGCTCGTCGTGGGAGGGCCGGCTGCTGCGGCTGCCGGTGTCGTGCACCAGTGACCAGGGCTGGACGCCACCGATGCGGGCACGTTTCCGCGAGCACCTCGCCGCGGCGGGGCTCGACCCGTACGCGCTGGCCCGCCGGAAGCGGCCGGTCGCCCTCGTGGACGTCGTGTTCCGGGGCAACACCTTCGACACCCTGCACCGCGCGCTCGCCGGCTGGATCGAGGAGAGCCGCGAGCCGTGGCCGGTGATCCGCCGCAAGCTGCGCTACGTCGGTGTCACCCAGCGGGGCAGGACCAGCCCGGGCCACTGGCGCTGGCAGCAGGACGCGTCACGCCCGTGGGTGCGTACGCTGCCCGCCGGCCATGTGGTCAATGTGTCGCTCGACCCCGGGACCTGGTCGTGGTTCGGCGACCACCAGCCCAAGGTGCACAGCTCGTTCCCGGCCGTCCGCTGGTTCGACGAGGACGCCGCGGACCCCTGGTACCACCCGTCGCTCCCGGCCGCGCTCACCGAATCGCTGGCGCTGGTCGCGGCGGGACGCACCCGCGTGGTGCGAGACGACCTGGTCCGCGCGCTGGGGCGGGAGCCCGGTTTCGCGGGTCGTGAGGTGCGCGCGCTCGCGGCGGCGCTGCGCCGCCGCTGACCCGGACGGGTCTCAGGCGCTTTACCCGAACGGGTCAGGCGTTGTTCTCCATCGCCGGGCGGAGCCGTCCCAGCAGGGCGTAGAGCGTCGCGCTCTCGTCCTCGTCCAGGGCATCGAGCGCGCCGTGCGTCGCCTGCATCTCCTCGCGCACGCGCCGGATGGTGTCGCGGCCCTCGTCGGTCGCCACGACGTTCTTGACCCGGCGGTCGGCGGGGTCCGCCTCGCGGCGGACGAGCGACCGCGCCTCCAGTCGGTCCACGATCCCGGTGACGTTCGACGCGTCGCACACCAGCAGCGCCGCGAGACCGCGCATCGGCAGCGGGCCGTCGAGCTGGGCGAGGACCTTGGCCTGGGTGGAGGTGAGGCCGTGGTGGGCGGCGGCGGCCGCGAAATCCCGCCACTGGGCGGTGCCGATGGCGGCCAGCAGCTCCAGGAGCTCGAGCTTGGTCGGGACGTTCGGGGTGGTGGCGCTCATGGGTCGAGTGTACTCAAAATGCTTGACGACATCAATCATTAACTTGACGTCCTTAACTATTGAGGTCTACCGTCTGTCGAGTTGCTTGACGACATCAAGCATCCAAGTTGTGAAGCAATGGTGTGAAGCAATGAGAAGGACCCGCCAGCCATGAGCCAAGCCACCACCGCACCCGCCGAAGCCGGGCACCGGAACGAGACGGTCATCGTCTTCGCCCTGAGCCTCGCCGCCATGGTCGTGTCGATGATGCAGACCCTGCCCGTCCCGATCCTGGGCCTGATCCGCAACGACCTCGGCACCTCGACCGCCAACGTCAGCTGGGTGACCACCGCGACCCTGCTGTCCGCCGCGGTCTTCACCCCGCTGCTGGGCCGCTTCGGCGACCAGCACGGCAAGAAGCCGACCCTGGTGGCCGTACTCGGCGTCATGGTCGCGGGTTCCGTCATCGCCGCCCTCGCGACCTCCCTGCCGCTGCTGATCCTCGGCCGGGTGCTCCAGGGCGCCGCCACCGCGATCTTCCCGCTGGCGCTGTCGGTGCTGCGCGAAGAGGTCCGCCCGCAGAAGCTTCCCGGTGCGATGGCACTGGTCAGCGGCACCCTCGCCTTCGGCAGCGGTCTCGCGCTGGTCGCCACGGGCCTGCTCACCTCCGGCCCCGACGCCGACTACCGCAACGCGTTCTGGATGGCGACCGGCTTCGCCGTCCTCGCCCTGGTCGCGGTCGTCACCATGGTCCCCGCGACCCGGCACAAGACCGGCGGCCGCACCGACATCCTCGGCGCGCTCACCCTCGGCATCGCCCTCCTGCTGCTCCTGCTGCCGATCTCGCAGGGCCACGAATGGGGCTGGGCCTCCGGCCGCACGCTGGGCAGCTTCGCCGGCGCCGTCGTCATGGGCGCCGTCTGGGTGCTGACCGAGCTCAAGGTCCGCGAGCCGCTGGTCGACATGCGGATGTTCGTCCACCGCCCGGTGCTGATGGCCAACCTCGCCGGGATCCTCGTCGGCTTCGGCATGTTCGCGAACTTCCTGGGCGTCTCCTACCTCGTCCAGATGCCCAAGGCGCTCACGGGCTACGGTTTCGACGCGTCCATCCTCCGGGCCTCCGTCGAGTTCCTGCTCCCCGGCGCGATCGTCTCGCTGCTCGCCTCGCCCATCGGCGGCCGTCTCGTCCGGCACCGCGGCCCGCGGGTCGTGCTCGGCCTGGCCGCAGTGCTCGGCGCCGCCGGCTTCGGCTGGCTGGCCCTCGACCACAGCCACACCGCCTCGGTGATCGGCGCCGGCCTCATCGTCGGTGCGGCCGTCAGCTTCGGCTACGCGGCCATGCCCGCCGTCATCATGGCGAGCGTCCCGCACCACCAGAGCGGTATCGCCAACGGCATCAACTCGATCTCCCGCTCCACCGGCAGCGCGATCGGCAGCGCCGTGGTCACCACCATCCTGGCGTCGAAGACGATCGAGCACCTGCCCGCCGGAGCACCGCCGCTGCCCGCCGAATCCGGCTTCAGCCTCACCTTCGGTATCGCGGCCGTCTCCTTCGCACTGGTCGGGCTGGTCAGCTGGCTCGGCTTGCGGACCAACCACGGACCCCGGACCGTCGAGGTGACGGCTTCCGCCGCCGGTACCGTCCCGTCCCCCCTCAAGGCGGCCGAGCAGTCCGACGCGACCGACAAGGCCGGCGTCGTCTGATCCCCGCCCGATCCCCCCACGGCGTACAGGAGCCATCACCATGAAGGCCGTCAGTTACCGCAGCTACGGAGGGCCCGAGGCCCTGGAGTACGGCGAGCGCCCCGACCCCAAGGTCGGACCGGACACCGTCCTGGTGAAGGTCAGGGCCGCGGCGGTCAACCCCGTCGACTGGAAGGCGCAGGCCGGCTACCTGGACTCGATGCTCGACGCGGTCTACCCCGTCATTCCCGGCTGGGACGTCTCCGGCGTCGTCGTCAGGACCGGTCCCGACGTCCCGGAGTTCGAGGAGGGCGACGAGGTCATCGGCTATGTGCGCGAGGACTTCCTGTCCCGCGGCACGTTCGCCGAGTACGTCGGCGCCCCGGTCCGCACGCTGGCCCGCAAGCCGTCCAACCTCAGCTTCGAGCAGGCCGCCGGCCTTCCGCTGGCGGGCCTGACCGCCTACCAGGCGCTCCTCGGCGAGCTGAACGTCGGCAAGGGCGACACGGTCCTCATCCACGCCGCGGCGGGCGGCGTGGGCTCCATGGCCGTCCAGATCGCCAAGCACCTCGGCGCCCGGGTGATCGGCACCGCGGGCGAGCGCAACCATGAGTACCTGCGCGGGCTGGGCGCGGAACCGGTGACCTACGGGGACGGCCTCGCCGACCGCGTACGGGCGCTGGCCCCCGACGGCGTGCACGCCGTACTGGACCTGGTCGGCGGCGACGCC
Source organism: Streptomyces sp. SID13666 (assembly GCF_010548325.1). NCBI lineage: Bacteria > Bacillati > Actinomycetota > Actinomycetes > Kitasatosporales > Streptomycetaceae > Streptomyces > Streptomyces sp. SID13666. The sequence goes on along the minus strand of NZ_JAAGLX010000011.1, from coordinate 115,922 downwards.
CTGACCGTCTCCCCGGGCCTGCTCGTCGACAGCGGCCGGCTGGTCTCCATCGCCGACCCGGCGGTGCTGGGCATGGGCGGCCGGTTCCAGTGGGTGCGCCCGGACGCCACGGACCTCTCGGCCCTCAGCGACCTCGCCGAAGCCGGTGTGATCACCGTGGAGGTCGCCGCCACCTTCCCGCTGGAGCGGGCGGCGGACGCGCAGCGGCTCAGCGCCGAGGGCCACACCCGCGGCAAGATCGTCGTCACCATGTGACCCGTCCGGTCCCCGGTCCGGGCGTCACCACAGCACGGCCGCCCCGAAGACGGCCAGCGCCACCGTGCACCCCACCACCGCCGCGGCCGCCCGTGATGTCATCACGGGCGGCCGCGGCGCGTCCAAGAGGCGGATCCTGCGCTGGGCGACGAGCAGGAAGGCGAGCCAGACCAGGGCGCCGAGCGCCACTCCCACGATCCCCACGCCCGACAGCCCCCGGTGGACCGCCTGCCGGCCCGCGAGCACCGCGGCGACCGCGCACGACAGGGTCGTCCGCCGCCAGGCCAGCCGGGTCCGCTCCGGCTGCAGACCGGGATCGCGGTCCCGCACTCCCGCGGGCCCTTCCGGCACGGCCTAGCCCGCCCGGCCGAGCAGCACGATCGCCACCATCACCACCGCGATGCCCGCCACGAGCACGGCCAGCAGCGTCGGGAAGCGGGAGAGCGGCAGGTCCTCGTTCCGGCGCATGGCCCGCTCGCAGCGCACCCAGTAGTTGACGGCCCGCACCGCGCACATCGCGCCGCCCACCAGCAGCGCCAGCGCCAGGACGACCCGGACGGTCCGCGGCAGGTCCGGCAGGAACTGGTCCACCGCGAAGCCGCCGCCGATCAGCGCCAGCGCGGTCCGGATCCAGGCCAGGAACGTGCGCTCGTTGGCCAGCGAGAACCGGTAGTCGGGCGTCTCGCCCTCCGCCTGCACCCGGGCCGGCGAGAACCACAGCCCGACCGCCGACACCCCGGCCCGCAGCCTGCCGGGCAGCGCCCGTACGAAGACGATCACCCGGTCACTGTACGTCCGGACCCGGTGCCGGACCCGGACGCCGGGTGTCCGGCCGGTGTCCGGCGGGTGAGCGCCCACCGTTACGGGGCCGGAGCGGCCCCGGCCCCGTCGGTCGATGGGTCAGCGGGCGAGCGGCGCGATCACCCAGCGGCGGGTCACGAAGCCGCCCTCCGGGCCGGTCCGTGCGCACCGGGCTCCGGTTGTGGGCTTTCACCAGCACGTTCTTCAGCCAGGACGGCTACGCCACAGGAGGCCGCCCCCGCCACTCACGCAGCCTGTGGAACGCGTCGAGGCCGTCCGGGACCCACTCCCATTCGGACAGCCGCCGCTCCAGTTCGCCATCGGTCAGGAAGGTGTGCCAGGCGACCTCCTCGACCTGCGGGGAGACCGGGAGTTCGCACCGCACCTCGTACACCTGGGACCACCAGGAGTGCCCGTCCCGCTCGTAGAGGAACTTGAACAGCGGTACGGGCCGCGCCAGTCCCGACACCCCCAGCTCCTCCTCGGCCTCCCGCAGCGCGGCCTCGTCATACGTCTCGCCCGCTCCGACGACCCCGCCCACGAACATGTCGTACAGCGAGGGGAAGACCAGCTTCACCGCGGTGCGGCGGTGCACGAACGTCCGTCCCTCGCCGTCCTTCACCAGCACGAACGCGCAGCGGTGCCGCAGCCCGCGGGCGTACGCCTCGGCCCGCCGCTCCTGCCCGACGACCTCGTCGTTCTCGTCGACGATGTCCAGCAGCTCGTCCGCGGAACGCGGTCGGGCGGGGGCGCCGGTCACCGGGTCGAGGCGTTCCACGACGCGGAACCGCTGGGCGACGACCAGGGTCTCGTCGGTGACGGTGAACTCCGGGTCGCCGATCGCCTCGCGCATCTCCTGGCTGTGCCAGAACCCCTCATGGTTCGCCCGCCACTGCGCGACGGTCCGGTCGCCCTCGCCCTCGTCCACCGCGTGCGCCAGATCCACCTCGGCGAGCGGCAGGACGCGGACCTCCGTGGTCTCCAGCACGGCCACCGGCCGGTCCGCCGAATCGATCAGGGCGGACCGTTCGCCGACGACGGGCAGCGCGTCGCCGCAGTACTCGTAGTCCTCGACGAGCCCGGTCGTGGAGATCTTCTCCCCGGACAGGACCGCGGCGACCAGCCGGTCGCGCAGCGGACCGGGGAAGCCGAGTTCGAACGGCGGGAGATCATCGTAGGAGCCCATGGAGCCAGCCTAGGTCGTGGCGTCAAAGGCCGGGCAATGGCGTCAAAGGCGTTTCCTGGGACGGCTCCTGGCCCGTGGCGGCGGCGCGCGTGGCGCGCAGTTCGCGGATCAGGACGCGCACGGCGAGCGACCGTGCCATCTCCGGGGTGGTGACATGGCCGACGTGCCGGGTCGGGCGGCCCCAGGGACTCCCCACTGCCGGGAACTTCGCCTTCGTCGAGGAGGCCGTCCCCGTACCGGGCCCCGGTACCGCCCTGGTCGAGAACATCTACCTGTCCGTCGATCCCTACCTGCGCGAGTTGATGGACGAGGGCGGCTGGGATCTCCACGCGTCGCTGGACGGCCGCGCGATCGGCCGCGTCGTCGAGTCCCACGACCCGGCGCCGGCCGTCGGCGGCCTCGTCCGGCACCGGGTCGCATGGCGCACCCACGCGCTGGTGACGGCCGCCGGCGCCCGGGTGCTGCCGGATCTGCCGGGAGTGCCGCTGTGCGCCCACCTCAGCGTGCTCGGCGGCACCGGCCTCAGTGCGTACGTCGGCCTGGCGAAGGTCGCCCGCGTCCAGCCGGGGGAAACGGTGTTCATCTCGGCCGCCGCCGGCGGCGTCGGCACCGCGGCCGGTCAGATCGCCCGGCTGCTCGGCGCCGGGCGCGTCATCGGCAGCGCCGGATCCGCCGCCAAGGTCAAACACCTCACCGAGGACGAACACCGGCAAGGCGATCGTCCAGGTCAGCCCGGTGTGACCGCACCGGTCACGTCAGCCGGGTGTGATCGCACCGGTCAGGCCAGCAAGGTGTGACCGCACCGGTCACGTCAGCCAGGTGTGACCGCACCGGTCAGGCCAGCAAGGTCTGACCGCACCGGTCACGTCAGCCCGGTGTGACCGCTCCGGTGACGGGATCCGCGGCACCGGCGGTACCGGCGCCCGCCCGGCGGTCGCGCACCACGACGGTGGCCATCGCGACGACGACACCGGCGACCGCGTACGCCGCCAGCACCCACAGCGGGCCGGCCGTCGCGCTCCCGCCGAAGTACACGGTGTTGCGGACCGCCGTGGTGCCCGCGCCCGGCGGCAGGGACTGCCCGATCGCGCTCCAGAAGCGCGGCAGCAGCGACGCCGGATAGACGCCGCCCGCGCTCGGATTGCCCATCACGACGAAGAGCAGGATCGACAGCCCGATGCCGATGATCCCGAAGAGCGTCTGCAGAGCCGTGGTGACGGCGGCGGCCGCGAAGACCACCAGCGCGCCGATCGCCCACAGCGCCACGAAGTGGCCTGTCAGCGCTGAGAACACCGGATCCACGATGATCGCCCCGCCGAGCCCGGAGACCACCGAGAAGAGCGCGAGGGTGCCGAGCCGGATCGCCGTACGGTGCCGGTTGACCGGCCGGGCGCCGCCCGCCACACCCAGGATCGAGGCGGTCAGATAGCCGCCCACCACCCAGCCGATGACCAGGTAGAACGAGCTCAGGCCGCGGCCGTCCTCCTTGTTGGGGGCCTTGATGTCGGTGACCGTCACCTGCCGGTGCTGGGTCTTCTCGACGCTCTGCGCGATCTGCGCGGCGGTCTGCGACACCGAGGGGCCGCCCGCGGACGCCACCAGCAGCGAATCGGTCTTCCCCGCCGGGTTGATGAGGATCGCGGCGTCCACCGTACGGTTCATGATCTGCCGTCGCGCCTCGGCCTCGTCGGCCACCACGACCGCCTTCACCGGCTCGCCCGGCAGCCCGTTGAGCTGTGCGGCCACCTTGCCCGCCACCTGCGCGGGCGCCACGACGGCGGCCGGGATCCGGTGCGGGGTGGGGGAGTGGAACGCGCCCAGGTACGACACGATGAAGGCCAGTTGGATCAGCAGACCTCCGACGACCAGCAGGAAAGCCCGGAAGCTGATCGCGTCCCGCAGCTCGGCCGCGAACCCGCCCGATCCGTCCGGCAGCGCCGGAACACCCCGTGAGGCGCCGGAATCCGGGGTGGTGGAACCGGAATCCTGGGCGGTGGAAGGTGTTTCGTCCGGCGGCGGAGGGGTCGTCCCAGCAGAGCTCATGCACGAACGTTAGGCGGCCTACGCTTCCGACGCGAGAGGGGGTGCTCCGTACGGGCCCCTTGCCGGGTGGCCACTACACGCGAAATGCTGCGCGCGGCCACCACTGCCCAGCACCGACCAGGAGTGACCGTCATGCCGGCACCGTTCGACGTCCTGCGTATCGCCAACTGCTCGGGCTTCTACGGCGACCGGCTGTCCGCCGCCCGCGAGATGGTCGAAGGCGGTCCGATCGACGTATTGACCGGTGACTACCTCGCCGAACTGACCATGCTGATCCTGTGGAAGGCACGGCAGCGAGACCCCGACGCCGGCTACGCCGTCTCCTTCCTCGCCCAGATGCACGAGGTGCTCGGCAGCTGTCTGGAACGCGGCATCAAGGTCGTCGTCAACGCGGGCGGCCTCAACCCGGCCGGACTCGCCGCCAAACTCGGCGAACTGGCCGCGCTCGGCGGCCTCCACCCCACCATCGCCCACCTGGAGGGCGACGACCTCCTCGACCGTCTCCCCGAGCTGCGCGAGAAGGGTCACGGGTTCGCCAACCTGTCCACCGGCCGGCTCCTCGCCGACTCCGGCATCGAGCCCGTCACCGCCAACGCGTACCTCGGCGGCTGGGGCATCGCCCGCGCGCTGCGCGCCGGCGCCGACGTGGTCATCTGCGGCCGGGTCACCGACGCCGCGCTCGTCACCGGACCGGCCGCCTGGGCCTTCGACTGGGCGCTCGACGACTGGGACCGGCTCGCCGGGGCGGTCGCCGCGGGCCACATCATCGAATGCGGCGCCCAGGCCACCGGCGGCAACTTCTCCTTCTTCACCGAGATCGAGTACCCGGTGCACCCCGGCTTCCCCATCGCCGAGATGCACCCCGACGGCTCCTGCGTCATCACCAAGCACGAGGGGACCGGCGGCGCGGTCACCGTCGACACTGTCACGGCGCAACTGCTCTACGAGATCGAGCGGCCCGAATACCTCAACGCCGACGTCGTCGCCCGCTTCGACACCCTGCGCCTGGAGCAGGAGGGCCCCGACCGGGTCCGGGTCACCGGCACCCGCGGCGAGCCCGCGCCCGACACCCTCAAGGTCTGCCTCAACTACCTCGGCGGCTTCCGCAACAGCGCCACCTTCGTGCTGACCGGCCTCGACATCGAGGCCAAGGCGCGGTTCGCGGAGGCGTCCCTGCTCGACGCGACGGGCGGCAGCGACCGGTTCGACGAGTTCGACCTGCGGATGGAACGGCCCGCGGCCGACACCGCCCGGCTGACGCTGACCCTCAAGGACCCCGACCGCGACAAGGTCGGCCGCGCGCTGTTCACCGCGGTCGCCGGCACGGCGCTGGCGAGCTACCCCGGCTTCTATCTGGAACAGGCGTCCCCCCGGCCCACCGAGTACGGGGTGTACTGGCCCGCGCTGGTCGCCGCCGACGAGGTGCCGGCCCAGGTCGTGCTGGCCGACGGCACCAGACTGGACGTGCCGAGGCCGCCGACGGTGGCGCGGGTGCGTCAGGAGCGGCCGGCCGCCGGCTCCGAGCCACGCCCGGCCGTGCCGTCCGGCCCCACTGTCCGGGCACCGCTCGGCCGGCTGGTCGGTGCCCGCTCCGGCGACAAGGGCGGCGACGCCAACATCGGCCTGTGGGCCCGCACCGACGAGGCCTACGCGTGGCTCAGCGCCCACCTCGGCGTCGACGAGCTGCGGCTGCTGCTCCCGGAGGCCGCCGAGCTGGAGGTCGTCCGCTACGAACTGCCCAACCTGCGCGCCCTCAACTTCGTCCTGCACGGCCTGCTCGGCGAGGGCGTCGCCGCCTCCACCCGGCCCGACCCGCAGGCCAAGAGCCTGGGCGAGTATCTGCGGGCCCGCCCGGTCGACATTCCCATGGATCTTTTGCCTGGAGCGTGAATCTCTTTGCCCGGCGTGTAGATCTCTTTGCCCAAGTGCTGACGGTCGTCTGCGTACCGTAGGAAGCGGCCCACCGCAAGAGGCGGGTGGGCATTCCGAGGGGGGCATTTCGATGGACCAGTCGATTCTGCACAAGGCGATCTTCCTGCTGCGCGACTGCCACGAGTCCGAGCAGCAGGTGGTCACCCGGCTCAAGGACTACTTCCCCGACCTGGACCTCAGCGCCCGCGAGCGCTACACCAGCGAGGCGATGGACCTGGTCCACGGAGTGCACCCGGGCATCTGACAGGCGTACGGCATCAGGGACCCGTCGGCACGGACCCGTCGGCAGGGACCCGTCGGCACGGAACCGACGTTCAGGCGGGCCGGTGCGCAATGATCGGGGTATGAGCAACCTCGATGTGAAGCCCGCACCGACCGTGTGCGGCGGCCGCGAAGACGTCTCGGCCGAGCCCGTCCACGAGCTCCTCACCGCGCGCACCGTCACGCTCGGCGAGAGCACCCAGGTACGGCGCCTCCTGCCGAACCTGGGCCGCCGGATGGTCGGCGCCTGGTGCTTCGTCGACCACTACGGCCCCGACGACATCGCGCGCGAGTCCGGGATGCAGGTCCCGCCGCATCCGCACATGGGCCTGCAGACGGTGAGCTGGCTGCACGACGGCGAGGTGCTGCACCGCGACAGCCTCGGCAGTCTGCAGACCGTACGCCCCCGCGAGCTGGGACTGATGACCTCCGGCCGGGCCATCTCGCACTCCGAGGAATCGCCGCGCGACCACCCCCGGCTCCTGCACGGCGCCCAGCTCTGGGTCGCCCTCCCGGAGGCCCACCGGAACACCGCGCCGGCCTTCGAGCACCACGCCGACCTGCCGGTCGTCACCGGAGGCGGCGGTCTGCACGCCACCGTCATCATGGGCGAACTGGACGGCGCCGTCTCACCCGGCACCACCCACACCCCCCTCGTCGGCGCCGACCTCGCCCTGGCAGCGGGCACCGACACCCGCCTGCCGCTCCGCCCCGACTTCGAGTACGCGGCCCTGACGATGTCCGGCGAGGCCGAGGTCGACGGCGTACGCCTCGCCCCAGGCTCGATGCTCTACCTGGGCTGCGGCCGCCGCGAACTCGCGCTCCGCGCCGACGTGGACAGCGGCCTGATGCTGCTCGGCGGCGAGCCCTTCGACGAGAAGATCGTCATGTGGTGGAACTTCGTCGGTCGGTCGAACGAGGACATCGCACAGGCCCGTTCGGACTGGATGACCGGCTCCCGCTTCGGAGATGTAAGGGGCTACGACGGCGCCCCGCTACCCGCTCCCGAACTCCCGCCAGTACCCCTCAAACCGCGCGGACGCGTGCGCTGAACTGGGCTTCGATCCGGGGGACGGATCGCCCGGAGGTGTCGTCGCCACAGTCGGGAGCATGAGACAGGGGCGAGCGAACGAGCCTCCTGGCGACAGTCCCGGGGGCGAACCGTGAGTCGCGGGTTTGGTCGTCTGTAATCGTCTCTGGTCAGCCTTATGCTGACCCAATGCTGACTTACCTGATGGTTAGTCAGCTCGGTGCTCGAAGCACTTCGCCTCGTCGCCAAGCGCCACATCAACAAGCCGAGGCTCTTGATGACCGGCCCGAGGGCAGTGACTTGTCTCCGCCCGGCGTAGCCGCGGGTCCGTGTGGAGAGAGCCGACAAGAGCGCGTTCAGGGATGCATGTGGCGGCCATTGACGTCGACCGCGCGTCATCGCGTCGGTGTGTGGCCACGGCAGAGGTCGCTCAAGAATGATGGAGCGCTTCGACCCGCTCGGGACATTGCGACCGGCCATTCCCGCGGTTGCGTGGACAGTGGTTGCCAGGATGCGTCGGGGAAGAGCAGCGACGTCACTGGGCCCGCAGCGCAGGCTGCGGGCCCAGTGGACGGTGTGATCGGTGGGTCAGGAGGTGCTGTAGAGGTTGGCGGCTTGTTCGGTGGTGAAGGCGTAGGGGTAGATGCGGGTGTCGCTGATGGTGGCGTTGGCGGGGTTGTAGAGGGTGGCACTGCTGGTGAGTTGGATGGCGCCGATGGTGAGGTGGCCGGGGGAGTGCCAGGGGGTGGGGTTGGTGGCGGCGCCGGCGTAGTGGCCGTTGACGTAGAGGGTTGAGCTGTGGGTGGTGGCGTCGTAGACGCCGGTGAGGTGGGTCCAGGTGCCGGTGGTCGCGGCACCTGGTGCGGCGTCGGCTGAGGGTGCGGTGTTGGCCATGGTGTCGCCGGTGGGGGTCATGAAGGTCCAGGTTTTGGTGTCCGGCCGGTAGCCGAGGTCGAAGGCCTGGCGGGTGGTGCCGCCCTGGGCGACGAAGTACTGGTCGCCGGTGAGGGTGTTGAGCTTGACCCAGGCGGAGATTGTGTAGCTTCCCGCGGTGTCCACGGCGCCGAACGCGGAGACGAGCGCGGAGGTGCCGGTGAAGGCGGCGGCGCCGGGGGTGGTGGCGGCGTGGTTGGCGGCCCAGGTGACAGTGCCGACGGGGGCGGCGTTGTTGCCGCCGGAGGCGTCGTTGGGGGTGCCGTTCAGGAACCACTGGTTGCTGCGGCCGGTGAAGTACTTGACCGCACTCTTGGCGGTGCCGTCGGAGCTGACGCCGTCCCAGGTGACGATCTTTCCGTTGCCGGAGGAGGCCCAGAGGTCGGGGATGCCGTCGCCGTTGAGGTCGCCGTCCGAGCCGATCAGCGGGAACGCCGTGGTGGTGATGCCCCCGCCGATCGCGGTGGCGGGGGATGCGGTGACGCCGGTGACGGTGGTGTAGGCGGTGCCACTGTCGTCGGTGGCGGCGGCAGTGGTCAGGGCGTACTGGAGGATGTCGCCGGCGGTGTGGCCGCCCGCGGTGGTGCGGGCCCGGGCCCACAGGGCGGGCTTTCCGGTGGCGAGGGCGTCGCCAGGGATCATGAGGTCGTAGTTGTCCCAGCCGCCCTTGGCCACCAGCGTCGGGGCACCGAAAGGTGAGTGTTTGCCGTTGGCGTCATAAGCGCCGGAGCTGGTCTTGGGGTAGAACCACAGGTTGCCAGCTTCGACGGTGAGGATTCCAGTGGCGTCGGTGGTTTTCAGATCCGGGGTGAGGGTGGTGCTCGCGGAGCCGATCGGGGTGATCTGGTTGGCGTAGGCCCAGGTGGCACCCGGGGCCCAGGTGGATCCGGCAGTGAGGCCGGGGCACTGGGTGGTGTCGCCGACGCAGTCCGGGCGTGGCAGTTGGAGGCTGGCGGCGTTGAACTTGCCGAAGTCAGTGCTGTTGTTGGGGTAGTAGTAGAGCTTTGTCCCGCCGGTCTTGGTGGGGTCGGAGTCGGGTTTGGTGGGGTTGCCGTCCTGGTGGACGAAGAGGTCGTCGACGGGGGTCCCGGCTGCTGTTGTGCCGCGGTGGGTGATGCGGAAGTTCTTCCAGGTGGTGGCGTCGGGCGCCTGGGCGGCGGTGGCTGCCTGGAGGGTGGGGGTGGAGTTGAAGGTCAGGCCCTGGCTGTAGTTGAGCAGCGCGCCGGTGGTCGGATCGGGGGCGAGGACGTCGGCGCGACCGTCGGTGGTGACGTCGCCGTAGGCGAGCGGGGTCGGGACCCAAGGGACGTAGAACGGGTAGGACGTGCTCTGGGTGTTGCCGGCGTTGTCCTGGGCCTCAAGGTAGGCGATGTTGGTGCCCCAGTGCGTTGGGCGCACCTGGACGGTCCCGGTGGGCAGGGCGCTGCCGCAGTGCCAGGTGGCGTCGGCGAAGGCGGGGTCGAGGCTCCAGCGCATGCAGGCCAGACCGGAGCCGACTCCTTCTGCCGGAGCGGGATCGACGGCAGTGAAGGGGATTTTGCCCGAGTCACCGACATGCATCGTGGTGGTCTGGCCGTTCCCCGAGGGCGGGAAGGTGTCTCCTGGGTCGTCGACCTGCTGGTCCGAGGTGGGCACGGTGACGGTGGGCAGGGTTTTGTCTATGCGGAAGTGGCAGATGGTGGATGCCGCGGAGGCCAGGATGCCGTCGCTGGTGGAGGCTCCCCAGGCGTAGGAATGGCCGTCTTTGAAGGCGGTGGCGGGCACGGTGAAGGTGACGGTGTTTGGTTTGGCGATGTTGGAGTCGACGTAGCCGGTGTAACCCTCGCCGACATGGGTGTTGCCGGGGGTGGCGTCTTCCCAGACGGTGAAGTAGGCGCGTACCGACTGGCCGACAGGGCTGGTCACGGTCACCGGCAGTTGAACGCTCTGCCCGTCGTGGGTGCCAAGGAAGGCGCGGTTGGTGGGTGCGGTGGCCGTCTCGCAAGGCTGGGTCGTGTTGTTGGAGGCGGTACGCGGGGTCGGGATGGGCGTCTTGACGGTGGGCGGGTTGGGGGCTTTGTCGTACTGGATGTACAAGACGGGGTTGTAAGTCAGGTGTTTGAAGCCGTTCGCGTTGGACTCATCGCCGTGCAGGCCGAAGGCGAGGGCGCCGTTGTTGACGTATTTCTGCACGTGGGCGGTGATGACGTAGCCGAAGGGCACGTTGCCGGTGCAGCCGGAGTTGCCGGTTCCGCCGACTTGGTCGGTCAGGCCGAAAGGGGTGTCGCCGCTGTTGTGGTTCGCCCAGGTGTAGTCGGCGATGGGGCCGGTGGCGTAGAGGGAGACCGGGTAGGTGTCGGTGCAGGACCACGAGGCGCTCTTGGTCTGGGAGAAGGTCAGCGTGGCGTAGTGGATCGTGGAGTTGGCGATGGCACCGAGGTTGTTGAACTGGTAGTAGGGGCGCTCGGTGTCGTGCGGGCTGCAGCTGCCGCCACCTGAGTACGTGCCGCACAGGCCCAGGGCGGGAGAGCTTCCCGTGTTGTGAATTCCCGCGTGGGCGGATTGGATCCAGGTCCATTCGGGATTGATGCCGCTGAAGGCGATCCATTCCGGGTCGATGTAGACCGGGTAGTGGGTGCCGGGGCCGCCCAGCACGCCGGGTACCGGAGTGATGGTGACGGAGTCGCCATCGGCGGTGGTGGGCATCGTGGCGCTCTGCGCGCCCGGTCCGGGGCCGTCCGACGTACTGACCTCCGCAGGGGTCCCGCTCTCGGTGTCCTGTTGAGCAGCAGCCGTGGAGCTCTTCGCGGTGGCCGGGGCGCTCGCGGTGGTGCTGGAGTCCCACATCTGCGGTGCGGAAGCGGTGAACTCTTTGGCTCCGCTGGCGGTATCAGTGGCGGTGAGGTTCCCGGCGCTGTCCGCAGCGATGTTGATCCCGACGCCGGTGGTGGCCAGGTCCAGGGTCTTGAGCGCCGGGTTAGCCGCGGCAGCTGCGGACTTGACGATGACGACGTGCTTGACGCTGCCCCGCACAGTGGCGGTCACCTTCAGGTCCACGTCGGGCAGGACGTTGGCGTACAGCGCGCTGTCGCCTGACATGGTGGGGGCGGGCAGAGTGAACGGCACGCTGAGGGAGAGTGTCTTGCCGGCGGCGTTGGTCACGGCGGCCAGCGGGCCGGTGCCGCCGTGCGATAGGCGTACGGGGGTGATGGCGGCCTTGGGCGACAGGCTTCCGTCGGCGTTGGGGTGCAGGGTGGCGTCCACCGGCACCCATCCTCCGGCGATTTTGGCCCGAGTGGGCTGGACGCTGGCGCTGGTGCTGTAGCTGCCGTCCGGCTGGACGGATGTCTGCTCGAACTCAGAAGTCAGCGCGTCAATGACGACCGGTTGCCCGGTTTCCCTGGCCTTCGCCTGCGCGGCGGCAGCAGCGGCTTCATCAGGTCCGATGATCGCTGGTTGCTGGTTCCCGGCCGGATCGGCCGGGGTGTCCGCCGAGGCGGCAGGTGCGAGCGAGAGCAGTCCGGCCGCTAGGGCGATGACGAGCGCGGCGACCCCCGTGCGGCGGAGAGGTCTGCCGCGGCGCCAGGGTCTGGGAAGGCCAAGAAGGGCAGAAGGCATGAAGATCCCCGTTCCGGGTCGTACCGGTGGCGCAATGACCGTGCGCACGATGGGCCACACCCGTCACAGCGGTCAAGGCCGCCCCCAACTGGAGCCGAACACTCCTCCAGCGATGTCCCGGTCTGATGCCCCTGTGACATGGGTCACTGGGTAAACGGCGGGTCAAGTGCCCGTCACTTGTGTCACACAAGGCCCTACGGTCCGTGTCATTCGCGCGCAACTCTGTGCGGACGGGCAAGACCCGAGGGGGAGTTGTGCAGGGTTCGAGCACCGGTGCGCGCACCAGATGGAAGCTGCGCGGCAGGCATGCACTGCTGGGTTCGGCCAGCGTGCTGGCGGTTTTCGCCGCCCTGCTGACGCCGCTGTCGGCCGAGGCCATCGCGGCGGCGCAGGCACCCGATCCGGGGAAGATCTGGTCCCCGCCCAACACCGCGCTCCCGCAGACGCCCTCGGTTCCCGGGCATACCGCTCCGGCGCCCGCGGTGGCCAAACTGCCTTATGCCGTGCCGGGGACGAGGGCGCCCAGCAAGGTCGCGCCCGTCCCCTTTGGGAGCATGGCCACAGCCGCTGTTCCCGCTGCCAAGGCCACTGCCGGTGCTGTCCGAGCAGGGAATCTGCCCGTCTGGATAGCCCCCTCCAGCACCACCAGGCCGACTGCTAGCAGCACTGGAGCGTCGGTTCGTGTCTCGGTGGCCGATCAGAAGGCGATAGCGGCAGCGGGTCTCCCGGGCCTTGCCGTAACGCTCGCCCGCACCGACGCAGCCCCCGCCGGGCGAGTCCAGGTCGGCATCGACATCAGCTCCGTTGACGCCGCATGGGGAGGTGGGTTTGCCCAGCGCTCCCGGTTGGTCAGCCTCCCGGCCTGCGCGCTGACCACCCCCACCGTGCCGGCCTGTCGTACACAGACACCGGTGTCGTCCCACTACGACGCCGCCACTCACCGCCTGGTCGCGGACGTCACCCTGCCCACTGCCGCACCGAGCCCGGCCCTGTCCACCACACCGAAGTCGCCCTCCATCGGTGCCACCGCCATCACACAGCAGATCGTGCTTGCACCGATGAGCAGTCCGGCCGGGTCAGCGGGCACCTTCGCGGCGACCGACCTGGCTCCCAGCGCGAAGTGGACCGCCGGATCGTCGAATGGCGGCTTCGGCTACTCCTACCCGATCCAGGTTCCCCCGGCCTTGGGCGGGTCGGCACCGCAACTGGCGTTGTCCTACGACTCCTCGTCAGTCGACGGCCGGACTTCGTCGACTAACGCTCAGGCGTCCTGGATCGGCGACGGCTGGGACTACAAACCGGGCTTCATCGAGCGCTCCTACAAGTCCTGTGACAAGGACGGCCTGCAGTACTCGGGCGATGAGTGCTGGGGCGGCTACAACGCAACCCTGTCCCTGGACGGGCACTCCAGCGAACTGGTGCGCGACGACGACAACGGCACCTGGCGGCTGAAGGACGACAACGGATCGAAGGTCGACTTCCTCACCGGAGCGAGCAACGACGATTCGCGCGGCGAGTACGTCCGCGTTACCACTACGGCCGGCACGGTCTACTACTTCGGCCTGAACCACCTGCCCGGCGGCGACAAGACCGACCCGGCCAGCCACTCCGCATGGGCAGTACCGGTCTACTCACCCAACAGCGGCGACCCTTGCTACGACGCGGCGAAGGGCAAAGGCTCGTGGTGCCAGATGGCCTGGCGCTGGAACCTCGACTACTCCGTCGACGTCCACGGCAACCTCACCACCTACACCTACACCGCCGAGGGCGACAGCTACTCCCGCGGCGGCGGTCAGAACAACGGCACCGGAACCCTCACCCCCTACACCCGCAGCGGCGCGCTGCGCTCCATCAACTACGGCCAGACGCTGTCCGGGCAGGTCGCCGCCAAGGGTGCGGCCAAGGCCGCCGCCACGATTTCCTTCAACCCGGTACCCGAGGGCCGCTGTGACACAACCGGCGGCTTCACCTGCACCGGCGCAACCTTGTCGAAGACGAACGCCGCCCACTGGCCGGACGTGCCCTACGACCAGCACTGCGACGCAAATCCGTGCACCAACTACGGCCCCAGCTTCTGGTCCAACCAGCGCCTGGCCTCCATCACCACCCAGGTGATGTCCAACGGCACGTCCAAGCCCGTCGACTCCTACACGCTGACCCAGTCCTTCCCCGATCCGAGCGACGGCACCAGCAAGGGCCTATGGCTGGACAAGATCCAGCGGACCGGGCTGGACGGACCCAGTACCCCGCCGCTGCCGCCCGTCATCTTCACCTGGGCGATGAAGCCCAACCGGGTCAACGGTATGGACCTGGTCCCCGCACCGGCCATCTTCAACCGGCCCCGGATCAAGAGCATCACCACTGAGACCGGCGAAAACATCGTCATCGACTACAGCCTGCCGGTTTGCTCCCGGGTAAACCATGTGATGCCTCCCTCCGCGGACGACAACAAGATGAAGTGCTACAACGTCAAGTGGTATCCACCGGGCTCCATCTACGGCGAACCGCCGGCATCGGACTGGTTCAACCGCTACACCGTCGATCAGATCACCGAGAACGACCTCGTCGCCGGATCCCCCGCAAAGATCACCCACTACGGCTACGGCGACGCGGCCTGGCACCGCAACGACTCGGAGCTGACCGAGAGCACCGACCGCACCTGGGACCAATTCCGCGGCTACGCGACCGTGACCACCACCACCGGCAGCGGCCAGGACGGCCCCATCACCCAGTCCGTCACTAAATACCTGCAGGGCATGGACGGCGACGCCCTCGCCGCAGGCGGCACCAAAACCGTCACCGTCGACGACTCCCTGGGCGAGCACGTCACCGATGACGACTGGCTGTCCGGGCAGGCTCTGGAAACCGACAGCTACGACAAGGCAGGCGCAGGCGGGAAGGTCACCGCCTACACCGTGCACCGGGCCACGGCCCCCTTCCCCACCGCCACCCACAAACGAACCGGCCTGACCGGCTTCAACCTGGTCGCACGGTACGTCTCCACCAGCGTGGTCGAGACGAAGAGGGGTTTGAAGGCCGACGACACCTGGCGCACCACAGCTACCACCTCCACCACGGACCCCGGCCATGGAAACCGCACGGACAGCGTGCGCACGACAGCCGACGGGCTCCCCGAACAGTGCGCCCTCACCAAGTACGCCGTCGGCACCAGCGCACAGATGATTGGCCTGGTCGCCGAGACCAGGACCATCTCGGGCAGCGGATCGTGCACCGCGACTCCGACGGCGGCCAATACCGTCTCGGACTCGCGCGTCCTGTACGACAGCCTGGCCTTCCAGAAGGCCGGAGCTCTCGGGGATGCGACGTCCGGCCAGACCCTGGACCGTTACGACGCCTCAGGCGCTCCGGTGTTCGTCACCACGGGCCTGACCGGCTACGACTCCTACGGACGAACGACCTCGGCAACCGACCCCAACACCACGGACGCCCAGCACCTCAGCGGCGCGACAACCACCACGGTCTACACCTCCGCAAAGAGCGGCGAACTCCCGAACACCATCACGGTCACCACCCCCGCGCCCGGCAGTACCACCGACTGGAAGACAACCACCACCCAGGACATCGCCCGCGGCCTTCCCCTGAGCGTGGTGGACGCGAACGGTAAGACGACCGTCGAGGCATACGACGCGCTCGGACGCTTGAGCAGCGTGTGGCTACCCGGTCGCACGACCAGTGACAGCGCGAACACGACCTTCGCCTACGCGATCAACGGGACCACCGGACCATCGTCGACGACTACCTCCACGCTCAAGGAGGACGAGACCTACGGCCGCTCGGTACAGATCCTCGACGGGCTCGGTCGCCCGCGGCAGACCCAGACCATTCCGGCACTGTCATCGCTCCCCGGGCGCCTGCTCACGGATGTTCTCTACGACTCCCACGGCTGGACCATTCAGACCCGGGCGCCGTACTACGACGATTCCAGCGCTCCCAACGGCAACCGGTTCATTCCCGATGATGAGGTCAACTCCGAGACCAGCACCGTTTTTGACGGGCAAGGACAGGTCACCGCCTCGATCTTCAGCGCGAAGGGCGTTGAGCAGTGGCGCACCACCACGGCCCGCCCGGGTGTGGACGAGACCGACGTGACACCGCCCAGCGGCGGCACACCCACCACCACGTTCACTGATGCCCGCGGCTTGACCAGCCAGCTGTGGCATTACCGCACCGCTGGCGTCACCAGGCACGCCAGCGACGCCGATGTCACCAGTTACACCTACACCCCGGCCGGCAAGTCGGCGACGCGCACCGACGCCACGGCAAAGAACACCTGGAGCTACGGCTACGACCTTCGCGGCCGGCAGATCACCGTCACTGACCCCGACACCGGCACCACTGCCCAGACCTACGACGGCGACGGCCGACTGGTCACGAGCAAGGACGCCCGCCAGCAGACTCTGGTCTACAGCTATGACCTGAACGGCCGCAAGACCGGCCTGTACACGGGCAGCATTGCGCCTGCCAACCAACTGTCGGCCTGGACGTACGACACCGCCGCCAACGGTAAGGGCCAGCCTGCTGGTTCCACCCGCTACGTCGGCGGCATCACCGGCACGTCCTACAGGACCTCGATCCTCGGATACGACAACGGCTACCGCTCCACGGGCGCCACGCTGACCGTCCCCGGGTCCGAAGTCGGTCAGACCACACCGTTCACGTACACCACCAAGAGCCACTACGATCCGATCACCGGGAAGATCAGCGCCGTTGATGTCCCCGCCCTCGGTGGTTCCAGTGCTGAGACACTGGCGAGCTACTACGACGTCAACGGCCCGCTCATTCTGACCACCGGGCAGATCACCTACGACCTGCAGACCAACTACGACGTCTTCGGACGACCGATCCGCACCACGCTGAACCCGTGGGGTACCCAGGTCGTCGCCACCACCAACTACGACCCAGCCACTGGGCGGGCGGTGTCGGACCTCATCGACAAGCAGACCTCCACCAACGGAGCGGTCGACCAGTACACCTACACCTACAACCAGGCCGGCCGAACCACGTCCGTCAGCGACATCCAGAACAACACCCCGGCCAAGACCGACCTGCAGTGCTTCACCTACGACAGTCTCGGCCGCCTCACGACGGCCTGGAGCGACACCGGCAGCACCACCACCCAGCCTCAGCCGTCCGTACCCGGCATCGGCGGCTGTACCCACACCGCCCCCACCAGCAGCGGCACCACCACCGTCGGCGGCCCCGCCCCGTACTGGACCAGCTACGGCTACGACCCCACTGGCAACCGAACCACCCTCACCCAGCACAACACCGCCGGCATCACCGCCAATGACGTCACCACCACCCAGACCTTCGCCCCAGCCGGCCAGACGAACCAGCCCACCACCGCAGTCGGCACCGGAGGCGGCACCGGTGGCCCACACAGCCTCGCCGCGACAACGAGCACTGGCCCCAACAACCCGGGCACTTCGGCCTATCAGTACGACGCGGTGGGCAACACCACCAAGGTCACCACGGCCGGAGCCAGCACTACCCTGACCTGGAACGGCGAGGACAAACTCGACTCCCTCGTCAACAGCACGGGCACTACCACCTATCTGTACGACGCCGACGGCAACCAGCTCATTCGCCGCGACCCAGGCAAGACCACGCTGAACCTCGGTGGCGACGAACTCACCTACAACACAGCGACCAAAACGCTGGTCAACACCCGGTACTACCCCCAACCCAACGGACTGACTATCGTCCGCCAGGGCACGACCCGCACCATCCAATTCAGTGACGGTCACGGCACCGCCGCCCTCGCCCTAGACGCCACCACCCTGGCCGAATCCCGCCGCCCCCTAGACCCCTTCGGCAACCCCCGCGGCACACAGCCCGTCACTTGGACCGGTGACAAGGGTTTCGTCGGAGGCACCCAAGACCCCGCCACCGGCCTGACCAACCTCGGCGCCCGCGAATACCAACCCACCACCGGCCGCTTCCTCAACCCCGACCCACTCCTTGACGCCACCAACCCGCAGCAATGGAACGGCTACGCCTACGCCAACAACAACCCTGTCAACCTCTCCGACCCCACGGGCCTGTGCCCCGTGGACCTCTGTGGCGGTGGCGAAGGAAAGGGCGGTACCAACGACGGCTCTGTTACCCCCGTTGACCCCTCCAGTTCGGTGTACTGGCCCGTCGCTCCCGGCACATCCAAGGACGACAAGAGCGGAAGCAGCGACGAGAAGGAGAAGCAGAGGTACGAGAGGGATAACCTCCCCGGCAATCTGAGCCCTCTTTATGCGAAAATTCTATATTATATGTACTCTGAAATGCACACCAATGTCCATAGCGACTCCGTGCTTGATATGGCCTGCAATAACAATCTAAAGATATGCGCAGCCAAGGAGTTCCTTTTTGATGGAGATCTGACTCGAATGCTTGAGCCCGATTCAGTCGGGGCCATCATCGCAATGAAGGAATTCTACGACAAAGTGGCGCCGGGGCACGTGTGGGATCATAAAGACAAGCTATTGAACGGTTTTGGACTGCAGGCGAGTGGGAATCGCTACATTCCTATGCTTTCGGGTGATCCAACATGGAAGGTGCTGTTCGATACTTGGTCGAATATTCACTTCGGCTACGTGGGGCGCGCTGCAGGTTTTTCGCGCACGATGTTGATGCTTGCCCAGGGTGGACCAAGCTTTCTTGTGGGAAAATCGGACCCTGGGGGAGGTGACGGGATATCCGTCAAACTTGGAATGGATCTCTACGATAGGTACGGCAAGGGAATGACGATTTCGCAGCTGCATGAGGGGATCGTCGACACCTTGAAGACATGGAATTCCGTCCACGATGTAGGTGAAGGGGTCAAGGCAAAATGATTGGTTCATCGCGCATGTGGCGCCAGTGGGGCTGCTTCGCGCTCCTGGGTGCGGTGATGGCTGGATGTGCCCAGCCTAATGGCAAAGAATCAGATTCACGTAATCCGGCGCCCATTCCGAAAGCCGTGATTGCTAAGCCGTCATCGATGCCGAGGGTATGCGGAAATATCAAAAGCATTCGAGCTTTTGATGGTAGCCCCGATGAGCACAAGCGGGATACCTCGGTCTGGTCTCTGCGAGAATGGTCGACCGATAAGAGCTGTGCGGTGGGAGTGGTCGTCTACTCCTACTTGCCGGCGGGCACGGCTGGTGATGCGTTCAAAAAATACAATCTAGAGACAGATTATGGGGATGACTGGTATGCCTCCCCGGATCGTTTGAGTGTTCCCGCCGCAATGTCACCCGATAGCGCAGAGTATCTCTGCTTGAATCGTGTGGATGCTCAGCATTGCGGGCAATGGATCTACTGGGCTCGCTATGGTGGGTATTTGATCGAGTTGAATCTGCTCTCCGATGGCCTGAAGTCGAATTATGTAAGCGAGGGAGAATTCAGAGGACTCTTGCTGGAGTTGGACTCAAGAATGCGTTCCATTGCGGTAGCTGCTCCCGTGAAGTCGACATGAAAGATCGACGTACCCAGTCGGTTAAGTTGGGAAGCGGGACAGTGCCAGATTTCCTGCCATTCTTGTCGTTCTGGTGAGAGGGCGCCGCTGAGTACCGGAACTCGCGATAGCGCTATTGTCCATGGGTATAACGTCGCAATGGCGGCAAGGGCAACCAATTGTGCCGACGGGTGATGCTGACATTTGCTGACTTCAGCCAGGTGTGAGGTCTCTGACCTGCGGAAATACATCGGAATGAACTTGTGGTGGAACTTCGTCGGTCGGTCCAACGAGGATATCGCGCAGGCCCGTTCGGACTGGATGAGCGGCTCTCGCTTTGGGGATGTGAGGGGCTACGACGGAGCTCCGCTGCCCGCCCCGGAACTGCCTCCCGTGCCCCTGAAGCCGCGGGGACGGGTGCGCTGAGCCGGGCTTTCGATCCGGGGACGGATCTTTCTTCGGGTGACGGTCGCTCAGGCCGTTCCCGGCTCACCCGTGTTGCCGAGCAGCCGGTCCACGAGGAGTTCCGGGTAGCCCGTCGCAGGGGGGTCGATGCCGAAGATCGCTCGTAGGTAGAGCGGTGCGATGAGCTGGTCGAGGATCTCTTCGAGGGGCGGGGGGATCTCGCCGCGGGCCGCGGCCCGCTCACGGATGCGTTCGATGGACTGGATCCGGCGTTCGAAGTGCTGGGCGCGTTCCCCCTGCGCCGGGGCGCTGCCCGGCATCGACAGGGCGACGGCCCGCACGAGGAGCCGGCCTTCGGGTTTGCGGATGCTCGCGACCCCCGCTTCCGCCCAGGCGATGAGGTCGCCGCGCAGGGTGCCGGTGTCCGCCAGCGGCCAGTCGCGCTCGAGCCGGGCGACGACCACGTCGGCCAGGAGCGCCTCACGGCTGCCCCAGCGCCGGTAGACGCTGGTGTGGTTCACCCCGGCACGCTGCGCGATCGCGGGAATGGTCAGGTCCGCGCCCCCGGGGTCGGACAGCAGGTCGATGACCGCCTGATGGACGGCCGAGCGGACCTGCTCGGGGCTCTTGCGGATGCGGGGAGTCGACGGTTTCGGGGTCACCCCCACATCGTAAGCACAAATATTTGCTTCGCTGCGCCCGGAGGGTCTACAGTTCTGGTGTACGCACAGATCTGTGCTTAAGGAGAGCGTGATGAAGCAGCTGCTGTTCCCGGACAACACCCAGTTCTGGTACGAGACCCTGCGGTCGATGAGTCACATCGCTTATGGCGGCGCTGATTTCGGTGAGGTGGTCTCGACGTGTGAGCGCATCGTTGAGGGTGATTACGACAGTTGGCACACGGAGTGGCTCGCGACGGCGGACCGGGTGGCCGGCGAGGCGCGGATGGCGCTGGAGGCCGGTCACCCGGTCAGTGCGCGGGACGGGTTCTTGCGGGCGTCGAACTATTACCGGTCGGCTGAGTTCTTCCTGCACGGTCACCCGTGCGACCCGCGCCATGACCATGCCTACGACCGCAGCGTGGCCTGTTTCCAGGCGGCCGCCGCGCTCTGCACTCCGCGGATCGAGCCGGTCCGTATCCCGTACGAGGGCACCACGCTGCCCGGCTACCTCTACCGGGCCGACACCACCGGCGCACCCCGCCCGACGCTGATCATGCACTCCGGTTTCGACGGCACCGCCGAGGAGCTCCACTTCAGCGGTGCGCTGGCGGCCGTGGAGCGCGGCTATACGGTGCTGACCTTCGACGGCCCAGGACAGCCCGGACCGCGCCACCGCGAGGGGCTGGTCTTCCGCCCCGACTGGGAGAACGTCATCACCCCCGTGATCGACTTCGCCGAGACCCTTCCCGAGGTCGACACCAGCCGTATCGCGCTGCTGGGCTCCAGCATGGGCGGTGTGCTCGCCCCCCGGGCGGCGGCCTTCGAGCACCGCCTGGCCGCGCTGATAGCCGTCGACGGTGTCTATGACCTCGGCCAGATCTCCGTCCGCAACATCCCCGGCGACCGCGCCGCGGCCGAACGTCTCCTGCGCGCGGACTCGGCCCCTGAACTCGACGCGGGCTTCGAGCAGCTCATGGCCCAGGACGCCACCGCCCGCTGGGCGATCAACCACGGCATGTACGTCATGGGCGTCGACACCCCCCGCGCCTTCAGCGCCTCCTACCTCGACTACACCCTTCACCACGGCATCGCCGAACAGATCCGGTGCCCCACCCTGGTCTGCGACGCCGCCGACGACGAATTCTTCAAGGGCCAGCCCGAGCAGCTCTACCACCACCTGACCTGCCCCAAAACCCTCATGGTCTTCACCGCCGAAGAAGGCGCCGGCGCGCACTGCCACCCCGGCGCCATGCGCCTGTCCCTCGCCCGCATCTACGACTGGCTCGACGACACCCTCGCCAGCAGCACCGCCACCACCGTCTGAACGAGCCGGACAGCACCGGCAGACGAAGGCAGCGCCCGCTAAAGGACCACGCGGCGCAGACGGCACACGCCCGGCAGCGGACAAGCGCCCGCTGGACATCGTCGCAACGACGTCCAGCGGGCGCTTGTGTGCGGTCGGACGGCCCTGCGGCCGTGACCGTCAGGCGGAGACTGTCAGGCGGAGACCGTCAGGCCGTGACCGTCAGGCGGTGGGGCGGGGCACGATGTGTCCCGCCACCTCGCCGAAGCCGATGCGGGTTCCGTTCGGGCCCGGTGCGGTCGCGGTGATGACGACCTCGTCGCCGTCGTCGAGGAACGTGCGCTCGCTGCCGTCCGCCAGTTTCAGCGGCTCCTGGCCGTTCCACGTCAGCTCGATGAGCGCGCCGCGTGTCTCGCGCTCGGGACCGCTGATGGTGCCGGAGGCGAAGAGGTCGCCGGTCCGCAGGGAAGCGCCGTTGGCGGTCATGTGCGCGAGCATCTGCGCATACGTCCAGTACATGGCGGCGAACGGCGGGCGCGAGACGACATGGCCGTTCAGCCGGACCTCGAAGGCGATGTCGAAGCCGGACGGCTCGGCCGCGGCGTCCCGGTCGTCGAGGTACGGGAGCGGCTCGACGTCGCGCTCCGGCGGGGCGGTGCGGGCCTGCGCGAGGGCGTCCAGCGGGACGATCCATGGCGACACCGACGTGGCGAAGGACTTGCCGAGGAACGGGCCCAGCGGCACGTACTCCCATGCCTGGAGGTCACGGGCGGACCAGTCGTTGACGAGGCAGACGCCGAAGACGTGCTCGGCGGCGTCGGCGAGCGCGACCGGGCTGCCCAGCTCGGTCGGCGTGCCGACGACGAAGCCCAGTTCCGCCTCGATGTCCAGGCGGCGGGACGGGCCGAAGTCCGGAACCGGGTCGGCCGGGGCCTTGCGCTGCCCGGACGGGCGGGTGATCGGCGTGCCGGAGACGACGATCGTGCCGGAGCGGCCGTGGTAGCCGATCGGCAGGTGCTTCCAGTTGGGCGTCAGCGGCTCGGAGCCGGGCCGGAAGATCCGGCCAAGGTTCGTCGCGTGGTGCTCGGACGCGTAGAAGTCGACGTAGTCGGCCACCTCGAACGGCAGGTGGAGGGTGACGTCGGCGCGCGGCACGAGGCACGGTTCGACGGCCGTACGAAGGGCCTCGTCCGTCAGCCACCGGGTGACCGCGGCGCGCACCGCGGTCCAGACCGGCCGGCCGGCGGCCAGCAGCGGGTTCAGCGAGGGGGCGTCGAGCGCGGCGAATCCGGGTTCGGCGAGCGCACCGACCGCGCGGGCCGCCGCGCCCGCATCGAGAACGTGGTCACCGATGGCGACACCGATCCGGCGCTGTTCCGGCCGGTCGGCGGTGGTGAAGACGCCGTACGGCAGGTTGTGTACGCCGAACGGAGAGTCGTCAGGGACGGTGAGCGGGCTGCTGGCGCTCAACTGGCCTCCAGGGAGAGAACGAACGTCCCGAGACTATCTCCCGCCTCCGGGGCTCCCGTCTCAAGGGCCGGACGTGGCCGGAGGCGGGCCGCACGCGGGGCCGGGCGCGGGGGCCATGCACCTGCACCGCACCTGCGCCGCGGCAACGGTAAGTGCCGGTCCGGACACCGACGGTAGATCCAGGGGGCGCCGACGGCCTCGAGTTTGGTGGTGCTACACGTGCGTACGTAGAGTTCCGCCTGACTCGGGTGGACTCGGGGCGGAACAGACAATCCAGAAGGCAGTAACGGCATGACAGCGAGTGAGCAGACGGAAACCCGGCGCGATGATTCGACGGGCATCGACCCGGCGCGCCTGGAGCTCTGCCTGAGCGTCCTCGCGGAGCTCGACGAGCTGGACGTCGACCACCCCGACGCCATCGCCGTCCGGCGCGCCACCGCCGGCATCTACCGCACGGTGAAGCAGCGCCGCCGCCAGGAGCGCCGCGCCTCGAAGACGGCGAACGACAAGGCCGTCACCGAGGCCACGGCCACCGGCGCGGCCGACCGCATCGACGACGAGACGCTGGGCAACATGCTCACGACGTCCGTGACGCAGGAGATCGCCGGCATCCTGGAGCGCCCCCGCTCCTGCTACGTCTGCAAGACCCGCTACGTCGAGGTCGACGCGTTCTACCACCAGCTCTGCCCGCCCTGCGCGAAGGAGAACCGCAGCCGCCGCGACGCGCGCACGGACCTCACGGGACGCCGCGCCCTGCTCACCGGCGGCCGCGCCAAGATCGGCATGTACATCGCGCTGCGCCTGCTGCGCGACGGCGCGCACACCACCATCACCACCCGCTTCCCGAACGACGCGATCCGCCGCTTCAAGGCGATGCCCGACAGCCCGGAGTGGCTGCACCGGCTGAAGATCGTCGGCATCGACCTGCGCGACCCCGCCCAGGTGATCGCGCTCGCCGACGAGGTCGCCGCCGAGGGCCCGCTCGACATCCTGATCAACAACGCCGCGCAGACCGTCCGCCGCAGCCCCCGCGCCTACGCGGAGCTCGTCGCCGCGGAACTCGCCCCGCTGCCGGCCGGCGAGCTGCCCTCGCGCACCGTCCTGGGCCACTTCGGCAGCGGCGCGCAGATCGCGCTGCCCGGCCCGTCGTCGGCCGGCCACGACGCCCTGACGCCCGAGTCGATCACCGCCCTGGCCCTGACCACCGGCTCCGCGACCCCGGCCCGTATCGAGGCCGGCACCGCCATCGACGCCGGCGGCCTCGTACCGGACCTGGACGCCACCAACACCTGGATCCAGCGCGTCGAGGAGGTCGACCCGCTCGAGCTCCTCGAGGTCCAGCTCTGCAACGTCACCGCGCCGTTCGTCCTCGTCAGCCGGCTGCGCCCGGCGATGGCCGCGGCCACCGCGCGCCGCAAGTACGTCGTCAACGTCTCGGCGATGGAAGGCCAGTTCAGCCGCGGCTACAAGGGCCCGGGCCACCCGCACACCAACATGGCCAAGGCCGCCCTGAACATGCTCACCCGCACCAGCGCCCAGGAGATGCTGGAGACGGACGGCATCCTCATGACCGCCGTCGACACCGGCTGGATCACCGACGAGCGCCCGCACCCCGACAAGATGCGCCTGGCCGAAGAGGGCTTCCACGCCCCCCTCGACCTGGTCGACGGCGCCGCCCGCGTCTACGACCCCATCGTCCGCGGCGAACTCGGCGAAGACCTCTACGGCTGCTTCCTCAAGGACTACGCCCCGGCCGCCTGGTAACCCCGCAGGTCACGCCCCACCGCGCTACGGGCGGCGGGCCGCCGGGCGTTCCAGTTGGGTGACGACGGTGGAGTGGAACCGGTCCACCGCGGCGTCGACGCTGCGGATGAAGCCGGATTCGGCACTGCCGCGGGAACTGCCCATGCCCTTGAAGAGGGAGAGGCGGAAGCCGCTGATCTGGGCGCCGTCCTTGGGGAGGAGGTCGCCGGGCTCGGGGCGCAGTTTCTCCAGGGTGCCGCGGGGGCCGCTGCCGTGGCCCTCGACCAGGGTCTCGATATGGAGGTCGGCCGGGGCGTCGGCGAGCTGGCGGACCAGGCGTTTGGTCCACGAGAGCGGGTAGCCCTGCTCGGAGCGCGGGATCTCCAGGGAGATCCGCAGTTTGCCGGTGCGCAGGTCGGCGGTGATCGCCAGGATCCCGACGCTGCCGTCGATACGGATCTCCGCGTGCAGCCGGCCGTTCTCGCAGAGCTTGTCGGCGAGGGCCGCACGCCGTGACTGCGGATCGGAACCGCGCTTCGCGCGCTGGACGGGCAGGACCTTCTGGCCGAGTTCACCGCCGAGCCGCAGACAGACCTGCCGGATCAGCCGCTCCCAGCTCTCGACGACCTGCACCGCGCGCTGGTCGCCCTGGCAGAGGGTCTCCTCGTCGATGCCGTTGCGCACCGGCACCCACGCGGGGCCCATGTTCTGGAAGCCGTGGCAGCCGGAGTTCTCGTGCTGGAGGTAGTGCAGGAACTCCTCGAGGAGCGAGGCGTGTGCTGCGGTGCCGACGCCCTCGTGGCGGATCAGCATCTGAGCCTGCTGGGTGACCTCGGCCCAGGACAGGTGCCACAGGGCGACCTTGTGCTTGCGCCGCCCGTCGATCTTCACGTCCACGAGCGGGCTGCCTTCCAGGGCCACGTCGTTGGACACGGTGATCACCGCCTCGTAGCCCCGGCGGGCGGCGATGTCCATGTAGTCCTGGACCTGTTCACCCTTGAGCGGATTGCCGTTGGTCTTCGTCTCGACCAGGGCGGTCCAGAGCCGGCCGGCGCGTTCCACCCGGATGACGCCGTCGGGGCGCTTCGGGGTCTCCCCGTGCGGCAGCGAGACCTCGGTGAACGTCTCCATCCGGCCGGCGGGAGCCCCGAACGCGGCGGTGAGCCGCCGCCCGAACTCCGGGACCTGGGCCATCACCGACAGCAGGATGGACGTCGCGCGCGTCTCCCGCTCGTGGTCGCTCTTGAGGGACGAGGCCGGGAAGAGCCGGGACGGCCGCCAGGATTCGTTCTCGGCGAGCGACTTCCTGGTCGCCTTGGGCAGCGTCACCTTCTTCTTGGCGGTACGCGGGCGCTTCGGCGGTAAGGAGACTTCGGGGACGCCCTCGGGGGCGGCGGCTCCGGCGGGGAGCACCGGGACCTCGCCGACCTCGGAGACCTCGGGGACCGGGACCTGTTCGAGGCCGGGCGCGGATCCCGTGGGCACATCCGCAACGGCCGCCGCACCTTCCTCCTCCACCTCGTCGGCATCATCGACGTCGATGCCGTAGTCCGTGGCCAGTCCGCCGAGCCCGGTCTCGTACCCCTGCCCGACGGCCCGGAACTTCCACTCCTCGCCCCGCCGGTACAGCTCACCGAAGATGAAGGCGCTCTCGACGCCCGCGTCGGTGATCGGGAACGCGAGGAGGTTCTCACCGGACCCGTCGGCCAGCGTCAGCCGCAGGTCCTCCAGGGTGCCGAACCGGTCGTCGCCGTACCGGCTGGCCGCGACGACGACCTGCTGGACGTCCGCGGGCATCGCCGTCAGATCGAGGCTGATCCGGTCCTCGTTGCCGTTCGCGGTGGGCGTCTTGCCCAGCAGCTGAACGCTGCCGTCCGGGGCGGCCGGATGGTTGTAGAAGAAGAAGTCCGCGTCGCTGCGGGCCTTGCCGTCCGCGTTGAGCAGGAGCACGGAGACATCCGCGTCCCCGTCCCCGGTCGCGCTGCTCCAGCCCAGACTCACGATCACGGAGCCGGTGTCCTCGCTCAACGTCGCCAGGCCGACATTGGCGCCCTTGGTCATTTCCCGCATGAGGCCCCCCTCGGTGCATGGCCGCGCGGGCGAACCCGGGCAACCGGTCGCGCTGTCAACGGAGTTGGGACGTGTCCCAACTGCGTTCGCTGAACCCTAGCGCCCGAAGCGACACCTTTGCCCTGGGAAGTCCGGACATGAAAAAAGACCCTGTCTCCAGGGTCTTTCACAAGTGTCCGAGGGGGGACTTGAACCCCCACGCCCGATAAAGGGCACTAGCACCTCAAGCTAGCGCGTCTGCCATTCCGCCACCCGGACCGGGTGTACCGCAGGCCTCTCGGCCGCGGCGACGAGGTAAACCATAGCAAAGATCCCAGGGGCCCGATCACGGGTGCCGGTGTGAAGGGATCATGACGTGGGGCGGGTGGCTCTTGGGTGCGGGGGGCGGGCGGGGGAGTATGGGGAGCGGAATCCGCCGCGGTCGCCGGATGCGGGCGCGGGAGTGCGTGAGGGACGAGGAGACAGCGTGAGCGAGTCGATTTCGGGCGCGAGGAGCGACAGGAAGATCACCGGTGAGGACGAGGTCGTCGACCTGTGCCGGGATCTGATCCGGATCGACACCAGCAACTACGGGGATCACTCGGGGCCCGGCGAGCGCGCCGCGGCCGAGTACGTCGCCGAGAAGCTGGCCGAGGTCGGTCTCGAACCGCAGATCTTCGAGTCGCACAAGGGACGGGCGTCCACCGTCGCCCGGATCGCGGGGGAGGACCCCTCCCGGCCCGCGCTGCTGATCCACGGGCACACCGACGTGGTGCCGGCCAACGCCGACGACTGGACGCACCACCCGTTCTCCGGCGAGATCGCCGACGGGTGCGTGTGGGGGCGCGGCGCCGTCGACATGAAGGACATGGACGCGATGACGCTGGCGGTGGTGCGCGACCGGCTGCGCAGCGGCCGCAAGCCTCCGCGTGACATCGTGCTGGCGTTCCTGGCGGACGAGGAGGCGGGCGGCGTCTACGGCGCTCGGCACCTCGTCAACAAGCACCCGGACCTCTTCGAAGGGGTCACGGAGGCGATCGGCGAGGTCGGCGGCTTCTCCTTCACCGTCAACGAGAACCTGCGGCTCTACCTGGTGGAGACGGCGCAGAAGGGCATGCACTGGATGCGGCTCACCGTCGACGGCACGGCCGGGCACGGCTCCATGACCAACAACGACAACGCGATCACCGAGCTGTGCGAGGCCGTCGGGCGGCTGGGGCGGCACAAGTTCCCGGTGCGGATGACCAAGTCGGTGCGCGGTTTCCTCGACGAGCTGTCGGACGCCCTGGGCACCGAGCTGGACCCGGAGGACATGGACGCGACGCTGGCGAAGCTCGGCGGCATCGCCAAGATGATCGGCACCACGCTGCGCAACACCGCCGCCCCGACGATGCTCGGCGCGGGCTACAAGGTGAACGTGATCCCCGGCCAGGCCACAGCGCACGTCGACGGCCGCTTCCTGCCCGGTTACGAGGAGGAGTTCCTCACCGACCTGGACCGGATCCTCGGCCCGCGGGTGAAGCGCGAGTCGGTGCACTCGGACAAGGCGCTGGAGACGGACTTCGACGGTGCGCTGGTGGACGCCATGCAGACCGCGCTGAAGGCCGAGGACCCGATCGCGCGGGCGGTGCCGTACTGCCTGTCGGGCGGGACGGACGCGAAGTCCTTCGACGACCTCGGAATCCGCTGCTTCGGATTCGCGCCGCTGAAGCTTCCGCCGGAGCTGGACTTCGCGGGCATGTTCCACGGTGTGGACGAGAGGGTTCCGGTGGACGGGCTGAAGTTCGGCGTTCGAGTGCTGGACCGTTTCATCGAAAATTGCTGATGATTCGACTACCTGTGTCAGTCGAACTGAGACGGGTGAAAGCTCCCGCAGTTTCGTAGCTCGTTTCCTTCGGGGTCGTTACGACTTGTGCGGTCCGCGGCTGGGACCGCATTTCGAACTAGGAGGAAACCATGATCAAGAAGATCGTCGCTGCTGCTGCTGTCTCTGGTGGTCTCGTACTCGCCGGTGCGGGCCTGGCCGTTGCCGATGCCGGCGCGCAGGGTGCTGCCGTGCAGTCCCCGGGCGTGCTCTCGGGCAACCTGATCCAGATCCCCGTCCACGTCCCGGTCAACGCCTGTGGCAACACGGTCTCCGTGATCGGTCTGCTGAACCCCGCCTTCGGCAACAGCTGCGTCAACAAGTGACGTCATGTTCGACCCCTTGAGGGTCTGAACCGGGCCGGCCCCGGAGTGCTTATTTCCGCGCTCCGGGGCCCCTCGGTCTTTATGGGGGAATCGGACAAGGATTTCACAGCCGTCCGTTCCCTTCCCGGGGCCGCGACCCCGGGGCCTCACTGAGAGCGAAGGTAGGGAAGGCTATGCGACAGGTCGCGAAAAAGGGCCTGATCACCGTGGTCGCGACGGGCGGCGTTCTCGCTGCCGGCAGCGGCTTCGCGTTTGCGGACTCGGGTGCGGTCGGCACCACGTCCGACTCGCCGGGCGTCGGGTCGGGCAACAACGTGCAGGTGCCGGTGCATGTACCGGTGAACCTGTGCGGGAACACGGCGAACGTCATCGGGTTGCTGAACCCGGCGATGGGCAACAGCTGCGCGAACGTCTCGGGCCATGGAGGACGGGGCGGAGCAGGCGGTTCCGGGGCGGTGGCGCACGGCGGTGCCTCGCACTCGCCCGGCGTTCTCTCCGGCAACTCGGCGCAGGTTCCGGTCGACGTCCCGGTCAACGCGTGCGGCAACAGCATCACCGTGATCGGCGGGCTCAACCCCGCGATGGGCAACGGCTGCGGGAACACGGAGTGGCACGCGCCGCACGGCGACGACTGCTCGGGCCAGCCGGGCCACCCGGGCACTCCGGGGCACCCCGGAAACCCGGGTACTCCGGGCCACCCGGGCCACCCGGGTCAGCCTGGACATCCGGGCCAGCCCGGTCACCCGGGGAATCCGGGGCACCCCGGTCACCCCGGCCAGCCTGGCAACCCCGGCACTCCGGGCAACCCGGGGACTCCGGGCAACCCGGACCAGCCCGGTAACCCGGGAACGCCCGGTAACCCCGGCACTCCGGGTCAGCCCGGTAACCCGGGAACGCCCGGTAACCCCGGCACTCCGGGTCAGCCCGGTAACCCCGGTAACCCCGGCACCGGTCACTCCAACCCGGGTGGGCCCTCGTCGCCCTACGCTCCGGCCGCGCACCACCCGACCGCTCAGCTGGCCGCCACCGGTGGCGGCTCGATCGGGATGGCGCTGCCGACCAGTGCCGCGCTGCTGCTCGGCGGCGGGATGCTCTACCGCCGTAACCGCGCCGCCCGTCGCTGACGGCAGGAGAGCCGCAGGGTGGCCGGAAGGCCGCCGCGCGGCTCGGCGCACGGCTCGATGGGACCCCGCGGTGGCGGGGTCCCATTTATACGTTATGGGTGGATATCAGCTCACCAGGTTGCTCTGACCTGACGGATGATCCGGCGGCGCAGCCGCACCCGGCGGCTCCCGTCGGGGTAGAGGCGCAGCCGGTCCAACTCCCAGTGGCCGTACTCCGCGTGATCGGTCAGCAGTCGCGTCGCGTCCTTCCGGGACACACCCCGGGGGACGTACATCTCTGTGAATTCGTATTCCGGCATCGCATCTATTGTGCGGGCAACGCCCTGGTGCGGATAGCGTCTGCACCATGTCTGATGACGTGCAGCCCACCGTTGCCGAGGTACGTGCCGCCGCTGAGGCGGTCAAAGCCGCGCTGGACCGCCACCTTGAGGCGATCGAGAACCGGACGGGGGAGGACGACCCCGCCGTCTACACCGCTTTTGACGACCTCGCCACGGCCGCCGAGGCCTATGACGAGCTGCTTTACGACGCCTATGACGAGGTCACGCCGTTCGAGGTGCCGTCCGGTGACACGCTGCCCGAGTACGCGGGCTCCGATGAACCTGCCGCGATCAGCGTGCTGATCCGCCGCGATTACAGCATCGTGGAGCCGCAGCGGCTGCTGCTGCAGGCCCGGCGGGTCGCCGACGCCGACTCCGGACCGGACACCGGGGTGAACGCGGCCGTCGGCATTCTCTTCGGTGAGTACGAGCCCGACGAGATCGCCCAGCGGCACAAGGAGTTCGGGCTCGAGGAGGGCGACTCGACCCTCTGGGTCTCCGCCGCGGAGCCCACCGATCCGGGGGACTGGCTGGCCGCCCCGTTCGACCAGGCCGACCCCCAGCTGATCATCTGCCGGTTCGACGTCAGCTCGGTCTTCGACGACGAGCTGAGCGCCCTCGACCCGGACAACTAAACCCGGACAACAAGACCCGGACTCCGCAGCAAGAGCATGCGCCGGGGCGGACGGGTTTCCGTCCGCCCCGGCGCGGCTCACTCCGCCGCCTGCTCGCGCGCCTGCTCGCGCAGCACCGAACGCAACCGGGTCGTGCGGTCCTTCGCCGGAATGCCGGCCACCGCCTGGGCCAGGCCCTGATCGGCGCCCTGCACCACCGAAAGGTGGCGCTCGCCCCGGCCGAAGGCCGTGTAGACCCACGCACGGGTCAGCGCCTGCACCGCGTCGCCCGGCAGCACCACGACCACGGCGGGCCAGCGGAGCCCGGCGGATTGCTGTGCCGTCATCGCCCACCCGTGCCGCAGCGCCGCCACCTGGTCGCGCGGTACGAGGACCCGGGTGCCCGCGCAGTCCAGGTTCAGACCCTCGGGATCGGCGGACAGCACCGTGCCGGGCAGCGTCAGGCCAGGCTCCGGCGCGTACACCACCCGGTCGCCCGGGTCGAAGCCGCCGAACCGGCCCGGGCCGGGGTTGAGCCGTTCCTTGAGCGCCGCGTTCAGCACCTGGGTGCCGACCGCGCCGCCGTGGCCCGGCGTGATGACCTGGGTCTCCGTGGCGGGCACTCCGATGACGCGCGGCACCGAGTCGGCGACCAGTTGCACCGTGCGGTGCACCGCCTCGCGGGGGTCGCGCACCGGGACGATGACGACCTCCTTACCGGGAGCCTCCACCGCCGTCAGCTCCCCGATGCCGATCCCCGACACCAGCTCGCCGATCGGCCCCGGGTCCGGGGTCCGGGACGCCACCTGCGGACAGGTCTTCGCCGCCAGCAGATCCGCGAAGGCCCGGCCGGGCCCGGCCGACCACAGCACCCCGGGGTCGCCGCTGAGGACCAGCCGTGCACCGTCAGGAACGGCCTCGACGAGCGTCGCCGAGAGCTCCACGTCGAGCTGTGGGGCGTCCAGTACGGCCAGCACGTCCAGAGCCAGGCTCCCGTCGGCCTCCCGGCCCGGACCCTCCTGCCCGGACAGCAGCCCGGCGACGGTGACGGCGGTGTCCTCGCCGAGGTGTGCGGCGAGCCGTCGCCGGCCCTCAGCGGTGTACGCGGCGGCGTACGCGCGCAGCCCCAGCTCCCGCGCCGCGGCGACCAGCGCGGCCGGCTCGGCGCGGGCCGCCTCTCCGCCGGTGTGCGTGACGAGACCGCTGACGGCGGCGGCGCGGACCAGCGCGGCGGCGGACGGCGACGACGTGGCGGCCGCGGCGGACTCCCAGTCGAGATCGTCGCCTTCGAAGGTCTTGAGCAGCCGGTCCAGGCCGTCCGCGAGGCTCTCCTCGGCGAGCGCGTAGCGGTCGAGGCCGAGCAGCAGCCGGACCGGCGGCCCTTCGTCCCCCTCGTCCGCCGCGGCGGGCTTCGCCCCGGGGACGTCCTCGGTGTCCTGGAACACCAGCACGCGGCCCTCGGCGATGGCGGCGCTCAGTCCTTCCTCGGCGCCGGAGACCGACTGCTTCTCCAGCGCGGTGCGCAGCACGGACGATTCGAGGGCCGTGTGCCCCTGCTCGGCGGCCCGCTCCAACAGCCATACGACCAGGGCCCGTACGCGGCGCTCGTCGTCGGGCCCGCAGTCGGCGCCGAGCAGCGCCCGCGCGAAGCCGTCCGCGTGCTCGACCCGCACGCCGGCCAGCGACAGCACCTGCCACGGATCCTCGCGCAGCGCCTGCGCCGCCCGTTCGCCGAGCGCGGCCACCGCGGGCTCGGCCAGCTCAGCCGGCGCCCCGCCCTCGGCCAGCACGGCCCGCACCGCCTCGACGGCGGCGGGGTCGTACACCACCGGCACCCGCGCGAGACGGATCGGTTCCTGTTCCGCCCGCTCCCGGACAGGCCGTTCAGCGGGGACGGCCGGAGCCGGGGCCGCGACGGGTTCAGCCGCGACGGGTTCGGCGTCGACGACCTCGTCGGGCTCGTCCTCCTCGGCGTCGTCGGTGCTCTCGGCCTCCGCCTCCGAAGGCTCCGAAGGCTCCGAAGGCGTGGGCGGCTCAGAGGACTCGGCGGACTCGGCAGGCGCGGATTCCGCGGCGTCCTGACCTTCCGGAGCAGCGGCCTCCGGACCATCGACGACAGCCGCCCCGTCCGCCCCCTCGGAACCCTCCGCCCCCTCCGCGGCTTCGGCCCCCTCGGCAGCTTCCGCCCCCGGCACGGGAACGCCCGCCGCGGCCGCCGCCTCGGCGGCCTGGAGCTTCTCCGCCTCCGCGGCCATCGCGTCGCGGCGCTTGCGGCGGGCGGCCGCGGCATCGCCCTTGGGGGCGGGGGCCGAGGGGTTGTCGCCGCGTTCGATGGAGCGCATGGCGGCGGCGAGGTCCGCGAGGTCGACCGCGGGCTTGGCCCGGGCGCCGGCCCGCGCGGCCGGGGCGGGGACGAGCGGCGCGGCGGCATCGTCTATGACCCGCTCCTGGGCCCGCTCCGTCTCGGCGAGGCGGGCGGGGGCCGTGGGCGGTTGCCCGTCGGCGCCGGGCGTCGCGACGTCCTGGTCGGTGCGGTCCTCGGTCACGTGGGCCTCCGTGGTGCGGCGTGGTGCGGCGGATCCCCGGCCGGGCTCGCTCAGAGCGTGCTCCAGTCGTGATCCGGGTAACGGTGCAGCGGCGCCGACACATCGTCCAGCGCCTGGCAGATCTCACCCGGAAGACTAAGGGCCTCCACTGACAATGCCTGCGCCAGCTGCTGCGCGTTGCGCGCGCCGACGATGGGCGCGGTCACTCCCGGCCGGTCCCTGACCCAGGCCAGCGCGACGTCTATCGGCCGGACGGCGAGCCCGTCGGCCGCGGTGGTGACGGCGTCGACGATGAGCCGGGCGGTGTCGTCGAGGTACGGGTCGACGAAGGCCGCCATCTCCTCCGAGCCGCCGCGCGACTCGACGGGGGTGCCGCTGCGGTACTTGCCCGTGAGCACGCCCCGGCCCAGCGGCGAGGACGGCAGCAGCCCGATGCCCAGGTCGAGTGCGGCCGGCAGCACCTCGCGCTCGATGCCGCGCTGCAGCAGCGAGTACTCCATCTGCGTGCTCGCCAGCGGGGTGCGGCCGGGCACCGCGCGCTGCCAGGTCGCGGCCTTGGCGAGCTGCCAGCCGCAGTAGTTGGACACCCCTACGTACCGGGCCCGGCCGGACGTGACGGCGATGTCGAGGGCCTGCAGCGTCTCGTCGAGCGGGGTGGCCGGATCGAAGGCGTGCACCTGCCACAGGTCGACGTAGTCGGTGCCGAGCCGCTGCAGGGAGGCGTCGAGGGCCGAGAGCAGATGGCCGCGGGAACAGTCGAAGCGCCGGTCGGGATCGGGCACGCTGCCCGCCTTGGTGGCGATCACCAGATCCGCGCGCGGGACGAACTCCTCGATGAGCCGCCCGAGCAGGTACTCCGCGCCGCCGTCCGCGTAGACGTCGGCGGTGTCCACCAGCGTGCCGCCCGCCTCCCAGAACGTCTTCAGCTGGTCGGCCGCGTCGCGTTCCCCGGTGTAGCGCCCCCAAGTGAGCGTGCCCAGGCCAAGCCGCGACACGCGCAACCCGGTGCGGCCGAGGTGCCTCTGTTCCATGACCGCTGAGATTACTGGTGAAGTGGCTGATTGGGCAGCAGTGACGAACCCGACAGGCGCGCGAAGCACGCCATGGCGCTAAAGTCCGGAGTGACAGAGACGTTACTCATCAGTAAGGGGAGCGGCATGCGGCTCGGAATCAACCTCGGCTACTGGGGCGCCGGGATGGATGCGGACAACCTGGCCGTCGCCCAGGAGGCGGACCGGCTCGGCTACGCGGTCTGCTGGGCCGCGGAGGCGTACGGTTCCGACGCCGCGACCGTGCTCTCCTGGGTGGCCGCGCAGACCGAGCGCATCGACATCGGCTCGGCGATCTTCCAGATCCCGGCCCGTACCCCCGCGATGACCGCGATGACCGCCGCCACCCTCGACTCGCTGTCCGGCGGCCGCTTCCGGCTGGGCCTCGGCGTCTCGGGACCGCAGGTCTCCGAGGGCTGGTACGGCACGCGCTTCGACAAGCCGCTGTCCCGCACCCGGGAGTACGTCGAGATCGTCCGCAAGGCGATGGCCCGCGAGCGGCTCTCGCACGAGGGCGAGCACTGGACGCTGCCGCTGCCCGACGGCCCCGGCAAGGCGCTCAAGCTCACCGTGCACCCGGTGCGCGAGCACATCCCGCTGTACATCGCCGCGATCGGCCCCAAGAACCTGGAGCAGACCGGCGAGATCGCCGACGGCGCGCTGACGCTCTTCTGCGCCGCCGAGAACATGGAGGACACCTCGCTGGCCCCGCTGCGCGCGGGCCGCGCCAAGGTCGGCAAGACCCTCGAGGGCTTCGACGTCTGTCCGACGCTGCCGCTCGCGCTGGGTGACGACGTGGACGCGCTCGCCGACATCTTCCGCCCCTACACCGCCCTGTACGTCGGCGGCATGGGCAGCAGGAAGCAGAACTTCTACAACCGGCTCGCGCAGCGCATGGGGTACGAGAAGGAAGCCGCCGAGATCCAGGACAAGTACCTGGCGGGCGACAAGGACGGCGCCGCGGCCGCCGTCCCGCGCGAGCTGATCGACCGCACCAGCCTGCTCGGCCCGGTTGAGCGGATCGCGGACCGTATGCAGGAGTACGCGGCCGCCGGCGTCACCACCCTGACCGTCACCCCGGCCGGCTGGACGCTCGACGAGCGGGTCGCCGCGCTGCGCGCGGGAGTCGAGGCCATGGAGCGCGCGGGCCTCGCGTAGCCGGCAGAGGACCGGCCCCGGTCCCGCGGAGGGCCGGGGCCGGTATGCAGGTCCCGGCGGCGGACCGGCGTCCGGCCTGAGGGCCGTCGGGTTCTAGGGCGGGTGCCAGGCGTCGTGGGCCAGGCGGGACTTTCGCAACACGCCCTAGCTGGGCACCAGCCGCCCCAGCAGCCGTCCGAACGCGACGAGCCGGGCTATCTGGCCCGGTCCGCCGTCGTCGAGCGACTTGCTGAACCGGAACGCCTCCGGACGGAAGCGGGCGGCGGCGACCGGCGAGTCCGGATCGCCCTGCACGGCGCTCAACTCGTGCGGCATCGACGTTGCGAGCACCAGGTACACCCCGCGGTCGACGCGCACTCCCTGCTCGTTCCTGCCGACGAGCGTCCGCATCCCGACATGGCCGATGGAGTTCAGCGGGAGCACCTGCACCGACGAGTCCAGTACGGTCCCGCCGGGTGCGCTGTCGTCGGCCAACTCCTCGCTGTGCCACAGGATCAGCCGCCGGCCGTCGCAGACCGCCGCCTCCTGCCAGACGGACGTGCCGGCCTCCGTCAGATCCACCACCCGCTCCAGGGTGAAACCGAGGACCTTGCGGCGTCCTAGCACCCCCCTGATCGCGTCCAACGCGACGTCCGCGTGCAGGAAGTAGGCGTCGGAAGCGTCCTCGAGCCGCTCGTACGGCGACCAGTCCGACCCCGCCGGACCCGACCGGCGCGTGGTCGGGCGGCTCCTCGTCGCCTTGCTGAACATGTCCACCTGCTTCGCGATTCACGGCCTCGTTGGCCCCTCAGCCCCCGTTGCACCTTACCCAGGAGGTAGGACAGTGCGGGATGAGGAGGCTCGACCGGATCGCTGGGATCTGCGGCCGTGGTGGGGGCTCGGGGGTCTTCCCCGCCACGGCCGTCAGCAAACACAACGCCTCAGCGGGCCAGGAGTTACGCCTCGCGGGGCACCCGCCCCATACGGTCACGGCGACCCGCCGCGCACAGTCTGCCCGCCACCCCACACGGTCACCGCCACCCGCACCGCCCGGCCGCAACCACCCGCCCCACCCCGCTACAGCCACCCGCGCCGTTTGAAGAACCCGTACAGGAGGGCGACGATGCCCGCCATCAGCGTCATGACGGCCGGATAACCCCACGTCTGGTGGAGTTCCGGCATGTGGTCGAAGTTCATGCCGTAGATGCCGGCGATCATCGTCGGCGCCGCGGCCATCGCCGCCCACGCCGAGATCTTGCGCATGTCGTCGTTCTGCCGCACCCCCACCTGCGTCAGATGCGCGGCGAGGATGTCGGACAGCAGCCGGTCCAGGCTCTCGCCCTGCTCGTTCGCCCGGGTCAGGTGGTCGGCGACATCGCGGAAGAACGGCCGGCTGGCCGCCGAGACGAACGGCACCCCGCCGCCCGCGAGCCGGGCCATCGGGTCCATCAGCGGACCGGTGGCACGGCGGAACTCCAGTGCCTGGCGCTTGAAGGTGTAGATCGTGCTCGCGGTGTTGGCCGTGTCCCCGGCATTCGGGGTGAACACGCTCGACTCCAACTCCTCGAGGTCCACCTGCAGTTCGTAGGCGATCTCCACGTAGTGGTCCACCACTGTGTCGCTGATCACATAGAGCACCGAGGGCGGTCCGTGCTTCAGCAGCTCGGGATCCTTCTCCAGCCGCCGCCGCACCTCGGCCAGCGCGCTGCCCTCGCCGTGCCTCACCGTCACCACGAAGGCGTCACCGATGAACACCATCAGCTCACCGGCGGTGACCGTCGCCGCCGCGTCGTCGTACTCCAGCGGTTTGAGGACCACGAACAGCGAATCGTCGTAGACCTCCAGCTTGGGGCGCTGGTGTGCGGTCAGGGCGTCCTCGACGGCCAGCGGATGCAGGCCGAACTCGGAGGTCACCAGGTCGAACTCGTCCTCCGTCGGCTCGTGCAGTCCGATCCAGAGGAAGGCGTCGCCGGACGCCCGCGCCTGGTCCAGGGCATCGGAGAGGTCGTCGGGCCCCTCGGTCCGGTGCCCGTCCTTGTAGATGGCGCAGTCCACGATCACGAGGGCTATTCTTCCGCGATCCGGCGAAGTCACACCACCGACGTAGGCTGGCCCGCATGCCCACCGTGATCCTTGTCCGCCACGGGCGGTCGACCGCCAACGCCGACGGAGTGCTGGCCGGCTGGAGCCAGGGCGTCGCCCTGGACGCCAGCGGCCGCGCCCAGGCCACCGAGCTCGCCGCCCGGCTGTCCGTGGTGCCGCTGGCCGCCGTCGTCACCAGCCCGCTGCAGCGCTGCCGGGAGACCGTCCAGCCGATGCTGGACACCCGCCCCGAGCTGCCCGTTCACACCGAGGACCGGATCGGCGAATGCCGCTACGGCGACTGGACGGGCCGCAAGCTCGCCGAGCTCGCCGACGAACCGCTGTGGGCCACCGTGCAGCGCCACCCGTCCGCCGCGGTCTTCCCCGGACCGGACGGCGAGTCGCTGCGGGCCATGCAGGCGCGCGCGGTCGACGCGGTACGGGACTGGAACGCGCGGATCGAGGAGAGCCACGGCCCCGACGCGGTCTACGCCATCTGCTCGCACGGCGACATCATCAAGGCCATCGCCGCCGACGCCCTGGGCATGCACCTCGACCTCTTCCAGCGGATCGCCGTCGACCCCTGCTCGGTGACCGCGATCCGCTACACCGCCTACCGGCCGTTCCTGCTGCGGCTCGGCGACACCGGCGACCTCACCGGGCTCGCGCCCGCGCCGTCCGCGGCGGCCACCGAAGCGTCGGAAACAGGCGGAAACGCCGCCGGGGACACGACGGGGGACGCGGTGGTCGGTGGTGGCACCGGCACACCGTGATCGGCTTCCGCAGTAGGGTGGTGGACCGGCAGTGTTCCGCCGCCCCGGACCGTGTCCGGCGGTACGGAACGGCCGGTCACACCC
Organism: Streptomyces sp. SID13666; assembly: GCF_010548325.1. Lineage (NCBI taxonomy): Bacteria > Bacillati > Actinomycetota > Actinomycetes > Kitasatosporales > Streptomycetaceae > Streptomyces > Streptomyces sp. SID13666. The sequence continues at coordinate 76,883 of NZ_JAAGLX010000011.1, read as the reverse complement.
ATAACTGAGCCCAAACAATTGAGCACAGCCGCAACTGAGCACCGCCACAGCTGAGCAGTCCCACAGTCGAGCAGCCGCACAGTCGAGCAAACGGAGCAGGACGTGCCCCGTCAGGTCTTCTTCTACGAACAACCGGACCGGTTCGTCGCCGGCACGGTCGGTGAGCCGGGCCAGCGCATCTTCTTCCTGCAGGCGACCGGCGCAGGCCGCACCACCAGCGTCGCCCTGGAGAAGACGCAGGTCGCGGCGCTGGCCGAACGGATCGACGAGCTGCTGGACGAGGTCGTTCGGCGGACCGGCGGAAGCACCGTCGTGCCCGCGGTCGCGCCGGGCGAACTGGCCGACACCGCGCCGCTCGACAGTCCCGTCGAGGAGGAGTTCCGGGTCGGCACCATGGCGCTGGCCTGGGACAGCACCCAGGAGCGCATGGTCCTGGAGGCCCAGGCGCTCGTCGAGGTCGAGCCCGACGCCGACGACGCCACCCTCGAAGCGGCCGAGGAGCTGCGCGAGGACGACGAGAACGGCCCGCCGCTGCTGCGGGTCCACCTGACCGGCGCGCAGGCCCGGTCCTTCGCCAAGCGGGCCCTGGACGTGGTCTCGGCGGGCCGTCCGCCGTGCCCGCTGTGCAGCCTGCCCCTGGACCCGGAAGGACACGTATGCCCGCGCCAGAACGGGTACCGGCGGGGGGCCTGACCGGCGACGCCGGTACGTCCGGCGATCCGGGTGACACCACCGGCCCGCCCGGCGGCCCGTCCGGCGCTGCCGGGGACGCCATGGAGCTGCTCACCCGCGGCGAGCTGACCGTGCGCGGGCGGCTGCGCGACGCCTCCAACGCCGTCCTGTACTGCGAGGTCGCCCTCGACGGCCGGACCGCCGAGTGCGTGTACAAGCCGGTCGCCGGGGAGCGCCCGCTGTGGGACTTCCCCGACGGCACCCTCGCCGAGCGCGAGGTGGCCGCGTACCTGGTCTCGGAGGCCACCGGCTGGAGCCTCGTACCACCGACGGTGCTGCGCGACGGCCCGTACGGCGAGGGCATGTGCCAGTTGTGGATCGGCGAGGCCGACGAGGAGTCCGGCCAGGCGCCGGAGCTGCTGGCCCTGGTCGAGGAGGACGAGCCGGGCGAGGGCTGGAAGGCGGTCGTCCGGGCCGAGGTGGGCGGCGGCCGCACCGCGCTGCTGGTGCACGCCGACGACCCGCGGCTGCGCCGGATCGCCCTGCTGGACGCCGTGATCAACAACGCCGACCGCAAGGGCGGCCATCTGCTGCCCGCACCGGACGGCCGGCTCTACGGCATCGACCACGGCATCGCCTTCCACACCGAGGACAAGCTGCGCACCCTCCTGTGGGGCTGGGCGGACGAACCGCTGCCCGAGGACGCCGTCGAGGTGCTCCGGCGCCTCACCGACGCCCTGAAGGGCGGGCTGGGCGCCCGGCTCGCGGAGCTGCTCACCGACGCCGAGGTGGCAGCGGTCGGCACCCGAGTGGCGGATCTGCTGCGCACCGGTCGCTACCCGCGGCCGAGCGGCCAGTGGCCGGCCATTCCCTGGCCGCCCGTCTAGGAGTCTCCAGCCCCAGGTCTGCCCTGCCGGCACAGCCGTCGGGCCGAGGACCCGGAGCCGACCCTCCCGGGCGGCGGCGCGCGGAAAAGTCAAGACGGCCAATCCGGCCCATCCGCACTCGTGCCTGCCGCCGGTTCGTTTCCGGAACCCACGTCCGGTTACGCTCATCTCATGTATGCCTGGCCCGCTTCCGACGTCCCTGCCCTTCCCGGCAGTGGCCGCGACCTCCGCCTCCACGACACCGCGACCGGTGGCCCGGTAACCCTGGACCCCGGTCCGGTCGCCCGCATCTATGTCTGCGGGATCACTCCCTATGACGCCACCCACATGGGGCACGCGGCCACCTACAACGCGTTCGACCTCGTGCAGCGCGTGTGGCTCGATACGAAGCGTCAGGTGCAGTACGTCCAAAACGTCACGGACGTCGACGATCCGCTCCTGGAGCGGGCCATCGCCAACGGAGACGACTGGACCGCGCTCGCCGAGCGTGAGACCGCCCTGTTCCGGGAGGACATGACCGCGCTGCGGATGCTCCCCCCGGCCCACTACATCGGCGCTGTCGAGGCCATACCCGGGATCGTCCCGCTGGTCGAACGGCTGCTGGAACTGGGTGCCGCCTACGAACTCGGTGGCGACACCTACTTCTCCGTCGACTCCGACCCGCACTTCGGCCAGGTCTCCCGGCTGGACGCGACCGCGATGCGGATCCTGTCCGCGGAGCGCGGCGGCGACCCGGACCGTCCCGGCAAGAAGAACCCGCTGGACCCGATGCTCTGGATGGCCGCCCGTGAGGGCGAGCCGAGCTGGGACGGCGCCTCCCTCGGCCGCGGCCGGCCCGGCTGGCACATCGAGTGTGTGGCCATCGCGCTGGACCACCTCGGGATGGGCTTCGACGTCCAGGGCGGCGGCTCCGACCTCGCCTTCCCGCACCACGAGATGGGCGCCTCGCACGCCCAGGTGCTCACCGGCGAGTTCCCGATGGCCAAGGCGTACGTGCACGCCGGCATGGTCGCCCTCAACGGCGAGAAGATGTCGAAGTCCAAGGGCAACCTGGTCTTCGTCTCCCAGCTGCGCCGTGACGGGGTCGACCCCGCCGCGATCCGGCTCTCGCTCCTCGCCCACCACTACCGCGCCGACTGGGAGTGGACGGACGGCGTGCTCGCCGACGCCGTCGAACGCCTCGCCCGCTGGCGCGCGGCGGTGTCCCGTCCCGACGGGCCGCCGGCCGAGGCGCTCGTCGAGGAGATCCGCGAGGCGCTCGCGAACGACCTGGACGCACCGGCCGCGCTCGCCGCGGTGGACCGCTGGGCCGCCTCGCAGGCCCTGTCCGGCGGCACGGACGAGGGAGCGCCCGGTGTGGTCTCCCGCGCGGTCGACGCACTCCTGGGCGTCGCCCTCTAACGACAGCCCGTACGACACTCGTAGCGCAACCGAACGGCCCCGGCGGATCACCGCCGGGGCCGTTTCGTTGCGCCCGGCGGACAGCGGAACGGGGCCCGCCGCGCCGGAAACGGTGACCCGGCACCCGACGGCCCTCTGGTCAGGAGCACGGCATCTGCGCTATACACGCTCGCAGTTGCTCATTTCTTGCTTCCAACTGCGCGCAGATGCAGCCGGAGAGGTGTTCATGCACAGGAATGCTCAAGAACATCGCAGAATGTCTGCGATGCCGCTGATGGTGATGCTGGGCCTGCTCGTGGCCCTCCTCGTCCCGGTACCGGGTACGGCGCACGCCGCCGCGCCCGCCGATACCACCGTCGGGAATCTGACCGGATTCTCCGCCGCCGGGCCCGTCTACCACCTGACGGCCGGCCAGGCCGAGGTCCGGGTCACCTTCGTGTCCGGGCAGACGTTCCGTGTGGAGCTCGCGCCCGACGGGAAGTTCAGCGACCCCACCGGCACCGACATCGTGCTGCCGCAGGGCGCCCCGCCGGCCACCCGGTGGCGGGACGCGGGTGACCGGTACGAGCTGAGTACCTCCCAGGTCACCCTGCGCGCGTACAAGTCCCCGCTGCGCTTCGCCCTCTACCGCGCCGACGGCACCAAGGTCTGGGCCGAGTCCAAGGGCCTGACGTGGAACGGCACCAGGACCACCCAGACCCTGGAGCGCGGCGCCACCGAGCAGTTCTACGGCGCCGGGATGCAGAACGGCCGCGGCAACACCTCGCACCGCGGCCAGACCGTCGAGGTCGGCGTCGACGACAACTGGAACGACGGCGGGCACCCCAACTCCGTCCCGTTCTACCTGTCCACGGCCGGCTACGGCGCCTTCCGCAACACCTATGCGCCCGGCACGTACGCCTTCACCGATCCGGTGGCGACGACCGAGCAGGAGAACCGCTTCGACGCGTACTACTTCGCCGGCCCGTCGGCCAAGGACGTCATCGGCCAGTACACCCAGCTGACCGGCCGCCCCTTCCTGCCGCCCGTGTACGGGCTCGAGGTCGGCGACTCCGACTGCTATCTGCACAACGCCAACCGGGGCGAGCGGCACACCCTGGACTCCCTCAAGGTCGCCGACGACTACGTCAAGAACGACATGCCGAACGGCTGGATGCTCGTCAACGACGGCTACGGCTGCGGCTACGAGAACCTCCCGCAGACCTCCGCCGGTCTCCAGGACCGCAAGATGAAGACCGGCCTGTGGACCGAGGACGGCATCGGCAAACTCGCCGACCAGGTCAAGGCCGGCCAGCGGATCGCCAAGCTCGACGTGGCCTGGGTCGGCGGCGGCTACAAGTTCGCCCTCGACGGCTGCAAGGACGCCTACCAGGGCATCGAGGACAACAGCGACGCCCGCGGCTTCACCTGGGCACCCGAGAGCTGGTCGGGCGCGCAGCGCTGCGGCGTGCAGTGGTCGGGCGACCAGTCCGGCAGCTGGGAGTACATCCGCTGGCAGATCCCGACGTACGCGGGCGCCACGATGTCCGGGCTCGCCTACACCTCGGGTGACATCGACGGCATCTTCGGCGGCAGCCCCAAGACCTACACCCGCGACCTGGAGTGGAAGTCCTTCCTGCCTGCCGTGATGACGATGGACGGCTGGGCCGCGAACGACAAGCAGCCCTACCGCTACGGGGAGCCGTACACCTCCATCAACCGCCAGTACCTCAAGCTCAAGGAGTCGCTGCTGCCGTACACGTACTCCTACGCGGCCGAGGCGAACCGCACCGGGGTCGGCCAGGTGCGGCCGCTCGCGCTCGAGTACCCGGACGACCCGAAGGCGGCGTCCGACGCGGCGAAGTACGAGTTCCTGTCCGGCGAGGACTTCCTCGTGGCGCCGGTCTACCAGGACACCGCGGTGCGCGACGGCATCTATCTGCCGAAGGGCACCTGGAGCGACTACTGGACCGGCCGCGTCTACCAGGGCCCGACCACGGTCAACGGCTACAGCGCGCCGCTGGGCACGCTGCCGCTGTTCGTCAAGGCCGGTGCCGCCGTGCCGATGTGGCCCGGCATCAGGTCCTACCAGGACCGCACCCCGGCCTCGCCGGTCGCCTGGGACGTCTACCCGCAGGGCACGTCGTCCTTCACGCTCTACGAGGACGACGGCGTCACCCGGCAGAGCCGGGCCGGGAAGTACGCGCAGCAGAAGGTCACCGTCAAGGCCCCGTCGTCCGGCGCGGGCGACGTGACCGTCGACGTCGGAGCCAGCAACGGAACCTTCCAGGGCAAGCAGACCGCCCGCCCGTACCAGTTCACCGTGCACACCGGTGACGCGCCGGCCGGTCTGCTGCTGGACGGGTCCGCGCTGCCGAAGTACACCTCCAAGGCCGCCTTCGACGCGGCCTCGCGCGGCTGGTGGTTCGACACGGCCGACCGGGGCGGCGTGGTGCAGGTCAAGACCCCGTCGCTGAGCACCGCGAAGGCGTTCTCCCTCCGGCTGCTGGGCGCGAGCGCGCTCGGCGGCAAGGCGCCGGGCAGCGCTGCCGTGGTGTCGTCGCCGCCGGCGCAGGAGGTCGGCGCGGGTGTGCCGGCCACCGTGCCGGTGGACGTGACGGCGGGCAGCAGGGACGCCACCGGAGTCCAGGTGACGCTGAAGGCGCCGGCCGGCTGGTCGGTGACCGCCCCCGCGCCGGTGGGCCGCATTCCCGCCGGGACGACCCGGCGGGTCCAGGTCACCGTCACCCCGCCGCAGAACGCGGCACCGGGGGAGGCGGTGCTGACGGCCTCCGCCGCCTACCGGACGGCCGGGCAGGCCCGGGTGACGGCGCAGCCGTTCGCGGTCTCCGCGATGCCGCCGCCTCCGGTGGCCGACACCTGGGCGAGCGACATGGTGTGGCTGAGCGAGGGGAACGGCTACGGGCCGCCCGAACGCGACCGCAGCAACGGGGAGTCGGGCGCCGAGGACGGTCATCCGATCACCCTGGCGGGCACGGTCTACCCCAAGGGGATCGGCGCCCACGCCGACTCCGACATCGAGCTCTACACCGGCGGCCGCTGCACCCGCTTCACCGCGGACGCCGGGATCGACGACGAGATCAACGGCTATGGGGAGGTGGCCTTCTCGGTCGAGGCCGACGGCAAGGTGCTGTGGACCTCGCCCAAGGTGACGGGCGCCTCCGCGACCGTGCCGGTGGACGTCCCGCTCGGCGGGGCGCGCCACGTCCGTCTGAAGATCACCGACACCAACGGTTCCAAGAGCGGTGACCACGGGGACTGGGCCGCGGCGAAGTTCAGCTGCGCTTGACCCGTCGACCCCGTAACGGACCACCGCCGGCCGGATGCGCAGCGCGCACCCGGCCGGCGGCCGGTCGTCCCGCGTACCGGGCTACTCGTCGTCGGAGTCGTCCGGTTCGGGCTCCTCCTTGGCGGCGCCCCGGGCGGGGTGCGGTCCCGATGAGGTGTCCCTGAGGTAGGGATGGGCCTCGCCGGTGTCGGGGTCGCGGCGCCGCAGATAGCGCTCGAACTCCTTGGCGATGGCCTCGCCCGACGCCTCCGGCAGTTCGACGGTGTCGCGGGCCTCCTCCAACGTCTGTACGTACTCGGCGACTTCGCTGTCCTCGGCCGCGAGCTGGTCCACCCCGACCTGCCAGGCGCGCGCGTCCTCCGGCAGTTCGCCGAGCGGGATCCGCACATCGAGCAGATCCTCCAGGCGGTTGAGGAGGGCGAGCGTCGCCTTGGGGTTCGGCGGCTGCGACACGTAGTGCGGGACGGCGGCCCACAGGCTGACCGCCGGGATGCCGGCGTGCGTGCACGCCTCCTGCAGGATGCCGACGATGCCGGTCGGGCCCTCGTAGCGGGACTCCTCCAGGTTCAGGGCGACGGCCAGGTCCGCGTCGGAGGTCACTCCGGTGACGGGGACCGGGCGGGTGTGCGGGGTGTCGCCCAGCAGCGCGCCCAGCACGACGACCATCTCCACGCCGAGTTCATGGGCGAAGCCCAGGATCTCGTTGCAGAACGAGCGCCAGCGCATGCTCGGCTCGATGCCGCGGACCAGGACGAGGTCACGGGGCCGGGGGTTCTGGACGCGGACCACCGACAGCCGCGTGGTCGGCCAGGTGATCTTGCGTACCCCGGCGTCCAGCCAGACGGTCGGCCGGTTGACCTGGAAGTCGTAGTAGTCCTCGGCGTCCAGTGCCGCGAAGACTTCCCCCTTGAATTCCCGGTCCATGTGGCCGACCGCGGTGGAGGCTGCGTCGCCGGCGTCGTTCCAGCCCTCGAACGCGGCCACCATGACCGGGTCGATCAGCTCGGGTACTCCCTCGAGCTCGATCACCCAGCGCCTCCTTCCGGCCGGAGGGGGCGAGGCCGTCCCCTGCCGGCTGCTGTTCGTGTCAGTGCGGGACCAGCCTACGGCTTACGGAGGCCCTCTCCGCAGCCCTCGTACCAGGATGATCCCCACGGTCATCGCACGTACGCGTCCGGTCACGATCCGCTCCCGCGGCGGTCAGCGCCCGCCCCATCCGGACCGGTACGCGGCCCAGTCGCCGGGGGTCGCGGCGTAGTCCACGTAGAGCGCCATGCCGAAGGCCTCGCGGTCCTTTCCGTGCCTGGCCAGACCCAGTCGCGCGCCGCGCACGGCGGCGGTGACGGTCTCGGCGGAGGGATGGTGTCCGCTCGTGCTGGTGTGGTAGCCGGGCAGCCCCATGATCAGGTCGGTGCCGGCCGGGGTGGCCTCCAGGGCGAGGGCGGTCTGCTGGGCGAGGTAACCCCCGAACAGGCTTTCCAGTGGCATCGCCGAGTCGTACGCCATCACCGCGACCTGGTCGACGCGGCGGGCGACCTCGGCGAAGTACTTCTGCGACCACCACTTGGGATGGTCGAACATCGACAGCGCGATGGTGTGCAGTCCCGGCAGCGGATCGATCTGGTGGGTGGCCACCGACAGCGCGGCGCCGTGCGCCGAAGTCGTGGCGCGCAACCGGTCCAGGATGTCCAGGAAGTCCTTGTCACCGGAGTAGTTGGGCTCCAGATCGAGGTGGACGCCGTCGAATCCGGCGGCCAGCACCTGCTGACCACTGGCCTGGATGCGGGCGCGGGTGGCCTCGTCGGGCAGGTGCAGCCCGTCGTCCCCGTTGTGGTGCGCGATGACGTTGCCGAGCCAGGCCTGCACCCGGACGCCGGGCAGGATCCGGTGGACCTCGCCGATCAGCCAGGCCGCGCCCGGGTAGAGCTTCGGATCGAGACTGCCGTTCTGCTCCAGCGGTCCGGTGTGCACATAGAGGTCCCGGATCCCGGTGCCCTGGACCTGGACGCGCAGGGCTTCGAGGTCGGCCGCGGTGTGCCGGCCGTCGACCCAGGCGTGCCCGAGCCAGACCGCGTCATGCCCCCGGGTGCGGCCCGCCGCGCCGGGATCCCCGGCGTATTCGAGCCGCAGCGCGATGGCCACGGCCACCACGGGGACCAGGACCACCACAGCGGTCACCAGCGCCCCACGACGCAGCCATTTCAGGAGTCTCTCGCGAGACATCCGATCTGTCTTCCACAAAGTTGGCTCTACCCCCTGGACTTCGCGAGGTTTTCGGCGCTATACATCGGTTGTTCGAAAAAAGATCCGATGTCTCACGACGGGGGTGTACATGAGTCCGACCATTACCGAGGTCGACGTCTACGACATACGCTTCCCGACCTCGGAGCAGCTCGACGGCTCGGACGCCATGAACCCCGACCCCGACTACTCCGCCGCCTACGTAGTTCTGCGCACCGATGACCCCGACGGCCTGGAGGGGCACGGCTTCTGCTTCACGATCGGCCGCGGCAACGATGTCACCGCCGCCGCGATCCGCTCCCTGCGACCCTATGTACTGGGACGCGGCGTGGACAGTATTACCGGTGATCTTGGCGGACTCCACCGGGAACTGACCCATGACTCGCAGCTGCGCTGGCTGGGCCCGGAGAAGGGCGTCATGCACATGGCGGCCGGCGCCGTCATCAACGCGGCCTGGGACCTGGCCGCCAAGCGGGCCGGCCAGCCGGTCTGGGAGTTCCTCGCCTCGATGAGCCCGGAACAGATCGTGGACATGGTCGACTTCCGCTATCTGACCGACGCGCTCACCCGCGAGGAGGCGCTGGACATCCTGCGCGCCGCGGAACCCGGCCGGGCCGCACGGGCCGCGCTGCTGCGCGACCGCGGCTACCCCGCGTACACCACCTCACCGGGATGGCTCGGCTACTCCGACGAGAAGCTCGCCCGGCTGTCCAAGGAAGCCGTCGCCGACGGCTTCCACCAGATCAAGCTCAAGGTCGGCGCCGATCTCGGCGACGACCTGCGCCGGATGCGGATCGCCCGCGAGGCCGTCGGCCCGGACATCCGGATCGCCGTCGACGCCAACCAGCGCTGGGACGTCTCCGCCGCGCTGGAGTGGATGAAGGCCCTGGCCGCCTACGACCCGTACTGGATCGAGGAACCCACCAGCCCGGACGACATCCTCGCGCACGCCGCGGTACGCGCCGGGCAGCCCGTCAAGGTTGCCACCGGTGAACACGCCGCCAACCGCGTCATGTTCAAGCAGCTGCTGCAAGCCGGCGCCGTGGACTTCGTCCAGATCGACGCGGCCCGCGTCGCCGGGGTCAACGAGAACATCGCGATCCTGCTGCTGGCCGCCAAGTTCGGGGTGCCGGTCTGCCCGCACGCGGGCGGTGTCGGCCTGTGCGAGCTCGTGCAGCACCTGGCGATGTTCGACTACGTCGCCGTCTCCGGGAGCTGGGACGACCGGGTCATCGAATACGTGGAGCACCTCCACGAGCACTTCGAGGACCCCGTCGTCATCGACCACGGCCGCTACCGCGCCCCCGCCCGTCCCGGCTTCTCCGCCCGGATGAAACCCCGATCCATCGCCGACCACCGCTACCCGGAAGGCCCGGTCTGGCAGGCCCGGCAGGAGGACCGCACTGTTTCGCAGGCCCGCCAGGAAGGATCCGCATGAACAACATCCAAGACCGTGAGTTGCGGGGGCTCACCGCCCTCGTGACCGGCGGCGCCTCCGGCATCGGCGCCGCCACCGCCGCCCTGCTCACCGCGCGCGGCGCGCGCGTCGCCGTCCTGGACCGCGACCCCGCGGGAGCGCCGCCCGGCACCCTGGCCGTCACGGCGGACGTCGCCGACGGCCCCGCGGTACGGGCCGCGGTCGCCGAGGCCGTCGGACTCCTCGGCGGCCTGCACATCCTCGTCAACAACGCGGGGATCGGCGCGATCGGCACCGTCGAGGAGAACGACGACGACGAATGGCTCCGCGTCCTGGACATCAACGTCCTCGGCATGGTGCGCACCGCGCGGGCCGCGCTGCCGCACCTGCGGGCCGCCGCCGCGGACCGCCCCGGCTGTGTGTCCATCACCAACACCTGCTCCATCGCGGCGACCGCGGGACTTCCGCAGCGCGCCCTGTACAGCGCCAGCAAGGGCGCGGTGCTCTCGCTGACGCTCGCGATGGCCGCCGACCACGTCCGCGAGGGCGTACGCGTGAACTGCGTGAATCCCGGTACCGCCGACACCCCCTGGATCGGCAGACTGCTCGACCGTGCCGATGATCCGGCCGCCGAGCGCGCCGCACTGAACGCCCGGCAACCGCTGGGCCGCCTCGTCGCCGCCGACGAGGTCGCCGCGGCCATCGCCTACCTGGCGAGCCCCGCCGCCGGGAGCGTCACCGGGACGGCACTGGCCGTCGACGGTGGCATGCAAGGACTGAGACTCCGCCCCACCCCCCAACGCCCTGGGGGGCAATAGGGAGCGGGCTCCCGGTGTCCTGCGACTCCGGCTCCGGCGTTGTCGTCGGTCGACGACGCTCCGCGTCGCCTCCCTCCTCCGCCTTGGATCCGAAGCCACAGGACACCGCTCGCTGATCCACTCCCCATCGCCTCCCAGGGCGTAAGCATTCCGAGCCGCTACACACCAAGAAGGGCAGGACTCGACGATGAGACTGCGGCAGCGTTCCCTCACGAGCACCATGGTCACGGCGTGCGCGGCACTCCTCGCGGTCACCGCCGTCGCCGGCTGCAATCGCGGCAGCGACGACAAGGCGGGCACCTCGGGCAAGGTCGGTATCGACCTGCCGCGTGCCGACAGCGATTTCTGGAACTCGTACCAGCAGTACATCGAGAAGGGCGTGAAGGACGGGGTCGTCTCCGCACTGCCGCGCAGCAACTCGCAGAACGACATCACCAAGCTCGTCGCGAACACCCAGACCTTCACCGACCAGGGCGCCAAGGCGGTGGTGATGGCCCCGCAGGACACCGGCGCCATCGCCTCCACCCTGGAACGCCTGGCGGACAAGAAGATCCCGGTCATCAGCGTCGACACCCGCCCCGACAAGGGCGACGTCTACATGGTGGTGCGCGCCGACAACAAGGCGTACGGGCAGAAGGCGTGCGAATACCTCGGCCAGCAGCTCGCCGGCAAGGGCAAGGTCGTCGAGTTCCAGGGCGCGCTCGACTCCATCAACGGGCGGGACCGCTCGGAGGCGTTCGCGTCCTGCATGAAGGAGAAGTTCCCGAACATCAAGGTCATCGAGCTGGCCACCGACTGGAAGGGCGACGTCGCCTCCTCCAAGCTGCAGGCCACCCTCGCCTCCGACCCGGACATCAACGGCATCTACATGCAGGCCGGCGGCGTCTTCCTGCAGCCCACTCTCGCCCTGCTGGAGCAGAAGCACCTGCTCAAGCCGCCGGGCACGGCAGGCCACATCACCATCATCTCCAACGACGGGATCCCCGAGGAGCTGAAGGCGATCCGCGAGGGCAAGATCGACGCGACGGTCTCGCAGCCCGCCGACCTCTACGCCAAGTACGCGCTCTTCTACGCGAAGGCCGCGCTGGACGGCAAGACGTTCCAGCCCGGTCCGACCGACCACGGCTCCAACATCATCAAGATCCCGAACGGTCTGGAGGACCAGCTGCCCGCCCCGCTCGTCACCAAGAGCAACGTGGACGATGCCGCGCTGTGGGCCAACCAGCTCGGAAAGAGCTGACCATGTCCCAGGCACCAGCCAAGGAACTCCCCGGCCAGGAGCCGGCGGCCGGGGCACCGCCGCCGGCCGTGCACGCCGAGGGCGTCGTCAAGCGCTTCGGGCCGACCGTCGCGCTCGACCGGGTGCGGCTGACGGTGCAGGCCGGCGAGTCCCACGCGCTCGTCGGCCGCAACGGGGCCGGCAAGTCCACCCTCGTCTCCGTACTGACCGGGCTGCACGCCCCGGACGCGGGCTCCGTCGCCTTCCAGGGCGAGGCGGCGCCCGCGTTCGGGGACACCACCGCCTGGCAGTCGAAGGTCGCCTGCGTCTACCAGAAGTCCATGGTCGTCCCGGATCTGACCGTCGCGGAGAACCTCTTCCTGAACCGGTACGGCCTCGCGGCCGGCCGGTTCGGGGAGGGCCGGATCCGCTGGCCGAAGCTGCGCCAGCGGGCCCGTGACCTGCTCGCCGAGTACGGCGTCGAGGTCGATCCGGCGGCGCGCGCCAAGGATCTGACCGTCGAGCAGCGGCAGTTCGTGGAAATCGCGCGAGCACTCTCCTTCGGCGCCCGCTTCATCATCCTCGACGAGCCGACCGCCCAGCTCGACGCGGCGGGTATCGAGCGGCTCTTCGCCCGGCTGCGCGAACTGCAGCGGCAGGGCGTCGCCTTCCTGTTCATCTCCCACCACCTCCAGGAGGTGTACGACCTGTGCACCACCGTCACCGTCTACCGTGACGCCCGGCATGTGCTCACCGCGCCCGTCGCGGAGCTGGGCAAGGCCGACCTGGTGCAGGCGATGACCGGGGACGCGGCGCAGTCCGCCACCGCCTGGCAGGCGGGCGCCACGGTGCGGCGGGAGGACGAACCCGTGCTGCGCGCCGAGGGGCTGGCGCTCGACGGCGCCTATCGGGCCATCGACTTCACCGTGCGCCCCGGCGAGGTGCTCGGCCTGGCCGGGGCGACCGCCAGCGGCAACACGGCGCTGGGGGAGACCCTGGTGGGGCTCCGCAAGCCCACCGCCGGCCGGACCGTCGTCGCGGGCCGGACCGTACGGCCGGGGAGCGTGCCGCACGCGCTCGGCGCCGGGATCGGCTACGTGCCGGAGGACCGGCACCGGCAGGGGCTGGTGCTGGGCCGCAGCGTCGCGGAGAACGCGACGCTCACCGTCACGGACCAGCTCGGCCCGTACGGCACCGTGCTGCCCTCCCGCACCCGGGAGTTCGCGCAGTCGATGATCGACTCGCTGGACATCAAGACCTCGGGACCCGGCCAGTCGGTCTCCGACCTGTCCGGCGGCAACCAGCAGAAGGTCGTCATCGCGCGGGCACTGGCCCGCAAACCGCGGGTGCTGGTGGCGATCAGGCCGACCGCGGGCGTCGACGTCAAGTCCAAGGACTCCCTGCTCGGTGTGGTGCGGGAGGTGGCGGACAGCGGGAACGCCGCGGTCATCGTCTCCGACGAGCTGGACGACCTGCGGGTCTGCGACCGCGTCCTGGCCCTGTTCCACGGGCAGGTGATCGCCGAGTTCGACAGCGGATGGACCGACAGGGACGTGGTCTCCGCGATGGAAGGACTGCCCGTGACCCCGGGCGGCCGTAAGGGAGACGACGAAGATGAGTGACACCACCCAGCTGACCGTGGAGCCGGTCGGCACCTCCAAGACGCGCCGGCCGGGAGGTCTGAGCTTCCAGCTGGCCCGCTACCGGGACCTGTCGCTGATCCCGGTGCTGCTGGTGCTGTGCGTGATCGGCTTCATCGTCTCGCCGGCCTTCCTGACCTCCGACAACCTGATCGGTGTCGCCCAGCAGTCCACCGAACTGAGCCTGCTGGTGCTGGCCGAGGCGCTCATCCTCATCAGCGGCCGGATGGACCTGTCGCTGGAATCCACCATCGGCGTGGCCCCGGTCATCGCCATGTGGCTGGTGCTGCCCTCGTCGGGCCCCGCGACCTTCCACGGTCTGGGCGTACTGCCGTCCTGGACCGCGATCCCGGTCTGCCTGGCGGTCGGCGTGGTGATCGGCGGCATCAACGGCTTCCTCATCCTCAAGCTGCGTGTCAACGGCTTCATCGCCACGCTCGGGATGCTCACCATGCTGCGCGGCCTCCAGATCGGGGTGGCTGAGGGCAAGTCGATCGTCAACGTGCCGGAGTCCTTCGCCTACCTCGGCAAGGCCTCCTGGTTCGGCGCGCCCGCCGCCATCTGGATCTGCCTGGTGCTCTTCGCGGTCGGCGGCCTGGCCCTCGGCTATCTGCGGCACGGCCGGGCGCTCTACGCGATCGGCGGGAACACCGAGGCGGCGCGCGCCGCCGGTATCCGCGTGGACCGCATCACCTGGATCGTGCTCGGGCTCGGCGGGCTGCTCGCCGCGTTCGCCGGGATCCTGTACACCGGCCACTACGGATCGGTCTCGGCCAGCCAGGGCAACGGCTGGATCTTCCAGGTGTTCGCCGCCACCGTCATCGGGGGCGTCAGCCTCAACGGCGGGCGGGGCACCCTCTTCGGGGCGCTGACCGGGGTGCTCACCCTGCAGCTGGTCGTCAATGTGATGACGCTGGGCGGTGTGCCCCCGCTGTGGAACCAGTTCCTCAACGGCGCGATCATCATCGTGGCGCTGATCATCTCCCGCTTCGCGAGCGGCGAGAAACAGGACTGACCCACTGACCGACTGACCGACCGGCCGGCCGACGCGACGACAAGGACCGACACATGCCCGTACCGCCTCTGCCCCGCCTGGGCCTCGGCTGCGCGCCGCTGGGCAATCTGTACCGGGCCATGCCGGACGCGACCGCGGCCGCCGTCACGGCGGCCGCCCTCGACCTCGGCTGCGGCTACCTCGACACCGCCCCGCACTACGGCCTCGGCCTGTCGGAGGAGCGCCTCGGCTGGGCGCTCGCCGGCCGGCCGCGCTCCTCGTACGTGCTGTCCACCAAGGTCGGCCGCCGGCTGCGGCCGCTGGCCCCGGGGGAGCGGACCGACGGCCAGGGCTTCGTCGACACACCGGCCCGCGCCCGTGAGTGGGACTTCACCGCCGACGGGATCCGGGCCACGCTGGAGGGTTCCCTGGAGCGGCTCGGCACCGACCATGTCGACATCGTCTATCTGCACGATGTCGAGGACCACCTGCCGGAGGTCTACGCGACCGGCTTCCCCGCGCTCGCCGCGCTGCGCGACGAGGGCCTGGTGGGAGCCATCGGCTTCGGCATGAACGACAGCGGGGTGCTCGCGCGGCTCGTCGCCGACCTCGACGTCGACGTGGTGCTCTGCGCCGGCCGCTGGACCCTGCTGGAGCGCACCGCCTACGACGACCTGCTGCCGGTGTGCGCCGAGCGCTCCACCGCCGTGGTCGTCGGCGGCGTCTACAACTCCGGGCTGCTCGCCGACCCCCGGCCCGGCGCCCCGTACAACTACGCGGCGGCGCCGCCCGAGCTGGTGCGCCGGGCCCTCGACATCGCGGCCGTCTGCGCGGAGTTCGGTGTCCCGCTGCGGGCGGCCGCGCTGCGCTTCCCGTTCGGGCACCCGTCGGTGGTCTCCGCGGTCGTCGGCGCGGCGAGCCCGGAGGAGGTCCGGGACAACGCCGCGCTCTTCACGTACGAGATCCCCGACGGGCTGTGGAGCGCCCTCGTGGAGCGCGGACTGCTCGACGAGGACATCCCGCTGCCCGCGCCCGTCTGACGCGTCCTACAGCGTGGAGCGCAGCCACTGCTCGACGCTCGCGATGTGCACGGTCGCCCAGGAGCGGGCGGCCTCCGCGTCACGGTCGCGCAGCGCGGACAGGATCGCCTGGTGCTCGTGCAGGGTGCGGCTCACCGCGTCCTGCTGGGTGAGGCCGCGCCAGACGCGGGCCCGGGTGGTCGGCCCGGACAGCCCGTCGAGCAGCGAGCAGAGCACCGAGTTCCCCGACGCCTGCACGATGCCGCGGTGGAACTCCAGGTCGGAGGCGACCAGTTCCTCGACGGAGGGCTCGGGGCCGAGCGCGTCCAGCTTCCCCTGGAGCACGTCGAGTTCCGGCCCCGGGATGCGCAGCGCCGCCATCGCGGTCGCGGCCGGCTCCAGGATCCGCCGGACGGCCAGGAACTCCAGCACGGTGTCGTCGCGGTGGAAGTCCACCACGAAGCTCATCGCCTCCAGCAGCAGCTGTGGATCCAGGCTCGTCACATAGGTGCCGTCGCCCTGCCGCACATCCAGGATCCGGATCAGCGACAGCGCCCGCACCGCCTCGCGCAGCGAATTGCGCGAAAGCCCCAGCTCAGCCGCGAGCTCGCTCTCCTTCGGCAGCCGGTCGCCGGGCCGCAGCGCCCCTGAGACGATCATTTCCTTGATCTTCTCGATCGCCTCGTCGGTGACCGCCATCGCGACCTCCCCCTGTCCTGGTCCCGCTACCCGCCGCCAGACCTCCGATGTATCCGGCCATTATGCCCCCGGACGGGCCGCTGCGCGGACTCCCTGCCGGTTCATTCGCCAACCGGAAGGCGGGCGCCGGGTCATTGCCTGCGCGTCAGGCCCAGGACGGCCAGCACGCCGGTCAGGAGGGTGCCGAGGGAACCCGCCGTGGTTCCGGCATCCTGGTGTCCCACCACGACAAGGACCACGTAGGACCCGAGCGTGATGGCTATCAGTAACACCAAGGCCCACCAGGGGACCGGCGTTCCGTCGGAATGTGGCCGCTGCCGGGTCGGGCGTGGCTCGCGCGTAGACGACATCCCTGAAGCCTCCGGTTCAGCAGGGGCCGCACACAGCGCGGCGCTGCCAGTCATCTTTCCCGGCATAGTCATAAATAACTAGTCCTAAATGACTACGAGTTGGGGGCGGGAGGGCCGGCGGAGGCTCCGGCCTACTCGCCCGCGTAACGGGCCGGGGAGGCGCCCACCGTGGCGGTGAAGTCCCGGGTCAGGTGGGACTGGTCGCTGTAGCCGAGGTCGGCGGCGAGGGCCGCCCAGTCGATGCCCACGCCCTGGTCGGCACGGGCGGCGGCCTCGTGCAGCCGGGCCCGGCGCAGCACCCACTTGGGGCTGGCGCCGACATGTTCGGCGAAGAGCCGCTGGAGTCTGCGGACGGAGACTCCGAGGTCGTCCGCGACCTCGTCGACGCGGAACAGGGAGGGGGAGGCGGTGATCCGCTCCACCATGGCGGCGACCTCCGCCGTGACCGGGTCAGGGGCCGCGTCCGGGCCGGGGAGCAGGCTCAGGAGGAGCGATTCCGCGGTGGCGGTCATGGTGGATACGTCGGACGCCCCGAGGATCGTCCGCTCCGCGGTGGTGACGGCGGGCCCGAACAGCTCCGCGGCGGGCACCGACCGGTCGGTGAGGTCCGCGACCGGCGACCCCAGCAGCGGGCGGAAACCGCCGGGCCGGAACTTGATGCCCAGCACCTGGCCGCGGTCGCGCAACACCCGGGTGAAGACCCCGCGCTGCACCCCGTAGACCGCGGTCTCGGGCTTCTCGAAGACCAGATGCACATTGGGGTGCGAGAGGACCTTCTGCTCGTGCGGCGGCCGGTCGCGCAGATCCCAGCGCACGATCCAGTAGAACTCCACGTACGGGGCGACGGCCTCGGCCGGCTCCTCCCGCAGCAGTTCGAACTGGGTGGCCGCCACGGCGGGACGCAGCACTCCCCGCCCCATCTCCGGGGTCGTCATCCGGCCAGCCTAGGACCTCTGAGCTGTCGCGTTTGTTCAATACGGGCCCCGGCCGCGGATCTACCGTGGGATTCATGAACCTTCATCCGCAGCTGGTCCGCAGCGCCGCAGAAGCCGCCCGTATCGCCCGCACCATCACGCCGGAACACCTCACCGCGCCGACCCCGTGCCCGGAGTTCGACGCCCGCACGCTGATCAACCACTGGGTGCTCTACACCTCCCACGGCCTGGAGCACCGCGCCCTGCGCACCACCCTCCCCGAGGAGCTCACCGAGCACGACTTCACCGCGGACCCGGAGTGGGCCGAGGCGTACGCGGTGCAGCTCGACCGCGCGCTCGCCGCCTGGGCCCGGCCCGAGGCGTGGGAGGGCGGTATCGACATGGGCGGGGCCGAGATGCCCGCCGCCGACATCGCCGCGATGCTCCTGCTCGAGCTGGTGCTGCACGGCTGGGACGTCGCGAAGACCGTCGGCCAGGAGTTCCGCACCGACGAGGAGACCGCCGCCGTGGTGCTCGCCGCCGTCGAGCAGCAGGCCGAGATGTACCGCCAGTACAAGGGCTTCGCCGAACCCGTCGAACTCACCGGCCCGGCCACCGATCTCGAACGCGCCCTCGCGCTCTCCGGCCGCGACCCGCATTGGAGCGCATGATCCGCGGACCGGGCGGCGCGACGCGCGAACGGCCGGGCGAACGGGGAATCCCCGCTCACCCGGCCGTTCCGCTGCCGTGTGCCGTGTACCGCCGGACGGATCAGGCCCTTCGGGCCAGCATGTCCTCGACCCGGGTCCTGACGGCCTCGGTGTCCAGACCGCGCACCGTCAGCGTGGTGCGGCGGCGCAGCACGTCGTCGGCCGTCTGGGCCCACTCGTGGTCGCGGGCGTACACGACCTGCGCCCAGATCTCCGGGCCGTCCTCGTGGATCCGCTCACCGAGCGTCGGGTCCTCGTTGACGAGCCGGGCGATGTCGAACGACAGCGACCCGTAGTGGCTCGCGAGGTGACGCGCCGTCAGCGGGTCCATCCGCGTGCCCGGGTCGCGGTCCACCAGCAGCCGGTGGGCGACCGCGTTCGGGTTGGCGAGGCCCGGCAGCGGCATCCGCCGGGGGAGCAGCTTCTGCGGTTCCATGTCCTCGCCGAGCGGCCCGCCGGGCAGCTTCGCGAGCTTGTTCATCACCGTGCGGCCGATGTGCCGGTACGTGGTCCACTTGCCGCCCGCCACCGACAGCATCCCGCCGCGGCCCTCGGAGACGACCGTCTCCCGCTTGGCGGACTCGACGCCGCCGGGCCCGCCCGGCAGCACCCGCAGCCCGGCGAAGGCGTAGGTGATGAGGTCCCGGTCCAGGTGCTCGTCCTTCACGGAGAACGCGGCCTCGTCCAGGATCTGCTGGATGTCGGCCTCGGTCGCCCGGACGTCCGCCGGGTCGCCGGTGTACTCCTCGTCCGTGGTGCCCAGCAGCAGCTGGTCCTCCCACGGCAGGGCGAAGGTGATGCGGTACTTGTCGATCGGGGTGGCCATGGCGGCCTTCCACGGCACCTTCCGCTTCATCACCACATGCGCGCCCTTGGACAGCCGGATGCTGGGCGAGGAGCCCTTGTCCTCCATCGTCCGCAGGTGGTCGACCCACGGCCCGGTGGCGTTGAGCACCAGCCGGGCGCTCACCCCGAACTCCGTCCCGTCCAGCTTGTCGCGCAGCTCCGCGCCGGTGACCTTGCCGTGCGTGAAGCGCAGCCCCGTCACCTCGGCGTGGTTCAGCACCACGGCACCGGACTCCACGGCCGCGCGGACCGTCATGACGGCCATCCGCGAGTCGTTCATCTGGTGGTCGTGGTAAACCGCGACGGCCTTGAGGTTCGCCGTGCGCAGGCCCGGGTTGTCGGCCACGGCCTTCGCCGGGGAGATGACCCGGCCGACACCGTCACCGAAGGCGGACAGCGCCGAGTACGCGAAGACCCCCGCACCGAGCTTGGCGGCGCCGTGCGGGCCGCCCTTGTACACCGGCAGGTAGAACGTGAGCGGGTTGACCAGGTGCGGAGCCACGTCCTTGGCCAGCACCCGCCGCTCGTGGTGGTTCTCGGCGACCAGCTTGACCGAGCCGGTCTGCAGGTAGCGCAGCCCGCCGTGGACGAGCTTGGAGGATGCCGACGAGGTGGCGCCGGCGAAGTCGCCGGCGTCCACCATCGCGACCCGCAGCCCGGACTGCGCGGCGTGCCAGGCGACCGAGGTGCCGAGGATGCCGCCGCCGATCACCAGTAGGTCGTACGTGGCGTGGCTGAGCAGCTCCCTGGTCTCGGATCGGCTGGGGTCGGTGCCGGCGGTCGGGTGCGTCCCGAGGGTGGGGACGCTCTGCAGGGTGGAAGACATTCTGATCAGTTCTCCTCTTCGATCCAGCCCATGGTCCGCTCGACGGCCTTGAGCCAGTTCTTGTACTCGCGGTCGCGCTTGTCCGCGTCCATCCGGGGGGTCCATTCGGCGGCCCGGCGCCAGTTGGCGCGCAGTGCGTCGGTGTCGGGCCAGAAGCCGACGGCGAGACCGGCCGCGTAGGCGGCGCCCAGGCAGGTGGTCTCGGCGACCATCGGACGGACGACGGGGGCGTCCACGAAGTCCGCGATGGTCTGCATCAGCAGGTTGTTGGAGGTCATACCGCCGTCGACCTTGACCGCGGCCAGCTCGACGCCGGAGTCCTTGCTCATCGCGTCGACGATCTCGCGGGTCTGCCAGGCGGTGGCCTCGAGCACCGCGCGGGCCAGGTGCGCCTTGGTGACGTAACGGGTGAGGCCGGCGATCACACCGCGGGCGTCGTCGCGCCAGTACGGGGCGAACAGACCGGAGAAGGCGGGCACGAAGTACGCGCCGCCGTTGTCGTCGACGGAGCTCGCCAGGGTCTCGATCTCGGCGGCGCTCTTGATGATGCCCATCTGGTCGCGCATCCACTGCACCAGCGAGCCGGTGACGGCGATGGAGCCCTCGAGGGCGTAGACGGCCTTCTGGTCACCGATGCGATAGCCGACGGTGGTGAGCAGGCCGTTGTAGGAGTTGACGGCCTTCTCGCCGGTGTTCATCAGCAGGAAGGTGCCGGTGCCGTACGTCGACTTGGCCTCGCCCTCGGCGAAACAGGTCTGGCCGAACAGCGCGGCCTGCTGGTCACCGAGCGCGGAGGCGACCGGCACACCGGCCAGCACGCCGACGGCGGCGGTGCCGTAGACCTCGGAGGAGGAGCGGATCTCCGGGAGCATCGACATCGGGACGCCGATGGACTCGCAGATCTTCTCGTCCCACTCCAGGGTGTGCAGGTTCATCAGCATGGTGCGGGAGGCGTTGGTGACGTCCGTGACGTGCACACCGCCGTCCGGGCCACCGGTCAGGTTCCAGATGACCCAGCTGTCCATGGTGCCGAAGAGGATCTCGCCGCGGTCGGCGCGCTCGCGCAGGCCCTCGACGTTGTCCAGCAGCCAGCGGGCCTTCGGGCCGGCGAAGTAGCTCGCCAGCGGCAGGCCGGTCTCGCGGCGGAAGCGGTCCTGGCCGACGTTGCGGCCCAGCTCGCGGCAGAGCGCGTCGGTGCGAGTGTCCTGCCAGACCAGCGCGTTGTGGACCGGCTCGCCGGTGTTCTTGTCCCACAGCAGCGTGGTCTCGCGCTGGTTGGTGATGCCGATGGCCTTGACGTCCTCGGCGGTGATCCCGGCCTTCTCGACGGCACTGGCGACGACTTCCTGGACGTTGGTCCAGATCTCCGCGGCGTCGTGCTCGACCCAGCTGGGCTTCGGGAAGATCTGCTCGTGCTCCTTCTGGTCGACGGAGACGATGCGGCCGTCCCGGTCGAAGACGATGCAGCGGCTGGACGTGGTGCCCTGGTCGATCGCGGCGATGAACGGCCCTGCGGTGTGTGCGTCGGTCACGGTGTGCTCCTCAAGGGGTCTGCGTCGGTCGGACAGGAGGGGTTACGCGAAGGCCAGCCGGTAGAGGCCGCCCGCCAGAACGGCACCGACGAGCGGGCCGACGACGGGGATCCAGGCGTAGCCCCAGTCGGAGCCGCCCTTGTTGCGCAGCGGCAGAAGGCTGTGCACGATACGCGGGCCGAGGTCGCGGGCCGGGTTGATCGCGTAGCCGGTGGGCCCTCCGAGTGACAGACCGATGCTGACGACCACCAGAGCGGTGATCAGGGCGCCGGTTCCGGAGAGTGCGAGGCCCGGCGTCAGGCCCTGGGTGAGAACGGCCAGGACGAGAACGGCGGTGCCGATGATCTCGGTGGCGAGGTTCTGCACCGGGTTACGGACCTCAGGCCCGGTGGAGAAGACGCCGAGGACCGGTCCGGCCGGACCGCTGTCCGGTCCGAGCGGCGGTGCCAGCTCGTTGTCGTCCATGTGCGCCTGGAACTGTCCGTAGTAGGCCACCCAGACCAACGCCGCGCCGATCATCGCGCCGAACATCTGTCCGGCTATGTACAGCGGCACGTCGTTCCAGTCGCCCGTCTTGACGGCGATGCCGACGGTGACGGCGGGGTTGAGGTGCGCCCCCGAGAGGCTCGAGGAGATGTACACCGCGGTGAGCACCGCGAAGCCCCACCCGAAGGTGATGGCGAGCCATCCCGCGTTGCGGGCCTTGGAGCTCTTGAGCGTGACGGCGGCGCAGACGCCACCGCCCAGCAGGATGAGGACGGCGGTACCGATGGTCTCGCCGAAGAAGATATGGCTGTTGGACACCGCGACTCCCTTGTCTTACGTCCATTCAGGCGGACCGGGTCCCGTCCGGTGTTCGACAATGTCGACCGCCGAACGGCAGTTTTCTCTGCAATATCTTCCTCGTCAAGAGCTTGGGGCTGAGGACTCCGGATCGTGACCCGAGTCCCTAGAACCGTCCGGCGCCGAGGTCGCGCGAGACGGCGCGGGCGCAGTCGCGTACCGCGGCCACCAGGCGCGCCTGGATGTCGCCGTCCTCCTGGCAGACCCGTTCCACGGCCCCGGTGATGCCCACCGCGCCGACCGGCATCCGCCGCCGGTCCAGGATGGGCGCGGCGACCGAGGCCACGCCCTCCCACGTCTCCTCCAGGTCGGACGCCCAGCCCCGGGTCCTGGCGAGCTCCAGCACGTCCTCGAAGCCGGCCGTGTCGGTGATCGTGCGCGGGGTGAGGGCGAGCCGCTCGTTCTCGGCCGCCTCGCTGTGCGCGACCGGGTCGTACGCGGCCAGCACCTTGCCCAGCGCCGAGCTGTGCAGCGGCTGCATGGCACCCACCTCCAGCACCTGCCGGCTGTCGTCCGGGCGGAAGACGTGGTGCACGATCAGCACCCCCGACTGGTGGAGAACCCCCAGGTAGACGGCCTCGCCGCTGGACCTGGCCAGATCGTCGGTCCACACCAGGGCGCGGGCCCGCAGCTCGTGCACGTCCAGATAGCTGTTCCCCAGCCGCAGCAGTTCGGCGCCCAGCTGGTACTTGCCCGACGCGGCGTCCTGCTCGACGAAGCCCTCCTGCTGGAGGGTGCGCAGGATGCCGTGCGCGGTCCCCTTGGCGAGGCCCAGGGAGGAGGAGATGTCGGAGAGGCCCAGCCGGCGCTCACCGCCGGCCAGCAACCGTAGGATCGCGGCTGCCCTCGCCAGCGACTGAATCGGTCCGGGCATCCGCCAACCTCCGCAAGCCGTTCGACATTGTCGAACCCCATAGTCTCAGAGAAGATTCTGACACCTTCGTCCACCCCTCGGAACTCTTTCGAGGCCCGCGCACCGCGCCCGCTACCCTGGCCAGGCACGTAAAGCCGACAGCCGTCGCACTCCTGGGAGTACATCCATGGCCCCGCAGTCGTCCTCCACCCTCGCCAGCCAAGCCCGAGCCGACGCGCTGCGTCAGGCATTCGCCACCAGGGTGGTGGTGGCCGACGGCGCGATGGGCACCATGCTCCAGGCCCAGGACCCCTCGCTCGAGGACTTCCAGGACCTGGAAGGCTGCAACGAGATCCTGAGCGTCACCCGGCCCGACATCGTCCGGTCGGTGCACGAGGAGTACTTCGCCGCGGGTGTCGACTGCGTCGAGACCAACACCTTCGGCACCAATCTCGCCGCGCTCGGTGAGTACGACATCCCCGAGCGCATCTTCGAGCTCGCCGAGGCCGGCGCCCGGCTGGCCCGCGAGGTGGCGGACGGTTTCGCCACGCCCGACCGGCCGCGCTGGGTGCTCGGCTCCGTCGGGCCGGGCACCAAGCTCCCGACCCTCGGCCACGCCCCGTACGCCGCCCTGCGCGACGCGTACGAGGAGAACGTGGCGGGTCTGATCGCGGGCGGCGCGGACGCGATCCTGGTGGAGACCACCCAGGACCTGCTGCAGACCAAGGCCTCGATCGTCGGCGCCCGCCGCGCCCTCAAGGCGGCCGGCTTCAGCCTCCCGATCATCTGCTCCGTGACCGTCGAGACGACGGGCACGATGCTGCTGGGTTCCGAAATCGGTGCGGCGCTGACGGCGCTGGAGCCGCTCGGCATCGACATGATCGGGCTGAACTGTGCCACCGGCCCCGCCGAGATGAGCGAGCACCTGCGCTACCTGGCCCGGCACGCGCGGACCCAGGTCTCCTGCATGCCGAACGCCGGTCTGCCGGTGCTGGGCAAGGACGGTGCGCACTACCCGCTGTCGCCGGAGGAACTGGCGGACGCGCACGAGACGTTCGTGGGCGAGTACGGGCTGTCGCTGGTGGGAGGCTGCTGCGGCACCACCCCTGAGCATCTGCGGCAGGTCGTGGAGCGGGTGCGGGGCCTGGACCTGTCACCCCGCAGCCCGCGCCCCGAGCCGGGCGCCGCCTCGCTCTACCAGACCGTCCCGTTCCGGCAGGACACCTCGTACCTCGCCATCGGCGAGCGGACGAACGCCAACGGCTCGAAGAAGTTCCGTGAGGCCATGCTGGAAGGGCGCTGGGACGACTGCGTCGAGATGGCCCGCGACCAGATCCGCGAGGGCGCGCACCTGCTCGACCTGTGTGTCGACTACGTCGGGCGTGACGGCGCCGCGGACATGGCCGAGGTCGCCGGCCGCTTCGCGACCGCCTCCACGCTCCCCATCGTGCTGGACTCCACCGAGGTCCCGGTGCTGCGCGCCGGACTGGAGAAGCTCGGCGGCCGGGCCGTCATCAACTCCGTCAACTACGAGGACGGCGACGGTCCCGAGTCCCGCTTCGCGCAGATCACGACGCTGGCGGCCGAACATGGTGCCGCGCTGATCGCGTTGACGATCGACGAGGAGGGCCAGGCCCGCACCCCGGAGCACAAGGTCGCCATCGCCGAGCGGCTCATCGAGGACCTGACCACCAACTGGGGCATCCTCGAATCGGACATCCTCGTCGACTGTCTGACCTTCACGATCGCCACCGGTCAGGAGGAGTCCCGCAAGGACGGCGTCGCCACGATCGAGGCGATCCGCGAGCTCAAGCGCCGCCACCCGCTGGTGCAGACGACCCTCGGCTTGTCGAACATCTCCTTCGGCCTCAACCCCGCCGCCCGCGTGGTGCTGAACTCGGTCTTCCTCAACGAGTGCGTGGAAGCCGGCCTCGACTCCGCGATCGTGCACGCCAGCAAGATCCTCCCGATCGCGCGCCTCACCGAGGAGCAGCGCGATGTGGCCCTGGACCTGATCTACGACCGGCGCAGCGAGGGCTACGACCCCCTGCAGAAGTACCTCGAGCTCTTCGAGGGCGTCGACATGAAGTCCGTCAAGGCCGGCCGCGCGGAGGAACTGGCCGCGCTGCCGCTCGACGAGCGCCTGCAGCGGCGGATCATCGACGGCGAGAAGAACGGCCTGGACCGCGACCTGGACGAGGCGCTCACGACCCGTCCCGCGCTGGCGATCGTCAACGACACCCTGCTGGAAGGCATGAAGGTCGTGGGCGAGCTGTTCGGCTCCGGCCAGATGCAGCTGCCGTTCGTGCTGCAGTCCGCGGAGGTCATGAAGACCGCGGTCGCCTACCTCGAACCGCACATGGAGAAGTCCGACGCCGACGGCAAGGGCACCATCGTGCTGGCCACGGTCCGTGGCGACGTCCATGACATCGGCAAGAACCTGGTCGACATCATCCTGTCCAACAACGGCTACAACGTGGTGAATCTCGGCATCAAGCAGCCGGTGGCGGCGATCCTGGACGCGGCGACCGAGCACAAGGCCGACGTGATCGGGATGTCGGGTCTCCTGGTGAAGTCCACCGTGATCATGAAGGAGAACCTGCAGGAGCTCAACCAGCGCAAGATGGCCGCCGACTACCCCGTCATCCTGGGCGGCGCCGCCCTGACCCGCGCCTATGTCGAGCAGGACCTGCACGAGATCTACGAGGGCGAGGTCCGCTACGCCCGCGACGCGTTCGAAGGCCTGCGGCTGATGGACGCGCTGATCGCCGTCAAGCGCGGCGTCCCCGGCGCCGTCCTGCCGGAGCTCAAGCAGCGCCGGGTGGCCAAGCGCGCCAGCGTCGTGGAGGAGGAGCCCGAGATCAACCTCGGGCAGATCCGCTCGGACGTGGCCGTGGACAACCCGATCCCGACGCCGCCGTTCTGGGGCAGCCGCGTCATCAAGGGCATCCCGCTCAAGGACTACGCGTCCTGGGTCGACGAGGGCGCGCTCTTCAAGGGCCAGTGGGGCCTGAAGGAGGCCCGCGCGGGCGGAGCGACGTACGAGGAGCTGGTGGAGACCGAGGGCCGGCCCCGGCTGCGCGGCCTGCTGGACCGGCTGCAGACCGACGGCCTGCTGGAAGCGGCCGTGGTCTACGGCTACTACCCGTGCGTCTCCAAGGGGGACGACCTGATCCTGCTCAACGACGACGGCAGCGAGCGCACCCGCTTCACCTTCCCGCGCCAGCGCCGGGGCCGCCGGCTGTGCCTGGCGGACTTCTTCCGCCCGGAGGACTCCGGCGAGATCGACGTCGTGGGTCTGCAGGTCGTGACGGTCGGCAACCGGATCGGGGAGGCGACGGCCGAGCTGTTCGCCGCCAACGCCTACCGCGAGTACATGGAGCTGCACGGACTGTCCGTCCAGCTCGCCGAGGCCATGGCCGAGTACTGGCACGCCCGGGTCCGCAGCGAGCTGGGTTTCGCCGGTGAGGACCCGAACGAGGTCGAGGACATGTTCGCCCTGAAGTACCGGGGCGCGCGCTTCTCGCTCGGCTACGGGGCCTGCCCCGAGCTGGAGGACCGGGCGAAGATCGCCGAGCTGCTGGAGCCCGAGCGGATCGGCGTGAAGCTGTCCGAGGAGTTCCAGCTGCACCCGGAGCAGTCCACCGACGCGATCGTCATTCACCACCCCGAGGCGAAGTACTTCAACGCCCGTTAAGCGTTCGCCAGCGACCCGACGTACACTGGACGGTCCGGCACAGGCCGGTCGCCGCACTCCGATCAGGAGTGTGTCGCGACCGGCCTTTGTGCCCCCCTGGCCCAGCTGAGGAGTGGTGCGCATGACCAGTAGCATTCCCGCCGTCGACACCCGTCCGGCCCAAGGCCGCGGGCTGCAGGCCGTGCTCCTCGACATGGACGGCACCCTGGTCGACACCGAGGACATCTGGTGGGCCGCCGAGGTGGAGGTCTTCGCGGCCCTGGGCCACGCCCTGGACGGCGCGCACCGCGCGATCGTGGTCGGCGGCCCGATGGCGCGCAGCCTGGGCCACCTGATGGCCGTCACGGGCACCGAGGTCACGCTGCCCGAGCTGTCCGCCGCGATCAACGCGCGCTTCGTCGAGCTGATCGCCCGGGGCGTGCCGCTGATGCCCGGCGCCCGGCGGCTGCTGACGGAGCTGGCGGCGCACCAGGTGCCCACCGCGCTCGTGTCCGCCTCGCACCGGCACATCATCGACTCGGTGCTGCGCACGCTCGGCGCGGAGCACTTCGCGTTCACCCTCGCCGGCGACGAGGTCGCCCGCACCAAGCCCTTCCCCGACCCGTATCTGCTCGCCGCCGCCCGGCTCGGCGCGGAGCCCGCCCGGTGCGTGGTCGTGGAGGACACCCCGACCGGGGTCGCCTCCGCCGAGGCGGCGGGCTGCCACGTGGTCGCGGTGCCCTCGATCGTCCCGATCGAGGTGGCTCCAGGCCGCACGGTGGTGGGCTCGCTGGAGCAGCTGAGCGTGCCTTTTCTGCGCTCTCTGAATGCGACTGTTCACTGAGCGTATGCCGCTGAATAGTTTGGAAACTCTGGGCGCCCGGCTGCTCATTCCGTGTTACGAAATGCGCTGGCTGAATTCCGCCCCGCTCCAATTTTTGGTCACGTGATTTTTGTCACCCCTCAGTTGGTCGACAGGTACGGACGCGCATGATCCGTTTGCGCGAATCGGGGCAACAAACGCGACGTTGTGTCCGGGTTGCGACACAGAGGGGCGGATCGTTCCATCGTCCGCATATCGGTACCTGCAGTGCCGTTATCGGGATGTGATTTTGCCTCAACTTCTCCGTGTTCTGGGCAAGGAGAGCGTTCCCACTAGTGTCCTGACTGGTCAATGCCGAATCGAGTGATCGGCATTTGAGCAAGGGGAATCACTAGATGTCACGTACTAAGCGTGTCGTCGCCGCAGCTGCCGTGGCCTTCCTGGCCGTCGGTGTGACCGCGTGCGGTGGCAACAAGGACAATTCGGCGTCCGGCAGCAAGGGCGCCGTCATCGTCGGGACCATCGACTCGGTGTCGTCACTCGACCCCGCAGGAGCGTACGACTACGGCTCCTGGGAGGTCATCGACAGCGTTTACCAGAAGGTGATGCGCTTCCCGACGGGCGGCACCAAGCCTGAGCCGGACGCCGCCAAGTCGTGTGCCTTCACCGACCCGAAGACCTACGCCTGCACGCTGCAAGCCGGGCTTCAGTTCTCCAACGGTGACAAGCTGACCTCGGCCAGCGTCAAGTTCTCGTTCGACCGCATGCTGAAGATCGCGGACCCGAACGGGCCGTCCAGCCTCTTCGGCACGCTGGAGTCGACCGAGGCCAAGGGCGCGGACCAGGTGATCTTCCACCTGAAGAGCGCCGACTCCACCTTCCCGTCGGTCCTCGCGACCGACGCCGGTGCGATCGTCGACGAGAAGACCTTCCCGGCCGACAAGCTCCTCGCGGGCACCAAGGTGATCGGCTCCGGCCCGTACACCCTGGACAAGTACACCGCGAAGCAGCAGGCGTCCTTCAAGGTCAACGCGAAGTACAGCGGCCCGGTCAAGGCGCAGAACAGCCAGTTCGTTCTGCAGTACTTCGCCGAGGCGTCCGCGCTGAAGGCGGCCGTCAAGGACGGCACCGTCAACGCGGCCTTCCGCACCCTGTCGCCGACCGACACCGCCGACCTGAAGAAGACCCAGGGCGTCAAGGTCGTCGAGGGCACGGGCACCGAGAAGCGCTACTTCGTCTTCCACGCGAAGGTGAAGCCGTCGGACCAGAAGGCGGTCCGCCAGGCCGTCGCGCAGGTCATCGACCGCGAGGGCATCGCGAAGGACGCCTACAACGGCACCGTCGCCCCGCTCTACTCGATGGTCGGCAACGGCATCGACGGTCACACGGACGCGTTCAAGGACAAGTACGGCGCTCCGGACAAGGCCAAGGCCGCCGCGATCCTGCAGGCCGCCGGCATCACCGCCCCGGTCGCGCTGTCCTACACCTGGACGCCGAGCCACTACGGTGCCGCGGCTGCCGACGAGGCCACCGCGATCAAGCGTCAGCTGGACGCCTCCGGTCTGTTCAACGTCAAGTTGAGCTCGACCGAGTGGCAGCAGTACCAGAAGGACGAGAAGGCGGGCAGCTACGCCTCGTACATGATCGGCTGGTTCCCTGACCTGCCGGACGCCGACAACGACGTGTCGCCGTTCCTCAGCAAGTCGCCGTTCCTGGGCACGGGTTACGACAACCCGGCGATCCAGGCGCTGCTGGTCAAGGAGCAGGGCTCCAACGACCCCAAGGTGCGCAACGAGGCCTTCGCCGAGATCCAGAAGATCGTCGCCGAGGACGCCCCGATCATCCCGGTCTGGCAGGGCAAGCAGACCGCTGTCGTGCGTGACGGTGTGACCGGCGTGGACAAGGCGCTGGACCCGACGATGTTCCGCTTCTACGAACTCTCGACGGGCAAGTGACGGCCGGCCGGCCCGCGGGGGAGTCTCTCCCCCGCGGGCCGGCCGCCACTCCGGCTAAGAAAGACACCCCTCCATGAGTAAGCAGTCCGGGTCGCTGCGCCGCTACATCCTCACCAGGATCGCGCTCGCAATCCCCATGGTTCTCATCCTGCTGGTCCTGGTCTTCGTCCTGATGCGGGTGGCCCCCGGTGACCCCATCTCGGCCTCCCAGGGCGGCAAGCTCAACGCGGCGGAACTCGCGGCGAGACGGCATGCCGCGGGCTTCGACGCCCCGATGTACCAGCAGTTCTGGGACTACCTGAAGTCCGTCGTCACCCTGAACTTCGGCACCACGTTCTCCGACCACCGCCAGGTGCGGGACATCATCATCGAGAACGGCGGCGCCACCCTCACCCTGACCTTCGGCGCCCTGGTCTTCGCGAGCGTCATCGGTATCCCGGTGGGCCTGCTCGCGGGCCGGCTGCGGGACAGCACGATCGACGTGGCGGGCCGGCTCTTCGGCATCCTCAGCTACGCCGTGCCGGTCATCGTCGCAGCGCCCATGCTGATGCTCGCCTTCGGCGCCACGTCCGGCCAGGCCTCCCCACTGGTGCAGCTGAACGTGCCGACGCAGACCCACATCCTGATCGTGGACGCCATGATCGTGGGCGACTGGGACGCGGTCGGCGACATCGCCAACCACCTGGTCCTGCCCTCGATCGCGCTGGGCCTGCTGATCGTCGGTGTCTTCATCCGCATGATCCGCATCAACCTCATCCAGTCGCTGCAGGGCGACTACATCGAGGCGGCCCGCGCCCGCGGTGTGAAGGAGACCGCCGTCGTCGGACGGCACGCCTTCCGCAACGCGATGGTCCCGGTGATCACCGTCCTCGGCCTCCAGGTCGCGATGCTGCTCAGCGGTGCGGTGCTCACCGAGCGAATCTTCACCTGGCCCGGTATCGGTCGCCAGCTCATCGACTACATCAACCAGCGCGACTACGTCGCCGTCCAGGGCATCGTCACCGTCTTCGCCCTCGTCGTCGTCGTGATCAGCATGCTGATCGACTTCATCAACGCGCTGATCGACCCGAGGGTGCGGTACTGATGGCCCAGACGACACTCCCCGCTCCGCTCGACCCGGAGATAACCCCCAAGGCCCCGGGTCCCGGAAAGTCCGTCCGCTTCGGCGGTCTGCGGCGCATCGTGATCGCGGTCCGGCAGGCCCACGGCGTGCCCAAGTTCATGCTGTGGACCGGCGCGATCCTCTCGCTGCTCTTCGTGCTGACCGCGATCTTCGCCCCGCTGATCGCCCCGTACGACTTCGACACGTACCAGTCCGGTGGCAAGACCTTCCCGAAGCAGGGCGCGCCGGACGGCGACCACTGGTTCGGCACCACCGTGCAGAGCCTCGACGTGGTCTCCAGGACCGTCTACGGCGCCCGCACCGCGCTGGAGGTGATGGTCCTCGCCGTCGTCTTCTCGCTCATCCTGGGGGTCCTCCTGGGCCTCCTGGCGGGTTACTTCGGCGGCTGGCTCGACCGCATCCTGGTGCTGGTGATGGACGCGCTCTTCGCGTTCCCCTACCTGCTGCTCGCCATCGTGGCCGGCTTCGTCTTCGCCAGCATCACCGGCGGGGGCGTGGTGACCGCCGCGCTGTCGATCACCGTGGTCTACATCCCGCAGTACTTCCGGGTGGTCCGCGCCTCGGCGCTCTCCGCCCGTGAGGCCACCTTTGTGGAGGCGGCCCGCGCGATGGGCGCCAAGCCCTCCGTGGTGATCCGCAAGTACCTGTTCGGCAACGTCATCCAGTCGGTGCCCGTCATCGGCACGATGAACGCCGCCGACGCCATCGGCACACTGGCCGGCCTGGGCTTCCTGGGCCTCGGCATCCAGCCCACCGACGCCGCCGAGTGGGGCTACGACCTCGACCGCGCGATCAGCGACGTCAACGCCGGCATGTGGTGGACCTGTCTCTACCCGAGCATCGCCATGGTGATCGCCATCCTCGGCTTCACGCTGCTCGGTGAGGGCCTCAACGACGTCCTCAACCCGACCATGCGCCGCCGCCGCATCACCAAGGTGGCGCTGCCCGCGCTCAGCCGCCGCCGCGTCGTCACCGCCGAGACCGCGAAGACCGCGGCAACCGCGGCGAACGCGGAATCCGCAGCAATCGCAGCTACCGCAGCAACCGCAGAAGAAGGGGAGGCCGCGAAATGACCGAACCTGTCCTTTCCGTACGCGACCTGCGCGTCTGGTACGGCACCGAACGCGGACCGGTCCGCGCCGTCGACGGCGTCAGCTTCGACGTACGCCCCGGCGAGACGCTCGGCCTGGTCGGCGAGTCCGGCTGTGGCAAGTCCACCCTCGGCCGCGGTGTGCTGGGCCTGGCGCCCACCGTCGCCTCCGTCGACGGTGAAGTGATCCTGAACAGCAAGGGGGGCAAGGGCCGCAACCTGGTGGGCCTGCCCGCCAAGGAGCTGCAGAAGCTCCGCGGCCCGGACCTCGGGCTGATCTTCCAGGAGCCGATGACCCGGCTGAACCCGCTGATGCGGATCTCCCAGCACTTCGAGGAGGCCCTGCACACGCACCACAAGGACCTCTCGAAGAACGAGCTGCGCGAGCGCGCCATCGAGGCGCTGCGCGGTATGGGCATCCCGGCCAGCCGGTACGAGAGCTACCCCCACGAGTTCTCGGGCGGTATGCGCCAGCGCATCATGATCGCGCTCGCCCTCGTGCTGCGCCCGGCGTTCATCGTCGCGGACGAGCCCACGACGGCGCTCGATGTCCTCGTCGAGGCACAGATCATCAAGATCCTTGCCGATCTGCGCAAGAACTTCGACACATCCCTTGTGCTGATCACCCACAATCTCGGTATCGTCGCCGAAGCGTGTGACCGGGTCGCGGTGATGTACGCGGGCCACATCGTCGAACAGGGCGATGCCCGCGAAGTGTTCGCGAACCCGCAGCACCCGTACACCAAGGAGCTGCTCCGCTCCACGATCTCGCTCTCCACCACCGGACTGCACTTCATCCCGGGTAGCCCCCCGGACCTGGTGCACCCCCCGGAGGGCTGCCGGTTCAGCCCGCGCTGCCCGGTGGCGATGCAGGGATGCGCGAAGGTGGAGCCGCCCGAGGTGGTACTGCCGTCCGGCGTGCACAGCGTCTGCTGGCAGCAGGCGATCGAGGTCGACCCCTCGATGGCCGACGAGTTGGGAACGGGTGGGCGCGAGCCGCTCGCCGCCGTGAAGGAGATCAGCGTTGCTGACGAAGCCTGATACAGAAGCGAGCGGTGTCGTAGCTCTCGACGACCGCGAGACGCTCGTCGAGATGCAGGACCTCGAGGTCCACTTCGGCATGCGGGGCAACGTCTTCGGCCGGCTGGCCGGCAAGGCGGCGGGCGCGGTCAAGGCCGTCGACGGGGTCAACCTGAAGCTGCGCAAGGGCGAGGTGCTCGGCCTGGTCGGCGAGTCCGGCTCGGGCAAGACCACCCTCGGCCGGACCCTGCTGGGCATGAACCGGGCCACCGGCGGCACCATCCGCTACCGGGGCGAGGACATCACCGAGTTCGGCGAGCGCAAGATGCGGCCGCTGCGCCGCAAGCTGCAGATGGTCTTCCAGGACCCGCACGCCTCGCTCAACCCGGCGATGGACATCCGCACCGCCGTCGGCCACCCGCTGCGCATCCACAACCTGGTGAGCAGCGACGCGGAGTACGACGCCAAGGTCACCGACGCCCTGGAGCGGGTCGGCCTGACCCCTCCCGAGCGGTACCTGACGAAGTTCCCCGGCGACCTGTCCGGCGGCCAGAAGCAGCGGGCCGTGCTGGCCCGCGCGATCATCGCCGAGCCGGAGCTCCTCGTCGCCGACGAGCCGATCTCCATGCTCGACATGAGCGTCCGCGCCAAGATCCTGCAGCTGATGCTGGACCTGAAGCGGGACCTGGACCTGACGTACGTCTATGTGACGCACGATCTGGCCAGCGCGAAGTTCTTCTGCGACACCATCGCGATCATGTACCTCGGCCGGATCGTCGAGTACGGGCCCACCGCGGAGGTCTTCGCCGACCCCAAGCACCCGTACACCAAGGCGCTGCTGGCGGCGATCCCCGAGCCCGACCCGACGCTCGCCGTCGAGCGCGAGCTGCTGCGCGGTGAGATTCCGGACGCGGCCAAGCCGCCGCTCGGTTGTTCCTTCCACCCGCGCTGCCCGGTCGCCCTGGCCGGCTGCGGCTGGGAGGCCCGCGACCTGCGTGGCCTGCTGGAACGCCGATGGCTCGAACTGCCGCCGGCGGAGGCGGGCAAGGAAAGGGCGCTCTTCGGCGATCTTGACGCGCTCTCCGAATCCGGGGTCACTTCCGCCGCAGTCACCCCCGGAAGGGGGCACAGCGCGGAAGATGTGCTGGAATACCTCCGCCGACTCCGTGAGGAGGCCTCGGCGGCCGAGCCGCGCGAGCCCTTCTGGCGGGGCGTGATCACCATGCACGCAGAAGGCGGCCGGGCCGTGGTGGAGTTCTCGCCATCACAGGACCCGCGGCTCAACCTGCTGCCGGAAACGGACGTCCAAGTGGCCTGCCACCTGTACCCCGGCTCCGGCGGATAACCGCATCATCACCTACACGGTGGCGGGCGGCGCAGGCGTCGCGTCGCCCGCCCGGGAACGGCTGAGGATCGACTGAGCACGGAAAGACCAAAGGGAGAACGACGAGGATGAACCGTAAGCTACTGGTGCCGGCGATGCTTCTCGGCGTCGTCGCACCCGCCCTCGCCGGTTGCGGCGGATCGGGCAGTGGCGGTGACAGCAGCGGTAAACCCATCGTCGTCGGGACCACGGACAGCATCAAGCTGACCAAGGAGAACCCGTCACCCTTGGATCCGGCGACGTCGTACGACAGCGCCACGTGGAACGTCTTCTACAACACCTTCCAGATGCTGCTGCGCTACCCGCGCAGCGGTACCAACCCGGAACCCGACGCCGCGGAGAAGTGCGGCTTCACCGACCTGGTCGGGCAGGTGTACCAGTGCACGCTCCGCAAGGGGCTCAGTTTCTCCAACGGTCACGCGCTGACGGCCGAGGACGTCAAGTTCTCGGTCGACCGCATGTTGAAGATCAACAGTGACAACGGTCCCGCGTCGCTGATATCCGGCGTCGCCACCGTGCAGGCGCCCGACGAGAAGACCGTGGTCTTCCGCCTCAAGGCGCCGGACTCCACCTTCCCGCTCAAGCTGGCCACGCCCGCCGCCGCGATCCTGGACAGCCAGGTCTACCCCGCGGACAAGCCGTACGACGGCTTCAAGATCGTCGGCTCCGGCCCTTACACGCTGGACGACTTCAAGCAGGACGACAAGGCCGTCTTCTCCAGGAACGGGAACTACCAGGGCACGCTGAAGCTGAACAACAGCAAGGTGCAGCTGCGGATGTTCACGTCCGCGGACACGATGGAGGCCGAGCTCAAGAAGGGCACGGTCGACGTCGCCACCCGCACCATGCGGCCCGACCAGATCAACCGGCTGCTCAAGGCCGGCGACGGCGAGAACGTCAAGCTCACCGAAGCGGCCGGCACCGAGGCCCGCTACCTGTTCTTCGACACCACGGACCCGGCGGTGCGGCCCAAGGCCGTCCGCCAGGCCGTCGCCCAGATCCTGGACCGCCAGGCGCTGACCCGTGATGTCTTCCAGCGGACCGCCGATCCGCTGTACTCGCCCGTCCCGGTGGGCATCACCGGGCACGCCAACTCCTTCTTCAAGACCTACGGCGACCCGAGCGTGACCAAGGCCAAGGCGCTGCTGCACCAGGCCGGTATCGACGACAAGGTCGCGTTCGACTACTGGTACCGCAAGGACCTCGCCGGCTCCAGCAACAAGGAGGAGGCCGAGGCGATCAAGGCTCAGCTCGACGCGAGCGGCCTGTTCGACGTCACGCTCAAGAGCGAGGAGTGGAACGTCTTCCTCACCGAGGTGAAGAAGCACAAGTACGCCGCTTACGCTCTGAGCTGGCTGCCCGACTTCCCGGACCCGGACAACTACATCGCTCCGTTCTTCGACAAGGGCAACTTCCTGAAGCTGCCCTACCAGAGCGACATCATCCAGCGCCAGGTGATCCCGCAGACCCGACAGCAGTCCCAGCGCAGCGCCACCATCAGTGATTTCGAGACCGCTCAGAAGATCATCGCCCAGGACGTACCGATGCTGCCGCTGTGGCAGGGCAAGCAGTACATCGCTGCCCGCAGTGACATCACCGGTGTGGAATGGGCGCTCAACTCCTCCACCACCACCCAGTTCTGGGAGCTCGGGCGGGGCGTGACGAGTTGATCAGCACATACAAGGGAGAACGTCGAGGATGAATCGCAAGCTGCTCGCGCTGCCGATAGTCGTGGGTCTGATGACGCCCGTTCTCGCCGGTTGTGGATCCGGCAGTGGCAGCGGGGACGACGGCAAGGCGATCGTCTTCGGCACCACCGACGAGTTCCACATCACGCCGCAGGCGCCGGCCCCGCTCGACCCCGTCACGGGCTACGACATCCAGTCCTGGAACGTCTTCTACAACACGTTCCAGACGCTGCTGCGCTACCCCCGCAGCGGTACCGACCCGGAGCCCGAGGCCGCCAAGGAGTGCCACTTCACCGACGGGCTCGGCGAGCAGTACCGCTGCACCCTGCGGGACGGCCTCGAGTTCTCCAACGGGCACGCGCTCACGTCCAAGGACGTGAAGTTCTCCGTCGACCGCATGCTCGCGATCAAGGACGAGAACGGCCCGTACAGCCTTCTGACCAACGTGGACAAGGTCGAGACGCCGGACGACGCCACGGTCGTCTTCCACCTCAAGGACCCCGACGCCACCTTCCCGTACAAGCTGGCCACGCCCGCCGCGGCGATCGTGGACAGTGAGGTGTACGACGCGAAGAAGCAGCACCCCGGCTTCGACATCATGGGTTCCGGCCCGTACCAGCTGGACTCCTTCAAGGAGGGCGACTCGGCCGTCTTCACGAAGAACCCGCACTACAAGGGCACGATCAAGCTGAACAACAGCAAGATCGAGCTCAAGTTCTTCAAGAACTCCACGGACATGGAGAAGGCGCTCAAGGCCGGTGACATCGACGTCATGAACCGGACGATGACGCCCGACCAGCTCAACAGCCTCAACATCAGCACCGACAGCAACGTCAAGCTGACCGAGACGGCCGGCACCGAGATCCGCTACCTGGTCTTCAACACGGCCGACCCGGTCGTGAAGCAGAAGGCGGTCCGCGAGGCCTTCGCCCAGATCGTGGACCGGCAGGCCATCACGCGCGACGTCTACAAGCGCACCACCGAGCCGCTCTACTCGATGGTCCCGGCCGGCATCACCGCCCACGCCACCTCGTTCTACAACTCCTACGGCGAGCCGAGCGGGCCGAAGGCCCGTAAGACGCTCAAGGACGCCAACATCACCACGCCGGTCGAGCTGACGCTCTCGTACACGACCGAGCACTACGGCGAGGCGACCAAGGCGGAGTTCGAGCTGCTCAAGAAGCAGCTGGACGCCAGCGGGCTGTTCAAGATCAAGCTGCAGCCGGTGGCCGACTGGCACACGTACACCGACGGCGGGCGCAAGCACCAGTACCAGGTGTACGGGATGGGCTGGTTCCCCGACTTCCCGGACCCGGACAACTACGTCGCGCCGTTCCTCGGCAAGGACAACTTCCTGGAGCTGGCGTACGCGAACCCGGTCATCCAGAACCAGCTGATCAACTCCACCCGGCAGAAGACCCAGCGCAGCGCCACCTTCCCGGACTTCACCGAGATGCAGAAGATCATCGCCCAGGACGTGCCGATGCTGCCGCTGTGGCAGGGCAAGCAGTACCTCGCCGCCCGCAGCGACATCACGGGCACCGAGTGGACCCTCAACGCGTCCTCCACGACCCAGTTCTGGGAGCTGGGACGAGGTGTGACGGGCTGACAGCAGGCTGATCAGGACACTGGAACGGGCCCGGACGACACTGTCGTCCGGGCCCGTTCCGCTGTGCCGGGGCGGCCGGGGTTGACCTTGTCCCTGGGGCAGACCACAGCATCGGGGCAGCCGGGCACGCCGCCCGGCAGGAGGAGGCGAGCACGGTGCTGCTGACGATCGGGGAGTTCGGACACGCGTCCGGCCTGTCGCCGAAGGCGCTGCGGCTGTACGACGAACTCGGACTGCTGCCGCCCGCCCGCGTCGACCCGCTGACCGGCTACCGGTTCTACGATCCGGCGCAGCTGGAACGGGCCGGGCTGGTGGCCTGGCTCCGCCGGCTCGGCATGCCGCTGGCACGGATCCGGGTGGTGTGCGACCTGGCGCCGGCCGCGGCGGCCGAGGCCGTCGCCGCGTTCTGGGAACAGGTCGAGTCCGACACCGACGCCCGGCGGGACCTCGCGACCTTCCTCGTCGACCACCTGTCACGGAAGGACACCGTCATGGAACGCACCGGAGCAGCTCTGGCGATCCGCTATGCCGCGCTCACCGACACCGGCCTGATCCGCGAGAGCAACCAGGACGCGGCCTACGCCGACGCCCGGCTGCTCGCCGTCGCCGACGGATTCGGCGCCGGCGGGGCGCCCGCGAGCGCCGCCGCCATCGACGCGCTCAAGCGCCTCGACCTCGCCGACAGCACCCGCACCGGCACCCCGGGCCCCGGCGTCCCCGCCGGCGGTCTCCTCAACGCCCTCGAGAACGCCGTACAGGAGGCCAACGAGGCGGTGCGGGGCCTCGCCGGGCCCGACGGCGGGCTCCAGGGGCCGGGAACGACCCTGACGGCCATGCTGTGGACCGGATCGCAGCTCGCCCTGGTCCACATCGGCGACTCACGCGCCTATCTGCTGCGCGGCGGCGAACTCTTCCAGATCACCCACGACCACACCCTCGTGCAGGCGATGGTCGACGACGGCCGCATCAGCGCGGGAGAGGCGGCCTCGCACCCCCAGCGGATGCTGCTGCTGCGGGCTCTCGACGGCGGCGACGCGTCCGCCGCCGATCTGCGCCTGCGCGACGCCCTCCCCGGCGACCGCTATCTGCTGTGCTCCGACGGCCTGACCACCGTGGTGCCGGGCCCGGACATCCACCAGGTGCTCGCCTCGGTCACCGACCCCGAGCAGGCCGTCCGCGAGCTGATCGCGCTGGCCAACGCGGGCGGCGGGCCCGACAACGTTAGCTGCGCCGTCGCGGACGTCGTCGAAGCGGCCGCCTGACCGGTCGCCGGACCGGCCTGTTGGGCGCTGCAGGGCCGGTACACCCCGCCGGCGATGAGTTCTGCCCGGCCGGCAGGTCTGTCGTAGGAGAACCCACGACAGGAGGCCGACGGTGAGTGCAGCCGACGAGGCGCCGGAGCGGGCCGGACGGCAGCCGGAGCAGGGCCCGGACGGGGTCGTCTGGGTCCTGGCCGGCCCGCTCACCCGCGCCGGCATACCCGAGCTCTGCGCCTGCCTGCGGGACCGACTGCACGGCGGGGAACCGGGCTGGGTCACCTGCGACGTGGCCGCGCTCACCGATCCGGACGCGGTCACCGTCGAAGCCCTGGCCCGGCTGCAGCTCACCGCCCGGCGGCTCGGCAGCCGGATACGGCTGCGGAACGCCGGCGGGCGGCTGCGCGGCCTGCTCGCTCTGGCGGGGCTGCGGGACGTGCTTCCCCTGGAGCCGGGGTTACGGCTCCAGCCGGGGAGGCAGGCCGAACAGCGGAAACAGGTGCGCGGTGTCGAGGAACGAGTTGATCCCGGTGATCCGGTCCCCTGAGATCTCGATGACCTGCAGCGCCCACGGCTCGTGGCCCCCGTCGGAAGCGGGCCGGTACTGGCCGAACGCCGGTGAGCCGTTCGCCGTGACCGGCAGCAGCCGCGAGCCCGCGCAGCCTATGCCGGTGCCGAGCATCCAGCCGCGGATGTCCGCGGGGCCGCGGAACCACAGCTCGTACGGCGGCATGGACAGCGTCGCGTCCTCCCGCAGCAGGGAGGTGAGCGAGTCCAGGTCGTAGCGCTCGAAGGCGTCGACGTAGCGGGCCAGCAGGGCGCGCTGCGTCTCGTCCATCGGCCGGGCCGGGTCGCTGGCGGTGACATCACTGGCGGCCAGTGCCGAACGGGCCCGCTGCAGCGCGCTGTTGACCGACGCCACCGTCGTGTCGAGCAGTTCGGCGACCTCGCTGGCCTTCCACGCGAGCACCTCCCGCAGGATCAGCACCGCGCGCTGCCGGGGCGCCAGGTGCTGCAGCGCGGCGACGAACGCCAGCCGGACCGAATCGCGCTGGGCGGCCACCTCGGCCGGATCGCCGCCCGAGGGCAGCATCCGGCCGTCGGGCATCGGCTCGATCCACGTCGCCTCCGGCAGTGCCGGGGTCAACGGGGACGAGGACGAGACGGGGGACGCGAGATCCATCGGGCGGGCCCGGCGCTCGCGTGCCTTGAGCATGTCCAGACAGACGTTGGTGGCGATGCGGTACAGCCACGACCGCAGCGACGCCCGGCCCTCGAACCGGTCGAAGCTGCGCCACGCCCGCACCAGGGTCTCCTGGACGGCGTCCTCCGACTCGAACGCCGATCCCAGCATCCGATAGCAGTAGCCCGTCAGCTCCACCCGGTGCCGCTCCAGCTGCAGCTCCGAAGCCACACCGTCCATTGCCGCGAGATCACTCATCGAGGGCCCCTTGTCGACCGTCGGCCGTCAGCTCCAGCCGTCCCGGTCATCCTAGGCGGGGGGTGTGACAGAGCGCCCGGGATCGCTCGGACCACGCCGGGTTCTGTCCTCAACCGGAAGATCCCGGGCCAGCAGGTCCATCATGAGACCGTCGTGCCAGGTTCCGTCGGGGCCGCGCTCGTAGTCGCGCATGATGCCGACCGGCCGGAATCCCACCTTGGTGTAGCAGCGGATGGCAGCGGTGTTGTCGGCCGCCGGATCGATGATCAGCCGGTGGTGCCCGTGATCGGCGATCAGATGCCCGGCGAGGGTCCGCACGGCGTCGGTGCCCAGCCCGCGGCCGTGGCAGGCGGGGTCGAGATAGATGTCGATGTTCGCGTGCCGGTAGTCGGGCTCCTCCTCGGCGCCCCACTGGATCGCGCCCACCACCCGGCCCTCGTGCTCGATGACGAAGACCTCGGTGTCCGGCTCGGCGAAGTCCTCGGCGACGGAGGCGGCCATCCGGTCGCGGTCACCGTGCCACCGTTCGTAGACCTCCGGGGTCGAGCGGATCGCGGCGAGCGCGGGAATGTCGGCGGCGGCGGCCGGACGCAGCGTGACCGACGCGCCGTGGAGAGTGGTCTGCATGCCGGGGACGTTACCGACCCGGCGGCGCGGCCACGACGCCCACCGCGGCCGCTCAGCCGGCTCCGGGGCGCACCAGCCCGCTTTCGTACGCGTACACCGCCGCCTGGACGCGGTCGCGCAGGCCCAGCTTGGTCAGCACATGCCCGACGTGGGTCTTCACGGTCGTCTCGCTGACGAACAGCTCCGCCGCGATCTCCGCGTTCGACAGACCCCGGGCGACCAGCTTCAGCACCTCGACCTCGCGCTCGGTGAGGGTGTGCAGCGGCTGCGGCACGGACTCCTCGCCGGAGGGGAGCCGTCCCGCGTACTTGTCCAGCAGCCGGCGGGTGATGCTGGGCGCGAGCATGGCCTCGCCCGCCGCGACCACGCGGATCGCCTGCACCAGCTCGGCGGCCGGCGCGTCCTTGAGCAGGAAGCCGCTGGCACCGGCGCGCAGCGCCTCGACCACGTACTCGTCCAGGTCGAAGGTGGTCAGCACCAGGACCTTCGCCGGTCCGTCCCGCCCGGGGCCGGTGATCTGGCGGGTCGCCTCGACCCCGTCCATCCGCGGCATCCGGATGTCCATCAGCACCACGTCGGGCTGCAGCGCCCGCACCTGGTCCAGAGCCTGCTGGCCGTCCCCGGCCTCACCGATCACGGCAAGGTCCGGCTCGGCCTCCAGAATCATGCGGAAGCCGGTACGCAGCAGCGGCTGGTCGTCCACCAGTAGGACGCGAATCGCCACAAGATCTCCCTCGTCGTTGCCGGACCCGCCCCATTCTTGCCTAGATCACATCGTCACCGGACGGCGCGGGGCCCGGGAGCGGCAGCGGATAGGGCGGGGGAGTGCCCCCGAACTCCGGACAGACCGCCTGGTGGTCGCACCAGCCGCAGAGCTTGGTCCGCCGCGGCAGCCACTCGCCGGTCGTCGTGGCCTCGCGGATCGCGTCCCACAGCGCCAGCAGCTTGCGCTCCACGCTCAGCAGGTCCGCTTCCGACGGGTCGTACATGATCACGTCGCCGCTGCCCAGATAGACCAGCTGCAGCCGGCGCGGCACCACCCCGCGCAGCCGCCACAGCACCAGCGCGTAGAACTTCATCTGGAACAGCGCCTCGCCTGCGTACTCCGGGCGGGGCGCCTTGCCCGTCTTGTAGTCGACCACTCGCAGATCGCCGGACGGCGCCACATCGAGCCGGTCGACGTACCCGCGAAGCGTCAGCCCCGAGTCCAGCACCGTCTCCACGTACAGCTCCCGCTCGGCGGGCTCCAGCCGCGTCGGGTCCTCCAGCGTGAACCAGCGGTCGACGAGCTGCTCGGCGCTCTCCAGCCACCGGGTGAGGCCCGGTCCGTCCGCCACCTCGAAGAGCTGGGCCAGCTCGGGCCGGGCGGCCAGCAGCTTCTCCCACTCGCCCGGAACCATCGAACGGGCGCGGTCCGCCGTACGCTCGAAAGCGGGGGAGTCGAAGAGCCGTTCGAGCACCGCGTGCACCACGGTGCCCCGGGTGGCCGCCTCGCTCGGCTTCTCCGGCAACTTGTCGATCACCCGCAACCGGTACAGCAGAGGACACCGCATGAAGTCCGACGCCCGTGACGGGGAGAGCGACGACGGTGGCCGGGGAGGGATGTCTGAGGTGCTGGTGCCCATGGCAGACGACCCTACGGCCTCCCACCGACAGCCGGTGTCGGCCGCGGACCACCGGGCAATACCATCGACGGCAGAGCCCCTCGCATTGCAAGATCGATTCAGCCGGTGCGAGGGTTCACACATGAACGAGGGGAACCAGTGAGCGAGAGCGGGCAGCCGCCGTCCCAAGGCACGCAGGCCCAGCCGGGGAACGGTCAGAAGAAGAGCCCGCGCGAAGCCGGCGGCGGCATCCTCATGGGCCGCATCTTCGGCGTGCCCGTCTACGTCGCTCCCAGCTGGTTCCTGGTCGCGGCCCTCATCACCTGGGTCTTCGGCGGCCAGCTCGACAAGGTGCTGCCCGAACTCGGCAACGTCCGCTACCTCGTCTCGCTCTTCTTCGCCGTCGCCTTCTACGCCTCGGTGCTCATCCACGAGCTCGCGCACACCGTCGCCGCCCTGCGCTTCGACCTTCCCGTGCGCCGCATCCAGCTGCAGTTCTTCGGCGGTGTCTCGGAGATCGAGAAGGAGTCCGAGACCCCCGGCCGGGAGTTCGTCCTCGCCTTCGTCGGCCCGCTGCTCTCCCTGGTGCTGGCCGGTGTCTTCTACGGCGGCATGCAGGTCGTCGAGCCCGGCACGGTCCCCGGGGTGCTGCTCGCCGGCCTCATGATCAGCAACCTGATCGTCGCGGTGTTCAACCTGCTGCCGGGCCTCCCGCTGGACGGCGGCCGGATGCTCCGGGCCGTCGTCTGGAAGATCACCGGCAAGCCGATGAGCGGCACCGTCGCCGCCGCCTGGACCGGCCGCGCGCTGGCCATCGCCGTCCTCGGACTGCCCCTGCTCACGTACGACAACACCGCCGACAGCAGCGGATTCGACTCGCTCACCGACGCCCTGCTCGCCGCGATCCTGGCCGCCATCATCTGGACCGGCGCAGGGAACAGCCTGCGCATGGCCCGGCTGCGCGAACGCCTCCCCGACCTGCGGGCCCGCACCCTCACCCGGCGCGCCGTGCCCGTCAGCTCCGACACCCCGCTGTCCGAGGCGCTGCGTCGCGCCAACGAGGCGGGAGCCCGCGCCCTGGTCGTCGTGGACGGCCAGGGGGACCCGACCGCGGTTGTCCGCGAGGCCGCCATCGTCGGCATCCCCGAGCACCGCCGCCCCTGGGTTGCGGTCAGCGGCCTGGCCCAGGACCTCAAGCCGGGCATGCGGGTCTCGACGGAACTGGCGGGCGAGGACCTGCTCGACACCCTGCGGGCGACGCCGTCGACGGAGTACCTGGTCGTCGAGCCGACGGGCGAGATCTACGGAGTG
Organism: Streptomyces sp. SID13666; assembly: GCF_010548325.1. NCBI lineage: Bacteria > Bacillati > Actinomycetota > Actinomycetes > Kitasatosporales > Streptomycetaceae > Streptomyces > Streptomyces sp. SID13666. The sequence continues at coordinate 33,106 of NZ_JAAGLX010000011.1, read as the reverse complement.
CTGTCCACGGCGGACGTGGAGAAGGCCTTCCTGGCGGCCATGGCGCGGCCCGCTACTTAGGGGCTCGGTCGGCTCGCCCCGGCGAACCGAGCCCCAAAAAAGCCAGCTACGCTGTTCACATGTCCGAACCGACCGGTGCCGCCCGCCGTCGCGGCCCATTCCAAGTCGGGGACCAGGTCCAGCTCACCGACCCCAAGGGACGCCACTACACCTTCACGCTCGAAGCCGGAAAGCAGTTCCACACCCACAAGGGCGCTTTCCAGCACGACGAGTTGATCGGTGCTCCCGAAGGAAGTGTTGTCCGTACCACGGGGAACGTCGCCTACCTGGCGCTGCGTCCCCTGCTCCCCGACTATGTCCTGTCCATGCCACGCGGTGCCGCCGTGGTCTACCCCAAGGACGCGGGGCAGATCCTGGCGATGGCCGACATCTTCCCCGGCGCCCGGGTCGTCGAAGCGGGAGTCGGATCAGGCTCGCTCAGCAGCTTCCTGCTGCGCGCCGTCGGCGACCAGGGCATGCTGCACTCCTACGAGCGCCGCGCCGACTTCGCCGAGATCGCCACCCAGAACGTCCAGCGCTACTTCGGCGGGGAACACCCCGCCTGGCAGCTGACCGTCGGCGACCTCCAGGACAATCTGTCCGACACCGATGTCGACCGCGTCATCCTGGACATGCTCGCCCCTTGGGAATGCCTCGACGCCGTCTCGAAGGCGCTCGTCCCCGGCGGCATCCTGTGCTGCTACGTCGCCACCACCACGCAGATGGCCCGCACCGTCGAGTCCATCCGTGAGCACGGCACCTTCAACGAGCCCGCGGCCTGGGAGACCATGGTCCGCAACTGGCACGTCGAGGGTCTCGCGGTCCGTCCCGACCACCGCATGATCGGGCACACCGGCTTCCTGCTCACCGCCCGTCGGCTCGCCGACGGCGTGGAGCCGCCGATGCGCCGCCGCCGGCCCTCCAAGGGTTCGTACGGCGAGGACTACACCGGCCCCGGCAGCGAAAGCGGGGGCAAGCACGCGCCCGCCGCCTCGGCAGAGGCCGCTGAGGTGACTGCCGCCGAGACGCCCGTCGTCGAGACGCCGGCCGCCCCCGAGGCGCCCGCCGAGTAATACCGGGCCCACCGCCCCGCCGAGAGCCCGCCGAGAGCAACGGAAGGCGCCGGTGCCGGAACCCTTGCAAGGGTTCCGGCACCGGCGCCTTCCGCATTTCCGCTGTCCCGGTACTCCCGGCCGCACCTGCTGTTCCACCCGAGTGTGACGTGTGGCACCATGCTGGCCACCCCCCTCGAACGAACTCCCCAGGAGCCAGGCGAGTGCAGCCCTCCGCAGGACCGGCCCTTCCGCATACCCGAGCCCGCTCGGTGCACTGGATCTCCACCGCCGCGCTGCTCGGCGCGGTCATCGGCGCCGGCGCCCTCGTCCAGCCCGCCGATGCCTCCTCGCACGCCTCCCAGGCCACCCCACGGCCCGCACCGGACCCGAAGGCGGCCGTGTACCCGCTCGACTGCGCGGGAGCCCCGGTGGACGTCGTCAGCCGCGTCTCGGGGGATCTGGACCAGGACGGCCGGCCTGAGACCGTCGTCGTCGTGCACTGCCCGGCCGAGGCGGGTACCCCGCCCACCGGTGTCTTCGTCCTGACCGCCGGCGCCGCACCGGGCAGCGCGCCGCGCGTCGTCGCCACGCTGGTCGATCCGGCGGAGGAGCGCAGCATCACCGGCTTCGGGCTCCAGGGCCGCACCATCAGGGCGACGGTCCTCGGGTACTCCAGCGACACCACACCGCGCTGCTGCCCGGACCAGAAGCGCGCGTACACCTGGCAGTGGCGGGCCGGGCGGTACTACGCCACGCCGGGTGCGCTCGCGAACAGCGTCTGAGGGGTCACCCGGCGCTGCCGGCCGTCACCCGGCGTCGGGACCGAACACCTCGACCCGGTCGGTGACGCGGCGGACATGGATGCAGTCGCCGGGGCACTCCTTGGCCGAATCCACCACATCGGTCAGCATCGCCAGCGGAACCGGGGCCGTGGCGCCCGGCGCCTGCCGCAGCTCGTCGTCGTGGCCCTTGACGTACGCCAGCCCGTCGATGTCGAGCTCGAACACCTCCGGCGCGTACTGCACACAGATCCCGTCGCCGGTGCACAAGTCCTGGTCGATCCAGACTTCCAGCTCTTCCGCGCCGGCCTCGGACACGTCACTCACGGGGTACCTCGCCTGCCGTTCATGGATCGGCCCGTACACGGACCGCAACAGTCCCTGACGGGTGTTGACCGAACCGACGATACAACCGGCCGCTTTCCGATGTTGATCCGTGGGTATCCCCCTGGCGTGAGGACGTACGCAAGGGTGAAGATCGGACACACCCCGACCGTCTTTGTGATCTAGGGGTTTCAACCCCCACCGGCCCAGGTAGGGTCTGGAAACGTCCAGCTCCCCTTGGAGGAGGTGAGGACCGTGGCGGCCCACGACGACGACATCACCCGTGGCGGCCGACCCGCTCGTGGTTCAGAAGACACCGCGAGCCAGGTCGCCTTTCTTGAGCAGGAAATCGCCGTCCTGCGACGTAAGCTCGCCGACTCTCCGCGTCACACGAGGATTCTCGAAGAGCGGATCGTCGAGCTGCAGACCAACCTGGCAGGCGTGTCCGCTCAGAATGAGCGGTTCGCGAACACTCTCCGCGAGGCCCGCGACCAGATCGTGGCCCTCAAGGAAGAAGTGGACAGGCTCGCACAGCCTCCTGCCGGTTTCGGCGTCTTTCTGCAGGCGAACGAGGACGGAACGGCGGACATCTTCACCGGCGGCCGAAAGCTGCGGGTGAACGTCAGCCCCTCCGTCGAACTGGAAGACCTCCGGCGAGGTCAGGAACTCATGCTCAATGAAGCGCTCAACGTGGTCGAGGCCATGAAGTACGAGCGCGTCGGCGACATCGTCACCCTCAAGGAGATCCTTGAGGACGGCGAACGAGCCCTGGTCGTCGGACACACCGACGAGGAGAGGGTGGTGTGGCTCGCCGAGCCACTCCTGGACGGCGCTCTCCGCGTAGGCGACGCACTTCTGCTGGAGCCCCGCTCCGGCTACGTGTACGAGAGGGTCCCCAAGAGCGAGGTCGAGGACCTCGTACTCGAAGAGGTCCCTGACATCGACTACCAGCAGATCGGCGGCCTCGCCGGTCAGATCGAGCAGATCCGGGACGCGGTCGAACTCCCGTATCTGCACGCGGATCTGTTCAAGGAGTACGAGCTGCGCCCGCCCAAGGGCGTGCTGCTCTACGGCCCCCCCGGCTGCGGAAAGACCCTCATCGCCAAGGCAGTGGCCAACTCCCTTGCCAAGAAGGTCGCCGAAGTCACGGGACAGCCGCAGGGGAAGAGCTACTTCCTGAACATCAAGGGTCCCGAACTCCTCAACAAGTACGTCGGTGAGACCGAGCGTCAGATCCGCCTGGTCTTCCAGCGAGCCAGGGAGAAGGCGAGCGAGGGCACCCCCGTCATCGTCTTCTTCGACGAGATGGAATCCCTCTTCCGCACCCGCGGATCCGGTGTCAGCTCGGACGTGGAGAACACCATCGTCCCCCAGCTGCTCGCCGAGATCGACGGGGTGGAGGGCCTGGAGAACGTCATCGTCATCGGCGCCTCCAACCGCGAGGACATGATCGACCCGGCGATCCTGCGGCCCGGCCGTCTGGACGTCAAGATCAAGATCGAGCGGCCGGACGCCGAGGCGGCCAAGGACATCTTCTCGAAGTACCTGGTTCCGACACTCCCGCTCAACAGCGAGGACCTGTCGGAGCACGGCGGATCGAAGGCCGGCACCGTCGAGGCCATGATCCAGGCCGTCGTCGAGCGGATGTACACCGAAACGGAGGAGAACCGCTTCCTGGAGGTCACGTACGCCAACGGTGACAAGGAGGTCCTGTACTTCAAGGACTTCAACTCCGGAGCGATGATCCAGAACATCGTGGACCGGGCCAAGAAGATGGCGATCAAGGCCTTCCTCGACCACAACCAGCGCGGTCTTCGTGTCGCCCACCTGCTCGCCGCCTGTGTCGACGAGTTCAAGGAGAACGAGGACCTGCCCAACACCACCAACCCCGACGACTGGGCCCGCATCTCCGGCAAGAAGGGCGAGCGGATCGTGTTCATCCGCACGCTCGTCACCGGAAAACAGGGCGCGGACACCGGCCGCTCCATCGACACCGTGGCCAACACCGGGCAGTACCTGTAAAGCAGACCTCCGGCTGCGGGCGCCCCGACCGGGTTCCCGCAGCCGGAGTGTTTGTCCACAGGTAGGCCAGGACCGGAGCAATGAGTGAAATGATCTCCCCACCGCCGCCATCGCGTTCTAGGCTCTTCCGTACCGCGCCATGCAGTGCGGCTCAGGGAACAGCAGTCGCGCTCGGGCCATATGCGCAGCGGTACTTGAGCGTCAGCCCCAGCACGGGGCGGCGCCGGGCAAGGAGGGCCGCATGACCGTACGGCGAGTAATGGGTATCGAGACGGAGTACGGCATCTCCGTTCCCGGCCACCCGAACGCCAATGCCATGCTCACCTCGTCCCAGATCGTCAACGCCTACGCGGCGGCGATGCACCGGGCGCGCCGCGCCCGCTGGGACTTCGAGGAAGAGAATCCGCTCCGTGACGCCCGGGGCTTCGACCTCGCCCGTGACACGGCGGACTCGAGCCAGCTCACCGACGAGGACATCGGCCTGGCCAATGTCATCCTCACCAACGGCGCGCGGCTCTACGTCGACCACGCCCACCCGGAGTACTCCTCACCCGAGGTCACCAACCCGCTCGACGCCGTCCTGTGGGACAAGGCGGGCGAGCGCATCATGGCCGAGGCCGCAGAACGGGCCGCGCAGCTCCCCGGCGCCCAGCCGATCCACCTGTACAAGAACAACACCGACAACAAGGGCGCGTCCTACGGCACCCACGAGAACTATCTGATGAAGCGGGAGACCCCCTTCTCGGACATCGTGCGCCATCTGACGCCGTTCTTCGTCTCGCGCCAGGTCGTCACCGGGGCCGGCCGTGTCGGCATCGGGCAGGACGGCCACGACCACGGCTTCCAGCTGAGCCAGCGCGCCGACTACTTCGAGGTCGAGGTCGGCCTGGAGACCACCCTCAAACGCCCCATCATCAACACCCGGGACGAGCCGCACGCGGACGCGGAGAAGTACCGGCGGCTGCACGTCATCATCGGGGACGCCAACCTCTCCGAGATCTCGACCTACCTCAAGCTCGGCACCACCGCCCTGGTGCTGTCGATGATCGAGGACGGCTTCATCAAGGTGGACCTGGCCGTGGACCAGCCGGTGCGCACCCTGCACCAGGTCAGCCACGACTCCACACTGCAACATCTGATCACGCTCCGCAGTGGCCGGACGCTGACCGCCGTACAACTCCAGATGGAGTACTTCGACCTGTCCCGCAAGTACGTCGAGGAGCGGTTCGGCGCCGACGCGGACGACCAGACGAAGGATGTCCTCAGCCGGTGGGAGGACGTCCTGAACCGGCTGGAGAACAACCCGATGAGCCTGTCGGGCGAGCTGGACTGGGTCGCGAAGAAGGAGGTCCTGGAGGGCTACCGGCGCCGTGACGGCCTGGAATGGGACGCCGCGCGCCTGCACCTCGTGGACCTCCAGTACGCCGACGTACGGCCCGACAAGGGCCTCTACAACCGCCTGGTGGCCCGCGGCCGCATGAAGCGGCTGCTGGACGAGCCTGCGGTCGTACGGGCCGAGACCAAGCCCCCCGAGGACACCCGCGCCTACTTCCGCGGCCGCTGCCTGGAGCAGTACGCCGACGACGTCGCCGCCGCCTCCTGGGATTCGGTCATCTTCGATCTGCCGGGCCGGGACTCCCTGCAGCGGGTTCCGACCCTGGAGCCGCTACGCGGCACCCGCAACCACGTCAAGGAGCTCCTGGACCGCTGTCGTACGGCGGAAGACTTGGTCCGCATCCTTTCCGGCGGCTGAAATGGCCCAGAACCGGGAATCAAGCAAGTGAGCGGAAACAGGGCCGATGTCGGACCCGGCTTGTAGGGTCTGATCAAGTGGGAAACGCAACCGAGCGGGGTGAGCGTCATGGCTACGAAGGACACCGACGGCGGACAGCAGAAGGCGACACGCGCCACAGAAGAAGTCGAAGAGGTAGCGCAGGACGCGCAAGCCTCGGACGAACTCAAGGAGCGCCACGAGAAGCTCTCGGAGGACGTCGACGACATCCTGGACGAGATCGACGACGTGCTCGAGGCCAATGCTGAGGATTTCGTGAGGTCCTTCGTTCAGAAGGGTGGACAGTAGTCCACGTATATGAACGACGCGAAATCGAAGCGCTGCTCTCGGTGTAAAGGGACGCTGCCGCACGGCGCCTTCGCCGGCAATCGGTCGACGGAGGATGGGCTTCAGGCGTACTGCCGGAACTGCTCAGCCGAGTATTACCGGCAGCGTCAAGAAGCCAAAGGCCGTGCGGTCCGGCCGAAGTTCGAGGTACCGGAAGGCTCCAAGAGGTGCCCGCAGTGCGAAACGATCAAGCCGTTTGCGGACTGGGAACGCAATTCCACTTCGCCTGACGGCTGGTCCAGCTACTGCAGGCCCTGTCGCGCCGGCCGCAACCGTGAGAGCTACTTCAAGCGGAAGTACGGCATCACGATATCCGAGCGTGACGAGCTGATCGCCTCTCAAGCGGGCGTGTGCCCGATCTGTTTGGCCGCTTCGGCAGAACATGTGGATCACTGCCACGAGACGGGTAGGGTCCGAGGCGTACTGTGCTTCAGCTGCAATGCCGCGCTGGGGCAGTTGAAAGACCGGCCTGATGCCATCCGCCGGGCTGCCGCTTACCTGGAAGGAAACGTGTGGAAGCCAACACTCGTAGCACAGGGCGTCTACCGGCTGCCTTCCTGACGCCTGGCTCGTCCTCGTTCATCGACTTCCTCGGCGAGCACTCACCGGACCTGCTGCCGCGCAACCGGAGCCTGCCGCCGCTCCAGGGGGCCATCGAGATCCCGCACGGCACGACCATCGTCGCCGCGACGTTCCCCGGCGGGGTGATCCTCGCCGGTGACCGGCGCGCGACGATGGGCAACATCATCGCGCAGCGGGACATCGAGAAGGTCTTCCCGGCCGACGAGTACTCGGCCGTGGGCATCGCCGGCACCGCCGGGCTGGCCGTGGAGATGGTGCGGCTGTTCCAACTGGAGCTGGAGCACTACGAGAAGATCGAGGGCGCGGTGCTCTCCCTGGAGGGCAAGGCGAACCGGCTCTCCACGATGATCCGCGGGAACCTCGGGATGGCGCTTCAGGGACTGGCCGTCGTCCCGCTGTTCGCCGGATACGACGTGGACCGCGAAAAGGGCCGGATCTTCTCCTACGACGTGACGGGCGGGCGCTCCGAGGAGCACGGCTTCGCGTCGACCGGATCGGGTTCGGTCTTCGCCCGCGGTTCGATGAAGAAGCTGTACCGCAAGGATCTGACGGAGGACCAGGCGATCACGCTGGTCGTACAGGCCCTGTACGACGCGGCCGATGACGATTCGGCCACCGGCGGACCGGACCTGGCGCGGCGCATCTATCCGATCGTCACCGTCATCACCGACGAGGGCTTCCGCAGGCTCACCGAGGACGAGTCCTCCGACGTCGTCCGTGCCATCCACGAGCGCCGGCTGGAACAGCCCGACGGCCCGCGTGCCGAGCTGCTCTGACGGTCCGGCAGGACCGGATCGAGAAGAAGACCCTCGTCACCTGACAGAAAGGGACGGATAGCCGGTGTCGACGCCGTTCTATGTCTCACCCCAGCAGGCCATGGCCGACCGTGCGGAGTACGCCCGCAAGGGCATCGCGCGCGGCCGCAGCGTCGTCGTGCTGCAGTACACCGACGGCATCGTGTTCGTCGCCGAGAACCCGTCCCGCGCGCTCCACAAGGTCAGCGAGATCTATGACCGGATCGCGTTCGCGGCGGTGGGCAAGTACAACGAGTTCGAGAACCTGCGGATCGGCGGCGTGCGCTACGCCGACCTGCGCGGCTACACCTACGACCGTGAGGACGTCACGGCCCGCGGTCTGGCCAACGTCTACGCCCAGACCCTGGGCACCATCTTCTCCAGCGTCGGCGAGAAGCCGTACGAGGTGGAGCTGATCGTCGCGGAGGTCGGTGCGGCCGCCGAGGACGACCAGATCTACCGGTTGCCGCACGACGGCTCGATCGTCGATGAGCACGGCGCGGTGGCGGTCGGCGGCAACTCGGACTCGATCGGCGCGTATCTGGACCAGCGGCACCGCGACGGCATGACGCTCGCGGAGGCGCTGAAACTGGCGGCCGAGTCCCTCGGCCGGGACAGCAACGGCGGGGAACGCACGCTCACCGCCGAGCAGTTGGAGGTCGCGGTGCTGGACCGGACGCGACCGCAGCAGCGCAAGTTCAAGCGGATCCTGGGTCGTCAGCTGGCCCGTCTCCTGGAGGCGGACAGCGCTGCGACCACCAAGACGGATGAACCTTCGGACGAGGAAGAGGAGTAGCCGGCGGCCCGCCGCGTGGCTTGTGCCGGTGCTCCGGTGACGGGGGCCGGGTCCTCCGGGGCGGGGCTTCGAAATCGACTATTTACGGGCCTGGCGGCCCACAAATAGCTCGGCAGCATTTCGAAACCCCACCCCTGCGGACCCGGCCCCCCTCGCGTTCGCTCCCGCCTGCGGGAGGGGGTGTCTCACGCCGCCGGCGGCCCCGTCGAACCGCGGACCACGAGTTCCACCGGGAGGTCGGCGCTGTTCGCCGGGCGGCCGTCCAGTACGGCCAGCAGCGCTGCCATGCCCCGGCCGCCGATCTCGTCGGCGGGGAGCCGGACGGTGGTGAGTTCCGGTTCGACGGCGGTGGCGAGCGCGAGGTCGTCGAATCCGGTCACGGAAAGATCGGCCGGCACCCGCAGGCCCAGTCGGCGGGCGGCCTTGCACGCACCGGCGGCGAGGATGTCGTCGTCGCAGACCAGGGCAGTGGGCCGGGGCCCGGGCCGGGTGAGGGCGCGTTCGGCGGCGAGCCGTGCGTCCTCGACGCTGTGCGCGGAGCGCTCGGTGTGCAGGGTCACGTCGCCCGTGCCCGCCAGCGTGCCGGCCAGTGCGGCGGCGCGGACGTGGAACGTCCAGGTGTCGACCGCTGAGGCCATATGGGTGAACCGGCGGTGCCCGAGGCCGAGCAGACAGCGGGCCACCTGCCGCATCCCGTCGGCGATGTCGAAGTTGACGGTGACGCCGGCGCCGGCCGCGCCGGGGTCGCTGTCGAGCATCACGAGCGGCAGGTCGCCGCCGCCGATGGCGTCGAGCGCGTCGGCGGCCATCGAGGACGCGATGACGCCGTCGAGCGAGGCGCGGGCCGAGCCGAAGGGGTCGCGGGCCGGCCCGATGCCGTCGGGTGACGGGTAGAGCACCACGCCGAACTCGTGCTCCGCCGCGACGCGGGCGGCGCCGGTGTAGACCCGGGCGAAGTACTCGTTGGTCAGGGCCGGGACGACCAGCAGGGCCGTCCGGGTGCGGCCGAGCCGGAGGTTGCGGGCGGCCAGGTTCGGCCGGTAGCCCAGTGCCAGGGCCGCCGCCCGGACCGCTTCCGCCGTGCGCTCGGAGACCCGCCCGCGGGACTTTCCGCCCAGAACCAGCGAAACGGTCGCCTGCGAGACACCCGCGGCCCGCGCCACGTCCCGTGAGGTGGGGCGTGCGGTTTCGGTCACTCGGGGCATCCTTCCGGTCCCCGCGGATGGACCCGCGGCCTGCCGTCATGGTACGTATGACGCATCAAGTTATACGTAACACTTCGGCGGCGACGGGCGGCGACCGGGGGAGAGGAGCCGGCATGGCGGCGGGGTACGGGGATCTTCTGAGGACGCGGTATGCCGGCCGGCTGCTCGGCGGCACGCTGATCGGCCGGCTGCCCAACGCGACGGCCGCGTTGTGCATCGTGCTGCTGACCCGCTCCGAAGGGGGCAGCTACTCGCTCGCCGGTTCGCTGGGCGCGCTCTACGGGCTGGGCACGGCCATCGGCCAGCCGCTGCTGGGCCGGATCGTCGACCGGTACGGCCAGCCGCGGGTGATGCTCCCCGCGGCCGTCCTGTCGGCCGCCGGCATGGTGCTGTTCGCCCTGGTGGGCCCCGACCCGCTGCCGGTGGCCTGTGTGGCGATGGCGGTCGCCGGGCTGTTCACCCCGCCGCTGGAAGGCGGGCTGCGCGCGCTGTGGCCCGGCGTCCTCAAGAGCGAGGACCGGCTGCACGCCGCCTACGCCCTGGACGCCGCCGCCCAGGAGCTGCTGTTCACCATCGGCCCGGTCCTCGTCACCGGCCTGGTCGCGCTGTTCTCCGAGGCCGCCGCCGTGCTGTGGATCGCGGCGGTCGGCGTCGTGGGCGCGCTGGGCGTCGTGACGGCCCCGCCGTCCCGCGAGTGGCGGGCGGAACCGCGGGCCGCCGACTGGCTCGGACCGCTGCGCGCCCCGGGGCTGCGCGCGCTGATCGGCTGCCTGTTCTTCGTCGGTGTCGCGCTCGGCTCGATCGCGGTCGCCGCGGTCGCGTACGGGGATGTGCACGGCGGCGGCATGGTGAACGGCTATCTGCTGTCGGCGCTCGGGCTCGGCGCGCTCATCGGCGGTGTGACGTACGGCGCCAGGACCTGGCCGGGTACGCCGGAGCGCCGGCTGCGGGTGCTCACCGTCGGACTGGCCGTCTGTTACGCGCCCTTGGTGCTCGTCCCCGGGGTGGTCGCGATGACGGTCCTGTCCGGGCTCGCGGGGGTGTTCCTGGCGCCGGTACTGGCCTGCGCGTTCGTGGTGGTGGACCGGCACGCGCCGAGCGGCACGGTGACCGAGGCGTTCTCCTGGCTGGTGACCGCGATCGGCGTCGGCGCCTCGCTGGGAACGGCCGCCGCGGGACCCGCCGCGCAGTTCGGCGGGGTCGCCGCCGGATTCGCCGTCGCGGCGGCCGGTGGATTCATCGCACTGGCGGTGCTGGTCGCGACCGCCCGATTCCTCGCGTCCCCAAACCTGAAAACCGAGTTGGAAAAAGATCGAATCGGTGGGGTCGAACCCGGTTTCACGACCACGCATCAGGCGTAATGTTCAGTCATGGACCGCCGCATTTTCGGGCTGGAGAACGAGTACGGCGTCACATGCACGTTCAGGGGGCAGCGGCGTCTGTCTCCTGACGAGGTGGCGCGGTACCTCTTCCGCCGTGTCGTGTCATGGGGCCGGAGCAGCAATGTCTTTCTGCGCAACGGCGCCCGCCTCTACCTCGATGTCGGCTCGCACCCGGAGTACGCCACTCCGGAGTGTGACAATCTGACCGAGCTGGTCACCCATGACAAGGCCGGCGAACGCATCCTCGAAGGCCTTCTGGTGGACGCCGAACGGCGTCTGCACGAAGAGGGCATCGCCGGCGATGTCTATCTGTTCAAGAACAACACCGACTCCGCGGGAAACTCCTACGGATGTCACGAGAATTACCTCGTCGCGCGACACGGCGAGTTCTCCCGCCTCGCCGACATCCTCATTCCGTTCCTGGTCACCCGGCAGATGATCTGCGGCGCGGGCAAGGTGCTGCAGACGCCGCGCGGTGCGGTCTTCTGCGTCAGCCAGCGGGCGGAGCACATCTGGGAGGGCGTCAGCTCGGCGACCACCCGTTCCCGACCCATCATCAACACCCGTGACGAGCCGCACGCGGACGCGGAGCGCTACCGGCGCCTGCACGTCATCGTCGGCGACTCGAACATGTCCGAGACGACCATGCTGCTGAAGGTCGGTGCCACCGACCTCGTGCTGCGCATGATCGAGGCGGGCATCGTGATGCGGGATCTGACCCTGGAGAACCCGATCCGGGCGATCCGCGAGGTCAGCCATGACATCACCGGCCGCCGCAAGGTGCGGCTGGCCACCGGCCGCGAGGCGTCCGCCCTGGAGATCCAGGAGGAGTACTACTCCAAGGCTGTTGACTTCTGCGAACGCCGCGGCATCCGCAACGGCGTGATCGAGCAGGTGCTGGAGCTGTGGGGCCGCGCGCTGGAGTCGATCGGCAGCGGTGACCTGGCGGCCATCGGCACCGAGATCGACTGGGTGATGAAGTACCAGCTGATCGAGCGCTACCGGAACCGGGACAACATCACGATGTCCCACCCGCGCGTCGCCCAACTGGACCTCGCCTATCACGACATCCACCGCCGCCGGGGGCTGTACTACCTGCTGGAGAAGAAGGGCCAGGCCAAGCGGATCTGCAGTGATCTGAAGATCTTCGAGGCGAAATCCGTTCCTCCGCAGACCACTCGGGCCAGGCTGCGCGGCGATTTCATCCGGCGCGCGCAGGAACAGCGGCGTGATTTCACGGTCGACTGGGTGCATCTGAAGCTCAATGACCAGGCGCAGCGAACAGTGCTGTGCAAAGACCCGTTCCGATCGGTCGACGACCGGGTGGAGAAGCTCATCGCCGGAATGTGATCGACGAAAGTCGGAACGTGATCGGCAGTGGCTGGTGTTCAGGGGCCCCGCGCGCTGTGGCGTGCGGGGCCCCTGGCATGCCGGGGTCCTGTGATGCGGGGCAGGCCGTAGAGTGACCGCTACTGACGGACCATCCCAGCTACCCCGAGGACCACTGTGCGACGCCGACTCGCTGCCGCGCTCATCGTGCCGGCTCTGATGCTCACCGCGGCCTGCGGAGGAGGGGACGGCTCGGACAAGAAGGCCGACTCGCCGACCCCCACGCCTTCCGCGACGCCTACGCAGCCCGCGGCTCCCAAGCCGGTGTCGTCGGCCGCGCCGATGCCCACCGTCGCCGGTGAGCTGGGCAAGAAGCCGACCATCACCATCCCCAAGGGCGACCCGAGCGGGAAGTTCGTCGTGAGCACCGTGACCGCGGGCACCGGCCCGGAGGTCAAGAAGAACGACCTGGTGGTCACCAAGTTCGCCGGCAAGATCTGGAAGAGCGGCAAGGAGATCGGCGGCTCCTACGACAAGGGCGGCGCCGCGCAGGTCATCCCGGCCGGCTCGCCGACGATCATCCCGGCCTTCAGCGACGCCGTACTGGGCCAGAAGGTCGGCAGCCGCGTCCTGGTCGTCGCCCCGCCGGCCGCCGCGTTCGGCTCGCAGGGCAAGCAGGAGCTGGGTATCACCGGCACCGACACCCTCGTCTTCGTGCTCGACATCGACCGGATCATGCCGAGCCATGTCACGGGCACGCAGTCCGCCATCCCGTCCGACCTGCCGAAGGTGGACGCGGAGAAGGCGGAGGCGGCGAAGATCACGGTGCCGAAGAACGACCCGCCGAAGACGCTCGTCGACAAGGTCCTGATCGAGGGCACGGGCGATGTGATCAAGAGCGGTCAGACGGTCTACATGCAGTACAGCGGCGCGGCCTGGAAGCCCAACGAGGGCAAGGACACGGCCAAGCTGTTCGACGACAGCTGGAAGACCGGGGCGCCGTTCAGCACCGTCATCGGCCAGGGTCAGGTCATCGAGGGCTGGGACAAGGGCCTCGTCGGCAAGAAGGTCGGCAGCCGGGTGCTGCTCGTCATCCCGCCGGAGCAGGCATACAAGGCCGAGGCCAAGGGAGCTGACCTTCCGGCCAACTCCACCCTCGTTTTCGTCGTGGAGATTCTCGGAGCAGTGTAAGACTGTCCGGGTTGTCCGCAACGTATCAAGGAGTTACCGCAGTGAGCATCGAGAAGCCCGAGATCGATTTCCCCGTTGGCGAGCCGCCGGCAGACCTCGAGATCAAGGAGATCTGGGAGGGCACCGGCGAGGAGGCCAAGGCGGGTCAGAACGTCAGCGTCCACTACGTGGGCGTGTCGTTCAGCACGGGTGAGGAGTTCGACGCCAGCTGGAACCGCGGTTCCGCGTTCACCTTCCCGCTCGGTGGCGGCCGCGTCATCAAGGGCTGGGACCAGGGCGTGCAGGGCATGAAGGTCGGCGGCCGCCGCCAGCTGACCATCCCCGCGCACCTCGCCTACGGCAACCAGAGCCCCACCCCGGCGATCAAGCCGGGCGAGACTCTGATCTTCGTCGTGGACCTGATCTCGGTCTGAGCAGGCGCGTGTCCGAGGGCCCACGCCGGCAGGCGTGGGCCCTCGCTTTTGCCGCAGCTCCCCGGAGCGGTACGGTCGTCGATCGAGAGCTGAAGACGAAGGGTGCGCGATGGCGATTGCCAAGGCCGAGCGACTGATGAACCTGGCGCTGTGCCTGATGAACACCCGGCGTCCCGTCAGCAAACGGGAACTGCGCGAGTCGATCGAGGCCTATCACGAGATAGGTTCCGACGACGCGTTCAACCGGATGTTCGAGCGCGACAAGGACGATCTGCGGGAACTCGGGCTCATCATCGAGACGGTGGAGAGCGTCGACGGCGATGTGGGCTATCTGGCCCGCCGTGACCGCAACCGGCTGCCCGAGATCGCGCTGGACGCCGAGGAGGCCGCCGCGCTGAGCCTGGCCGCCAAGGTGTGGCAGCAGGCCCGGCTGGCCGAGGCCGCCAGTGGCGCGCTGCAGAAACTCCGGGCGGCGGGCGTGCCGTTCGAGGACACCCACAGCGCGCTGGAACCGCGAATCCCCACCCCGGAACCGGCGTTCGAGCCGCTGATGGTCGCGACGCGCGAGCGCCGGGCCGTCTCCTTCGACTACCGCAAGGCGAACGCGGTGCGCCCCGAGCCGCGGCAGGTCGAGCCGTGGGCCCTGGAGTGCTGGCGCGGCCACTGGTACCTGGCCGGCTGGGACCGTGACCGCGGCGCGGTCCGGGTCTTCCGGCTCTCCCGCATCTCCGGCAAGGTCCGCTCCCGCGGCGGTGCCTTCAGCGCCCCGGTCCCCGACCACGTGGACGTCCGTGCCGCCGTCGCCAGCTGGGCCGGCGAGGGCGCCACCGCGACCGCCCGGATCCGGCTGCGCCGCGACTCGGGCTATCCGCTGCGCTCCAAGGCCGTGACGTCCGAGCCGGTGGACGCCGAATGGGACGAACTGGAGATCCCGTACGGGCATGGACTCGACGCCTGGCTGGTGGAGTTCGGCCCCGACGTGGTGGTCCTGGAACCCGCCGAACTGCGGGCCGATGTGGTGGACCGGCTGCGTGCCGTGGCCAAGGACTGACGGGACTTCACGACATGGCGAACGCGATCGACCAGACCCGGCGGATGCTCTCCCTGGTCACCTATCTGCGGGAGCGCCCCGGCGCCCGCGTCACCGATGTGGCCCGCGCCTTCGGCGTCACCGAGGCCGAGCTGATCGGCGACCTGAACGTGCTGCCGCTGTGCGGTACGAGCTTCCGCGGCGGTGACCTGCTCGACATCGACACCGACGGCGAGCGGATCTGGTGGCACAACGTCGACGATGTGGCGCAGCCGCTGCGGCTGGCCGCCGACGAGGCCACGGCGCTGCTCGTGGCGGCGCGGGCGGTGGCGAACCTGCCGGGGCTGCGCGACAGCGACCGGCAGGCGCTGCTGCGGGCCACCGCGAAGCTGGAGACCGCGGCCGGCGAGGTGGCGGCCGCCAGCTCCCAGCTCTCGGTGACCTTCGAGTCCGAGGGCAGCGTCTTCGCCGATGTGGACCGGGCGATCGCCGAACGGCGCCGGCTGTGGATCCGCTACTACTCGCCGGCCCGGGACGCGCTGACCGAGCGGGAGGTGGACCCGATCCGGCTCTTCGCGGTCGGCCACACCTACTTCGAGGGCTGGTGCCGGCTGTCGGAGGACCGCAGGACCTTCCGGCTCGACCGGGTCGCGGAGATCAAACTGCTCGACGAGCCGTCCGACCCGCCGCGGATCGAGCCGCGCGACCTGTCCCTCGGGCTGGTGCAGCCGGCGGGCGACGACCCGGAGGTCGTCATCGAGGTGGGTCCCGGCGGTCGCTGGGTCGCCGAGTACTACCCGTACGACAGCGCCGACGAGCTGCCCGACGGGGGCCTGCGGATCAGCCTGCGCACCCCCGACCCGGGTTCGCTGCGCCGGCTCGCGCTGCGGCTGGGCCGGGACGGCCGGATCGTCTCGCCGGCCGACCTCGCGGACCGGGCGCGGGAGGCCGCCGTGCTGGCGCTGGCGGCGTACGGAGAATAGGGAGTGACGATGACGGGGGCAGCGACCTCGACGATGACGGCCCCGGCGCCGTCCGCGGTGCTCTTCAAGGCCGCGTGCCCGGACTGCCGCGGCCGTTTCGAGCTGGCGTCGCAGGAGCTGCGGCTGGCGATCGGCCGCACCCACCGGACCACGTTCTACTCCTTCACCTGTCCGGAGTGCGGGCTGGCGGTCCGCAAGCCCGCGGGGGAGCGGATCATCGAGCTGCTCACCGGTGGCGGGGTGCGCACCATGCGCCTGCACATCTGCTGACGCTGACGCTGACGCTGACGCTGACGCTGACGCTGACGCTGACGCCGACGCCGGCGCCACGGCCGCCGTCCGGAGGCCCGGCCGGCCGCGGTGCTCCGGTGCCCCGAGGACATCCGGGCGCCGGCCGAGCCGATAGGGTCGGTGCCATGTGGTGGCTCTACCTGTACGTCGGCCTCTCGACCGCCGGCATCCTCGTGCTCGGCGCACTCGCCGTCCGGCTCTTCGCCGAGGTCCAGCGGCTGGCCCGGCAGGTGGCCAGGAGCACCGACGACCTCTCCCGCGCCGCCGACCGGCTGAGCCGGGCCGCGGAGCCGCTCGCGGAGCGCGCGGGGGACATCTCCCGGCGGTGACGCGCCACCCGCCGACCCCCTGGACCTGGCGTGATCCCGGGTTCGCGGACCGGGACCGCTCCGGCGTTACACAACGGCTCTCGTTCCCGGCCGTCCCGGAGGGTACGCTGCGTAACGTGGCCCCATGAATGAGCGGCAGGGGTCGCACCTGGTGGTTGCCGACGGGTTGCCGGTCGTTTACCACCGCAGGCTACGATCACAGCCAGTACGGCGGTACGGACACACGTCCGGGTCGCCGAAGACATGGACCCACGCCGCCTCGGTGAGAAGGTAGACACTTATGCTCGGCAATCTCAAGCCCCTCGAGATCGTCCTCATCCTTCTCGTCATCATCTTGCTGTTCGGCGCCAAGAAGCTTCCCGACATGGCCCGGTCGCTCGGCAAGTCGGCCCGCATCCTCAAGAGCGAGGCCAAGGCGATGAAGAAGGACGACGAGGCTCCGGTGGCCGACACCCACACCGCAGAGTCCACGCCCGCCGCGCCGAAGACGATCCAGGCCGCGCCCGGCGATGTGACCAGCGCCCGCCCGGTGACGGAGCCGAACCACACCACCCAGGGCTGACCTCAGCCCGTACCGGTTCGCAACAAGCCGCTGACGGCTGCCGCACGAGACGAGGACGTGGGTGCTCAAGTCTGCCCGCAAGCAGGAGAAGGATCCCGAAGGGCGCATGCCGCTCGCGGATCACCTGCGTGAGTTGCGCAACCGGCTGCTGAAGTCGGTACTGGCGATCATCGTCGTCACGATCGTCGCGTCGTTCTTCTACCGCGACATCATCCAATTCTTCATGCACCCGGTGCTGAAGTCCGTGGGCTGCGTCAACGGCCAGATCAAGGGCGCCGACGGCCAGCCGTGCGCGGAGATGACGGTGAACGGGCTGACCGGCCCGTTCGCGATCGCCATGAAGGTCTCCCTGATGGCCGGCCTGGTGGCCACGACGCCGATCTGGCTCTACCAGCTCTGGGCGTTCCTCGCGCCGGGACTGCACACCAAGGAGAAGCGCTACGCGATCTCCTTCGTCGCCGCGGGCGTGCCGCTCTTCCTCGGCGGCGGCTATCTCGCCTACGTGATCCTGCCGCAGACCGCGCAGATCATGATCGACCTGACGGTCGACGACGCGCGCAACCTGTTCCCGCTCGACGACTACCTCGACCTCGTCGTGCGCATGATCATCGTCTTCGGCTGCGCCTTCGAACTGCCGCTGCTGCTGGTCCTGCTGAACTTCACCGGAGTGCTCACCGCCAAGCGCATGCTCGGCTGGTGGCGGGTGATGGTCCTCGGCATCACGATCTTCGCCGCGGTGGCCACGCCCACCGGCGACCCGTTCTCGATGTCGCTGCTCGCCGCTCCCATCGTGTTCCTGTACTTCGGGGCCGTGGGGATCGCGTTCTTCAACGACCTCCGCAAGCGCCGCCGCCGCGAGGCCGATCCGGACTTCTCGCTCGACGACGACGAGGCGTCCAGCCTCGACCACATTCCCGAGCAGGTCGGCGCCGCACCGGCCCCGACCGCGTCGGAGCGTCCCACCGACGACTTCGACGACGCCACCTGATCCCGACCGTCGCACCTCGCACCTCGACCGTCGTCGCTCGCCGCTCGACCTCGACGCGGGTGATCACGCGCGGTAGGGTCCGCGCGTGACCAGCGACATCACGCTCTTCGTCAATCCCACCGCGGGACGCGGCCGGGGCGCGCAGGCCGCGCAGCCGGCCGCCCACGCGCTGCGGGAGGCCGGGTTCACCGTCCGCACCGTCGTCGGCCAGGACGCCGCCGACGCCCTCGTACGGGCTCGCGAGGCGGTCGCCGCGGGGACCGGCGCACTGGTGGCCGTCGGCGGCGACGGGATGGTCTCACTGGCGCTGCAGGCGGTGGCGGGCACCGACACCCCACTGGGCGTGATCGCGGTGGGCACCGGCAACGACTTCGCCCGCGCCACCGGGCTGCCGGTCCGCGACCCCGCGGCCGCCGGCCGCGCGGTGGCCGACGCGCTCAAGGACGGGCGCACCCGGGCCGTCGACCTGGGCAGGGTGGGGGACCGCTGGTTCGGGACCGTACTGGCCTCCGGCTTCGACTCGCGGGTCAACGACCGCGGCAACCGGATGCGCTGGCCCACCGGGCGCTTCCGCTACGACGTCGCGATGCTCGCCGAACTCGCCGCCCTGCGCCCGATCCCGTACCGGATCCGGTTCGACGACGGCCCGGAACGGGAGATCGAGGCGACCCTGATCGCGGTCGGCAACGGGTCGTCGTACGGCGGCGGCATGCGGATCTGCACCGACGCGGTCCTCGACGACGGGCTGTTCGACATCACCGTCGTCGGGCCGTGCAGCCGCACCACGCTCCTGACGGTCTTCCCCCGGGTGTACCGGGGGACGCATCCCAGCCATCCGAAGGTCACCGTGCACCGGGCGGCGCGGGTGCGGCTCGCCGCGGACGGGGTGACGGGATACGCGGACGGTGAGCGGATAGGGCCGCTGCCGATGACCGCCGTGACGGTGCCGGGGGCCCTGCGGCTACTGGTCTGATGTTCGACCGCGCTGGTCCGCCGCCCGTCCGCCGCGGGTCCGGGCGTCGATACGAATAAAAGATCACGCGGTGTGTCGGTGGGGGCCGGTACGCTCGGTGGCAAGATGACCGATGAGATGTCCCCCGCCGAGCGCTACGCCGCAGACCGGCGTCGCGCGGCCGATCAGGCCACTGCCCTCGCGCCGTTCCGCGCGCTGTACGACTTCGACCTGGATCCGTTCCAGATCGCGGCATGTCAGGCTCTGGAGGCCGGAAGCGGAGTGCTGGTCGCCGCGCCGACCGGCTCCGGAAAGACCATTGTCGGCGAGTTCGCCGTCCACCTCGCCCTCACCGAGGGCCGCAAGTGCTTCTACACCACCCCGATCAAGGCCCTGTCGAACCAGAAGTTCAGCGACCTCGTCAAGCGGTACGGCGCGGACAAGGTCGGTCTGCTGACCGGTGACAACAGTGTCAACGGCGACGCACCGGTGGTCGTGATGACCACCGAGGTGCTGCGCAACATGCTCTACGCCGGATCCTCGGCGCTCGACGGCCTCGGCTATGTCGTGATGGACGAGGTCCACTACCTCTCCGACCGGTTCCGCGGTGCCGTCTGGGAAGAGGTGATCATCCACCTCCCGCAGTCCGTGACGCTGGTGTCGCTGTCGGCGACCGTCTCCAACGCCGAGGAGTTCGGCGACTGGCTCGACACGGTGCGCGGCAGCACCGAGGTGATCGTCTCGGAGCACCGCCCGGTGCCGCTGTGGCAGCACGTGCTGGCCGGCCGCCGGATGTACGACCTCTTCGAGGAGAAGGAGGGCGCCGCCGAGGCCGCCCGCCGCGAGGTCAACCCGGACCTCGTACGCCTCGCCCGGATGGAGAACCAGCGGACCGTCCACCCCCGTGACCGGCACAAGCGCGGTTACGAGGCGGACCGGGAGCGGGAGCGCCGGTCGAGCGGCAAGGTCTGGACGCCCAGCCGCGCCGATGTGATCGACCGGCTCGACTCCGAGGGGCTGCTGCCGGCCATCACCTTCATCTTCAGCCGGGCCGGCTGCGAGGCGGCCGTCCAGCAGTGCCTGTACGCCGGGCTGCGGCTGAACAGCGACGAGAACCGGGAGCGGGTCCGGGCCATCGTCCAGGAGCGCACCAAGGCGATCCCGGACGAGGACCTGCACGTCCTGAAGTACTTCGAGTGGCTGGAGGGCCTGGAGCGCGGCGTCGCCGCGCACCACGCCGGCATGCTGCCGACCTTCAAGGAGGTCGTCGAGGAGCTGTTCCTCAAGGGCCTGGTCAAGGCGGTCTTCGCCACCGAGACCCTGGCCCTGGGCATCAACATGCCGGCCCGCTCCGTGGTGCTCGAGAAGCTCGTGAAGTGGAACGGCGAGACGCACGCCGACATCACCCCGGGCGAGTACACCCAGCTGACCGGCCGGGCCGGCCGTCGCGGTATCGACGTCGAGGGCCATGCCGTCGTGCTGTGGCAGCGCGGCTTCGACCCGGGCGCGGTCGCGGGGCTGGCCGGCACCCGGACGTATCCGCTGCGCTCGTCCTTCAAGCCGTCGTACAACATGGCGGTCAACCTGGTCGGCCAGTTCGGGCGGCACCGCTCACGGGAGCTGCTGGAGACCTCCTTCGCGCAGTTCCAGGCCGACCGGTCGGTCGTCGGGATCTCCAAGCAGGTGCAGCGCAACGAGGAGGGGCTCGACGGCTACAAGGAGTCGATGACCTGCCACCTCGGCAACTTCGACGACTACATGCGGCTGCGCCGCCAGTTGAAGGAGCGCGAGGCCGAACTGTCGCGGCAGGGCGCCACGCAGCGGCGGGCCGCCGCGTCGGACGCGCTGGAGAAGCTCAAGCCGGGCGACATCATCCATGTCCCGGCGGGCAAGTACGCCGGGCTCGCGCTGGTGCTCGAACCCGGTGTCCCGGCCGGCCGCAGCCCCGGCCACCGGCGGCACGAGGACCATCAGGACGGCCCGCGTCCGCTGGTGCTCACCGCCGAGCGGCAGGTCAAGCGGCTGGCGCAGATCGACTTCCCGGTGCCGGTCGAAGCCGTCGACCGGATGCGGATCCCGAAGTCGTTCAACCCGCGCAGCCCGCAGTCCCGCCGCGACCTGGCCTCCGCGATGCGGACCAAGGCAGGGCACTACGAGCCGGAGCGGCACCGCAAGTCGCGGGCCGCGGCGGCCGACGACACCGAGATCGCCCGGATGCGCACCGAGATCCGCGCGCACCCCTGCCACGGGTGCGACGAGCGCGAGGACCACGCCCGCTGGGCGGAGCGCTACCACCGGCTGGCGCGCGACACCAAGCAGTTGGAGCGGCGCATCGAGGGCCGCACCAACACCATCGCGCGCACCTTCGACCGGATCTGCGGGCTGCTCACCGAACTCGGGTATCTGCAGGGCGAGCAGGTCACCGCCGACGGCAAGCGGCTCGCCCGGCTCTACGGCGAGCTGGACCTGCTGGCCAGTGAGTGCCTGCGCGAGGGCGTCTGGGACGGCCTCGGCCCGGCCGAACTGGCGGCGTGCGTCTCGGCGCTGGTCTTCGAGGCCCGCCAGTCCGACGACGCGCTGGCGCCCAAGCTCCCGACCGGCAACGCCAAGGAGGCGCTCGCCGAGATGGTCAGGATCTGGGGCCGGCTCGACGCGCTGGAGGAGGACCACCGGATCCACCAGACCGAGGGCGTCGGCCAGCGCGAGCCGGACCTCGGCTTCGCCTGGCCGGTCTACCGCTGGGCGTCGGGCCACGGCCTGGACGCGGTCCTCGGCGACGCCGAGATGCCGGCCGGTGACTTCGTCCGCTGGTGCAAGCAGGTCATCGACGTACTCGGCCAGATCTCCGACGCGGCCCCCACCGACAGCCCGGTCCGCAAGAACGCCCGCAAGGCCGTCGACGCCCTGCGCCGCGGAGTAGTGGCGTACTCCTCAGTGGGCTGAGCCCACCTGGCAGCCCCCGCCCGCCGGTTCTCCGGCGGGCGGGGGCTGCCGCCGTCTCACCGCGCGCTTCCCGCGCGGGCCAGCCGCTCCGAGAGCCCGACGAGCTCCGCCAGCCGCAACTCCCGTCCGCCGAAGCCCGGCAGCGGCACATGCAGCGTCTCCGTCCACCGCTCGGGAATCGCCCCGAGCCCGTGCACGGCCCCGGCGAGCCCCCCGGTGACCGCGGCGACCGTATCGGTGTCACCCCCGAGATCGACCGCCGCCCGCAGCGCCCCCTCGAACGACGAGGTGGTGCGCAGCGCCCACACCGCGGAGCCGAGACAGGGCCACACGGCTCCGTTGAACTCCGTGGCCAGTCCGGGGTGCCAGTCGGGGTCGAGGACGACCGCCCAGCGTTGCCGGTGGTCCTGCCCGACCTCGCCGAGGGCGGCCCCCACGGCTGCCAGCGGGTCACCGCCGTCGAGTGCCACCCGTACCAGCTCATGGAAGACGGCGGTGCCCTCCCAGGCCGCGCCGTCGCCATGGGTGAGGGCGGCGATCCGCCGGGCCGCGTCCATCGTCGCGTCCCGGCCCGCCGGTGCGAAGTACACGGCCGAGGTCGTCGCCCGCATCAACGAGCCGTTGCCGGCCGCGCGTTGGTTGACCTGGAAGTGCACGGCGGCGGCGAGGTCCCACGGCATCCCGTTGCTGAGCACGTCCTCGGTCTGCAGCCCGATGTCCTTCGGCTCGGCGGCCGACCACCGCTGGAACCGTTCGAAGATGTCGGGCAGGTCCAGGCCGTCGCGCTCCAGGAGCGACTCGGCGACCAGCACCGCCATCTGCGTGTCATCGGTGGCCTCGCCGGGATCCCAGCCCCCGCCCCCGCACATCTCGCCGCCGGCGGCCGGGAACCGGGTGGAGAACGTGCCCGCCTCGCCGAACTCGAAAGGCGCGCCGAGCGCGTCGCCCACTGCCGAGCCGACGATGGCGCCGGCTGCGCGCTGTTGGCGTTCCTGATGATCCATGCGACTCCTCCGTGCGCCCTGCGGTGCAGGGTACGACAGGTGGGGACACGGCGGGCAGGGCGTGGAGAACATCCGAAACTCGCGATGTATCGCGCTTGTCGCACTCGCGTACACGCGATATGCTCGGCCACGGATATCCGGAAGCGAGGTGAGGATGATGGCGAAGCGGCGGAAGCTGTCCAATCCGTTGGCGCTGGCGGTGATGGCCACGCTGGGGGAGCGGCCGATGCATCCGTACGAGATTGCGCAGGTGCTTCGGCAGCGGGGGAAGGAGCAGAGCATCAAGATCAATTACGGCTCGCTCTACACCGTCGTCCAGAACCTCGAGAAGCACGGATTCGTCGAGATCGCCGGTACGCAGCGGCAGGGTAACCGTCCCGAGCGGACCCTGTACGGCCTGACCACGTCCGGGCGGGTGGAGATGCACGACTGGCTCGCCGATCTGGTGGCCGTGCCGGTGCGGGAGTATCCGGCCTATGAGGCGGCGCTCTCGCTGATTCTGATGCTGCCGCCGGACGAGGCGGTCGGGCTGCTCGGGGAGCGGGTCGCCAAGCTGGAGGTCCAGGTGGCGGCGATCCGCGGGGTGCTCGGCAAGCTGGACGGGGACCTGCCCCGGATGTTCCTCATCGAGACCGAGTACCAGGTCCACATGGTCGAGGCGGAGATCGCCTGGACTCGTGGCTTCCTCGCCGAGCTGGCCGCGGGAACGGTCTCCGGCGTCGCCGAGTGGCGGTCCTGGCAGCAGAGCGGCGAGATCCCCGGCGAATGGGCGGAGATCGAGAAGCGGGTCGCGGACTCCGGGATCGGCGAACAGTTCAGGGAGCACATGAAGGAGCTCTGACCTCGGGGGTACCACCCCCGGAAACAACAACTCCGGCGCCCGCTGCGGGAACAGCGGACACCGGAGGCGTAACCCATCGGCCGGACAACCGCGCGAAGCAGGTGCCAGGCGATCCAGGTGCGGCATACCCAGGATAGCCCGGCTCCCTTCCCGCGATCGGTTCGGCAGACACCGAACACCGATATGCGGAGGCACCTCATGACGACCACCCGCGCGCCCGCTGTGGCGGCGCTCAACCTGATCAAGACGTATCCCGGCGATATCAAGGCCCTTGACGGCATGAACATCACCGTCGGAGCGGGCACGGTCTTCGGACTGCTGGGCCCCAACGGCGCCGGCAAGTCGACCACCGTCAAGATCCTCACCACGCTCGCCCGTCCGGATTCCGGGACCGCGATCGTCGCGGGCCATGACGCGCTGCGCCATCCGGACCGGGTCCGCCGGGCCATCGGCGTGGTCGCGCAGAAGTCCGGCGCCGACCCGGTCGCCACCGGGCGGGAGAACCTGCTTCTGCAGGGGCGGCTCTACGGGCTCAGGGGCGCCGCGCTGACCCGGCGGGCCGATGAGCTGCTGGACCGTTTCGATCTCACCGATGCCGGCAAGCGGCTGGTCAAGACGTACTCCGGCGGTATGCAGCGCCGGCTGGACGTGGCCATCGGGCTGGTCCACCGGCCCGAGGTGCTGTTCCTCGACGAGCCGACCACCGGTCTCGACCCCGAGGCGCGTACCGCCATGTGGGAGGAGATCTCCCGGCTGGCCGGTGACGAGGGCCTGACGATCCTGCTGACCACCCACTACCTCGAAGAGGCCGACCGGCTCGCCGAGCGCGTCGCGATCGTCGACCGCGGCCGGGTCGTCGCCGAGGGCACCCCCGACGAGCTGAAGGGCGAACTGCACGGCGACGCCGTCCAGGTCGTGCTGCGGGAGGACACCGGCCCGCTCGACGCCCGGCTGCTGGAGACGGCGCTGTCGGAGTTCGCGGGCGTCCGGGAGGCGGTCGTCGACGGCCGTCATCTGCGGGCCCGCGCCGACGACGGTCCCTCCGCGGTGCCGCACGTGCTCGCCGTCCTCGAACGCGAGGGCGCGGCCGTGGCCTCGGTGACCGTGGCCCGGCCCTCCCTCGACGATGTCTATCTGCGCTACGCCGGCCGCCGCTTCGCGGACGCCGACACCGGTGACGGCGCTCCCGTCCCGGCCACCGCTGGAGGTGCCCGATGAGTACGGCGACCCTGAACCACACCTGGTACATGACGCAGCGTCAACTGACCGCGATCCTGCGGCAGCCGGCGTTCCTGGTGATCACCCTGGTGCAGCCGGTGATCTGGCTGTTCCTCTTCGGCTCGCTGTTCCGCAAGGTCGTCGAGCTGGGCGGCTTCGGCACCACGTCCTACCTGGACTACCTGGTGCCGGGCGTGGTGGTGATGAGCGCCCTGGCGTCCAGCATGTGGGCGGGCATGGGCACCCTTGAGGAGATCGAACGCGGCACGCTGAACCGCTTCCTCGTCACCCCGGTCAGCCGGGCGGCGCTGATGAACGCCAACGTGGTGCAGCAGGGCATCAGCACCGCGCTGCAGTCCGTGGTGATCGTGCTGCTGGGCAAGCTCGGCGGCGCCGACTACCCGGGCGGCGTCACCGGACTGGTGATCCTGGTCATCGCGTCGATCCTGCTCGGTACGGTGTTCGGCGCGTTCTCCAACGCGCTCGGCATGCTGGTGCGGCAGCGCGAGAGCATCATCGGCATCAACACCTTCCTGCTGCTGCCGCTGACGTTCCTGTCCTCGGCCTTCATGGCCGTGACGCTGATGCCGTCGTGGATGCGGCACATCGCCGACTTCAACCCCGTCAACTGGGCGCTGGTGGCGGGCCGTTCGGCGATGGCCACCGACCCCGACTGGGGCTCGGTGCTCAGCCGCGGTGGCGCGCTGCTGGCGCTGGCGGTGGCCGCGGTGTGGCTGTCCACCCGCACCTTCCGCGCCTACCAGAAGTCGGTCTGAGGGCCGTACGGAAACGGCGGCCGGGCCCGGAACCTCCGGGCCCGGCCGCCGTGCGTTCACCCCGAACCGCCGTGTGGCGCGCCCGACGTCAGCAACGCCGCTGTCAGGAAGTGGCCGGAACGGCTTCCTGCTCCTGCTCGACCTGCTGGTTCCACTCGCGCTTCGAGGCCTGCCAGCCGTCCTCGTCCGCGCCGCGCCGCCAGTAGCCGGAGATGGAGAGCTGCTCGCGCTCCAGACCGCGGTCCATCCGCAGATGACGCCGCAGTTCCTTCACGAACGTCGCCTCGCCGTGCACGAAGGCCTGCGCGGTGCCCTGCGGGAACTCCAGGGCCTGCACCGCCTCCACGAGCGCGGCGCCGATCGGCCGGTCGCCGCGGTGCAGCCAGACGATGTCCGCCTTCCCCGACGGGACGATCTCCTGCTCCTCCTCGGGGCCGGCCACCTCGATGAACGCCTTCGCGAGCGCTCCCTCGGGCAGTCGCTCCAGGGACGCGGCGATGGCCGGCAGGGCGCTCTCGTCACCGGCGAGCAGATGCCAGTCGGCGTCCTCGCCGGGCGAGTACGCGCCGCCGGGGCCGGCGAACAGCACTTCCTCGCCGGGCTGCACCCGGGCCGCCCACGGGCCGGCGATGCCCTCGTCGCCGTGGTGCACGAAGTCGACGGTCAGCTCCACCGCCTGCGGGTCCCAGGCGCGCACGGTGTAGGTGCGGGTGCGCGGCCACTGGTCGCGGGGGAAGTCCCGGCGGACCGTTTCCAGGTCCATGGGCTCGGGGTAGGCGACCCCGTCCACCGGGAACTGCAGCTTGATGTAGTGATCGGTGTGCTCGCCCGCACCGAAGCCCGCGAGCTGCTCGCCACCGAGCACCACACGGATCATGTGCGGGGTGATGCGTTCGGTGCGCAGTACGCGCGCCCGGTTGAGCTTCGGGGTCCTGCGCGCCGGACGGTCCGCCATGGACTCTTCCCACCCTCTCGGTCACCTGGGTAACTCGGACACAACTTAGGTAAGCCTAACTGATTGGTCCATATCCTGGGCAGCGCATATCGGAATGATCACAACCCCGGTGAACTCCCGCCACCGGAGCGCCGGTTACCGACGACTACCGCGTCAGCCAGACGTAGGCGGCGAACCGTCCGGTGGTCTGCTCCCGCCGGTACGAGAACAGTTCCTTCGACTCGATGGTGCAGCGCGGGTCGTGCCGGACCTCGGCCACGCCGGCGCGGGTCAACTGCCCGGCGATGCCCGCCCGTACGTCCAGTCCGGCGGTGCCCTGGGTGGTGGTCGCCCACGCTTCGGGGAGCGTGGCGCAGACCTCCTCGCGCAGGGCGTCGGGCACCTCGTAGCACGTGCCGCAGGCGGTCGGCCCGATGAAGGCGACCATCCGGGCCGGGTCGGCGCCCTTGGCGACCATGGCGTCGACGGTGACGGGCACGACGCCGGCCACCGTTCCCACCCGTCCGGAGTGCGCGGCGCCGATGACCCGGGCCACCGGGTCGGCCAGCAGCACCGAGGCGCAGTCGGCCGCCAGCGCGGCCAGCGCGAGGCCGACCTCGGAGGTCACGACGGCGTCGAGCGGCGGCGCGTCCGGGCCGAAGGGCGCGGTCACATCGGCCACCGTCGCACTGTGCACCTGGCGCATGTGGACGACACGGGAGGTGTCGAGACCCAGCTCGAACGCGGTCAGCTGCCGGTTGCGGCGGACGGCGGCCGGGTCGTCGCCGGTGGCCCCGCCGAGGTTCCTGCTGTCGTACGGGGCCCTGCTCACCCCGCCGTGCCGGTCGGTGACGGCGTACCGCACTCGCGGTGCCAGTTCCATGCGCGGTCTCCCTCGGTCGGCCTGTGTCAGCAGCGTACGGCCCCGGCCGGTGCCGGCCGGAGCGGCGGCCCGCCCGGAGGCCCCGCGCCGGTTGCCGGATCACCGGGCGGTACGGCCGGCGAGAGCTTCCACCGCGGCGGCGACCGCGTCCGGGCTGGAGATCATCGTCAGATGACGGGCGCCGGGGATCAGCGTCGGGGCGGGGGCTCCGATGCGTGCGGCGGTCTCGGCCGGCGTCCGCCGGCTGAACACGTCGTCCTGCGCGCCGAACACGGCCGCCTTGGGCACGTCCACCCCGCGCAGTCCCGCCAGCCGGTCGGCGGACATGCCGGGTACGCCCTCGCCCAGCATGCTCCACAGGGCGCCCTCGGCGCCCGCCACCCGCAGTGGCCGCCGCCACTGGTCGAGACCCGCGCCGTCCAGCCGCGGGCAGCCGGGCCCGCACTGGGAGTCGTACACCTTGCGGATCAGCCAGTCGGAGCCGAGCCCGAGCCGCAGCAGGGTGGTGCGGTACGGATCGATCAGCGCGTACCGCAGCGCGGGCGGCGGGCCGGCGCCCGTGTCGAGGGCGTCGCCGTCGAGGAGCATCACCCCGCCGATCCGCCCGGGCGCGCGCAGCGCGGCCTCGGCGACCATCGCCGCGCCGCTGGAGTGGCCGACCAGGATCGGGCGCTCACCGGGACCGCCCAGCCGCAGGGCGTCGAGGAAGCCCAGCAACTGCCGGGTGAAGTGGTCGACGGTGTACGGGCCGCTCCGCTCGCTGTACCCCGAGCCGGTCAGGTCCAGGGCGTACACCCGGTGGTTCCGGGCGAGCAGCGGGGCCAGCCGCGACCAGGTGTCGGCCGACTCGAAGGCCCCGTGCACGAGGACGACGGGCGAGCCCGTCGCGCCCCACGCCTCGTAGCGGGTGTGGATACCGTCGGCCTCGACGTACGTCAGCCCCGGTGGTGGCGCGGCCCGGTCGGAGGTGAACGCGTTGTACACGAACGACGCGGCGGTCACCGAGACCAGCAGCGCCGCACAGACCAGCGCGGTACGCCGGACCCACCACCGCAGCCGGGAGCGCCGCGCGGCAGGGGCGGGACCGGACGGTGCCTCCGAAGGCACCTCCGCCGGCGCATCGGCGGCGGGCGCCTGCGGGACGGTGTCCGCGGCGGACTCTTCGTTCGTTCGTGCGTGTTCCAAGGCGGCTGTCCCGGTCGTCGATGGCCCGTCGGGGGCGGACCGCCCCCACGGACACTCTCGCCCCCGGCCGCCCTCCGCCGCGTCCGGCACGAGGAGGGGCCGGCGCTACTTCGTCCGCGGCAGCCGGTCCGCGGCGCGTACTCCCGGGGGAGCAGCGCCGCGGCCCCTAGGCCCTACCCGTGCAGCCGGACCGGGATCTCCTGCCAGCCGTAGGCGATGAACGACGGGACCTGCCGCAACTCGTCCGCCTTGACCGCGAGCTGGAGGTCCGGGAAGCGCTCGAAGAGCGCGGGGAGCGCGGTGAGGGCCTCCATCCGGGCGAGCGGGGCGCCGATGCAGCGGTGCACACCGATGCCGAACGCGAGATGGTCGTCGGACGTGCGGGCGGCGTCGAACTCGGCGGCGCCCGGCCCGTAGTGCTCCGGGTCCTGGCCGGCGGCGGCGAACGTGGTGACGATGGCGTCGCCCGCCGGGATCGTCACGCCCTCGATGGTGATGTCGGAGACGGCGAACCGCAGCGGGAGCGACGCGATGGACGGTGCGACACGCAGCACCTCGTCGATGACGCCGTCCCAGCCGATCTCGCCGGCGCGGACCGCCGCGAGCTGCTCGGGGTGCTGCAGCAGCGCCACCACGGCGTTGCCGATGAGGTTGACGGTGGTCTCGAAGCCGGCGCCGATCACGAGGAGCAGGGTGTAGAGCAGCTCCTCGTCGCTGAGCCGGTCGCCCTCCTCGTCACGGACCTTGATGAGCTCGGTGGTCATGTCGTCGCCGGGGTGCTCGCTCTTGTGGCCGATGAGCGCGGGCAGCACGGTGCCGATCTGGTGCTGGACGGACGCGGCGTGCTCCGGGCTGGGATCGGAGGTGTCCATGATGGCGGCGATCAGCCGGCCGGTGTCCTCGCGCAGCTCGTCCGGGACACCGAACAGCTCGCAGATCAGCTGCATCGGCAGCGGGTGCGCGTAGCCGGATCGTACGTCGACCGGTTCGCCCGACGCGCCCGAGGTGTCGAGCCGGTCGAGGAGCTCGGTGGTGATCTGCTCCACCCGGGCGCGCATCGCCTCGGTGCGGCGGGCGGTGAAGCTGGGGGCGACGAGCTTGCGCAGCCGGGTGTGGTCCGGGCCGTACGTCGAGAGCATGTTGACCACGCCGACCCAGCCCATGATCCAGCCCCAGGCGGGGTGTTCGCCGATCTCCGGGAACAGCGACCAGTGCTTGCGCGGGTCCTTGCTGACCCGTGGGTCCAGGATCAGCGCCTTGAGGGTGTCGTAGCCGGTGGGCGCCCAGGCGGGGATGCCGCCCGGCAGCTCGACGGCCACCACTGGGCCGAGAGCGCGCAGCCGGGCGCTCTCGGCGGGGATGTCGGCGCCGAACGGGTCGATGGCCAAACGGGGGGACACGGTCATGCTCGGTCTCCAGGCTGGTCGGGGATACGCGGGGTGAAGCGGACGGGAAGCGCCTTCAGGGAGCGGTGGAACGGTCCCGGGCGCCAGCTGAGGTCCTCGCGCGGGGTGGTCGCCGTCAGGTCGGGCAGCCACTGGGTGAGCCGCTCGATGGACTCGGTGGCGATCAGCAGGGCCTGCTGCTTGACGGGACAGGCGTGCTCGCCCGCCGACCACGACAGATGCGAGGCGTCGCGGGGGTGGTGGGCCCCGGCGAACTCCTGCTCGGAGAAGAGCGCGAGGGCGCCGTAGGAGACGACGACGGGGACGGCCGCCTGCACCCAGACACCGTGGAAGCTCAGCGACTCGCGGGCGTAGAGGATGCCGTAGTTCGCCAGCGGGGTCTCGTACCGCAGCACCTCGACGACCGCTTCCATGACCGGGCGCGAACCGCTGGTCAGCGTCGAGTAGTAGGCGGGGTTTCCGAGAATGCGGGACAGTGCGTTGGAGACGAGGTTCGCGCTGGGCTCATGGCCCGCGCCCAGGGTCAGGAAGACCTGCCAGACGACCTCTTCGGGGGTCAGCTCCAGCGGGTGGTCCAGCAGCCAGCTCGTCAGGTCCTCGCCGCGCTGCGCGCTCTTGGCGCCGACGAGCCCCATGACGTAACTGCCGTACTCGGCCTCGCCCTCGGCGGAGTCGGCGCCGCCCTCCATCATCTTGCCCAGCGCGGCTTCGAGCCGGCCGCTCTCGCTGTCCGGCAGGCCGAACAGGTTGTTGAAGATCAGCGACATCAGCGGGCGGGCGAAGTCGGCGACGAGGTCGGCGCTGCCCGCCGGGCCGAACCGGTTCACCAGGACGTCCACCGCGTGGTGCACCCGCTCGCGCAGGTCGTGCGGCTCCACGAGGTCGAAGGCGTCGACCAGGGTACGGCGGTAGCGGATGTGGGCGTCGCCGTCGGAGAACAGGGTGTTGGGGCGCCAGCGCATCATGCCGAGGATCGGCGAGTCCTCGGCGACCGTGGCCTCCCACGGCCGGGGGTCGTGCGACCAGGTCTCGGGGTCGTGCAGCACCTCGAGGGCGGCGCGCCGGTCGGTGACGACGTACGCGGGGATGCCGGGCGCGAGCTCGGCCCAGCCGATCGGGCCCTGGGCCTTCAACGTCGCGTAGTAGGCGTGCGGGTCGGCGGCGAAGCCGTCCTCCCACAGGCGCACCGGCGCGGACAGCGAGAAGGTCTCGGCGGGGGCGGGATAGGGAGAGGGGTTCACCAGGTCTCCGGACGGTCGCGGGCTATCAGGTGCTGGACGAGGGCGAGCAGCGAGTCGATGGAGGAGTTGGCGTCCCGGGCGTCGCAGCTCACCATCGGCGTGCCGGGATCCAGGTCCAGGGAACGGCGGAGCTGGTCCTCGGTGTACGGCCGCGAGTCGGGGAACGTGTTGAGCGCCACGGCGTACGGCAGCCCCGTCTCCTCCACCAGGCCGAGCACGTCGAAGGAGTCGTCGATACGGCGGGTGTCGACCAGCACCAGCGCGCCGAGCGCCCCGTAGGCGATGTCCGCCCACAGGGAACGGAAGCGCTCCTGGCCGGGAGTGCCGAACAGGTAGAGCACGACGCCGCCCGCCAGGCTGATCCGCCCGAAGTCGATGGCGACCGTGGTGGTGGTCTTGTCCCGCACCCCGGCCAGGTCGTCGACCTGGACCGACGCCTCGGACATGTGCTCCTCGGTGTGCAGCGGACGGATCTCCGAAACCGAGTCGATCAGCGTGGTCTTGCCCACCCCGAACGGGCCCGCCACCAGGATCTTCACCAGATCGCGGGCGCTGTCCGGCAGGTGCAGGCCACCGGTGCCGGTGCTACTGCTTGAGGGCGCGGAGGCCATCGGCCACTCTCTTCAACAGGTCGGGGTCGTGCAGGGCGGCCAGGGGTACCGGCGGGCGGGCGCTCACCAGCCCCAGGTCGATCAGATCGGCGGCGAGGACGCGTACGGCGGAGACCGGCAGCTCCAGCAGGGCCGCGGTCTCCACCACGGTCAGCGAGCCGCCGTCCAGCGCCTTGAGCAGCGCGTGCCGGGCGGCGGGGAGCCCGTCGGGGACGTGCTCCCCGCCGGTCAGCACCGAGAGGCGCTCCAGGCTGTTGCGGCTCGGCCGCGCCACCCCGCCGGTGGACAGATACGCGGGGACCAGGGGGCGGCCGCTCCGGCGGCCCGTCATACCGGAGAGCCGCCATCGGCTCCCCGGGGCGCGGCGGCCATCGCCTTCTCACCGAGCCGTGCCACCTGCGAGTGCACCCGGTGGGCGAGCAGGTCCAGCCGGACCTCCGGGTCGCCGAAGGCGGCCACGACCGAGCCGTGCCTGGTGGGCGCGACCAGGATGTAGCCGTGGTCGGACTCGATGACGATCTGGCGGATCTGTGCGTCGTCCTGGTCCGCGAAGGCCGCGGCGGCCGCCCGGCACGCGCCCTGCACCGTGCTGGTGATCGCGGCGGTGCGCTCCGCGGTGGCCTGCGACAGTGCCGCGGAGAACCCGGAGACCAGCCCGTCCCTGGTCAGCAGGACGGCCGCCCGGACGTGCGGGATCTCCAGAATCGGGTCGAGCACCCACGCCGTGTCACCGGCTTCTCGGCTGGTCATCGCGGGTCGTTCCCTTCGGTTTCGAGTGCGGATCGGGCCGCGGCGGTCCCGGACTGCAGGGCGCCGAGCGCGGCGGCCGCCTCCTCGGGGGTCCGCTCCCGCACCCGCGGTGCGGCCGGCTCGGCCGCCGCCTGGGCGGGCGCCGCGAC